>CACLEX010000001.1 GCA_902606065.1 uncultured Pelagibacteraceae bacterium
AGAAAATAATATCAAATCTTATTCTAGAGACAGTGGTGTTTTATCATTGATGTATCATCGATTTAATGAAAATAAATATCCATCAACAAATATTAGAATGGATATGTTTGATGAGCAAATAAAAACCATTAAAAATCAAGGGTATGAATTTTATGACCCTAACAATTTTTTAAATGAATTTAATAAAGTAAAAAAGAATAAGAAAATTTTAATTACAATTGATGATGGATTTAAGTCATTTTATAATGAGGCCTGGCCATATCTTAAAAAAAATAAAATTCCATTCATCTTATTTGTATCTACTGAACCTGTAGGTAAAAAAGGGTATATGACTTGGGATGAAATTAAAGAAATTGATGACTCAAATATAGGCTATATAGGACACCATTCACATACACATGAATATTTAATTGATATGACAGAAAAAGAATTCATAAACGACATAGAAACAGCAACTAAAATTTTTAAAGATAAACTAGGGTATGTGCCACCAATATTTTCATATCCTTTTGGTGAATATTCTCTTGTTATGAAAAGTTATATATCGAAAAATTTTGAAATTGCTTTTGGACAACACTCGGGAATAATTGATAACAATAAAGATAAATTTGAATTACCAAGATTTCCAATAAATGAAAAGTATGGAGATTTAAAACGATTTAACTCACTAATAAATTATAATCCTCTAGAGTACAAATCTCTTAAACCAGTAGAAAAAAAATTAGAAAAAAATAATAATCCACCTAGATTAATTGTGGAATTTTTTGATAATCAAAAAAATATTAAAAATATCAATTGTTATTCAAATGATGGTGGTTCATGGGGCCAACCAAATTTAGTATTCGAAAAAAATATTCTTTATATCAATTTCGAGTCTAAATTTTTACCAAGACGCGGAAGAATAAATTGTTCCTTAAATGATGATGGCAAGTGGCGTTGGTTTGGAACCCAATTTGTTATAATGGAAAATTAAATTAAACTTTCAAGCTCTTTGCTTGAAGGAAGTAACTTAGCATCATCAAAATCTTTTAAATTATTTTGATTAATAATTTTTTGCAAAACTTCCACATACTGATTTCCAGTTTCAGCATAATTTTTTAAAAATTGAGATAGAATTAAACTATCTAAAGGTTGATTGTTATCTCTTAAATGTGCTCTTGCTAATCTAAAATTTTTATATGATCGATGAGTATTTAAATTTCTTTGATAAGCTCTAACTGAGGCTTGTAATACATTAAATTTCATAACTTTATGACCCTTATTCTCATCAGCCTCTTTAGGTTTTAGGCCCTCACCAGACCAAGTCCATTGCCCAAAAAGTGCATTGCCCTCTTGTGCAAATCTTGATGTTCCCCATCCTGTTTCTTTCGCAGCTTGAGCAAGTGCTAAAGAAACTGGTATTTCATCCATTCTGATTTTAAGTGTTGTTAAATCTTTTGATGTTACTCCATATTGTTTGTATTTTTTTTCAAGCCATTTTTTTTCTAATTTAGTGTTATTGCTTTTATTTATAATTTTAAACAAAGTCTTTCGATCTAATCTAATATTATTATTTTCTTTTAAAACTAAAGGTAAAACGATTTGAATAAAAAACTCTTTTCTTTTCTTGGTGCTTTCGATCATTTTGATTTCACCAGGAAGTAAGGTTAAAGCGACAGGCTTAACTAACTTTGTTTCCCTTACGTCATCTAGTTTATAATCGGTGTCTTGAAATAATTGCTTAATTGTAGATGCATTTAATCTTACTGTGTCTGTCTCAAGATCGTTTAAACTAAAAATATCTATTAACAAATCTTTTTCATTCAAGTCTCCTCCATCAGCTTCAACACCCTCTTTTTTATTTAATGTATAAGCTAGTATAGCTTTTGAATTATTTTGAAATTCTTTATCATCTAAAAGTTGCTGATTGGCAAAATTAACTATTGATGGAATATGATAAAATGAAAATACAACAAAAATACTTGTCAAAAATATTCTAGGGATAGCACCAATTCTTCTATCATCAAAAAACTTAAATATTTTTAAGTTCTTTCTTTTCATTCTAACAAAATAAAATTTTGACTTAAAGAAAATCAGTTGATTTAAAAATTTAAGATTTTTTAATTTAAAACTGAACATTTAAAGAGCCTCAACCTTCTTAACTTCTGGTAGATAGTGGCAAAGCAGATTTTGAACGCCTTGTTTTAATGTCATAGTTGAACTTGGGCATCCCGAGCAACTCCCTTGGAGCTGTACTTTAACTATACCATCTTTAAACTCTTTAAATTTGATATCTCCACCATCTTTCGCAACTGCAGGTCTGATTTTTTCATCTAATATTTTAACTATTTTTTTTTCTATGTCTTTTAAATTTTCATTATTTTCAATTAAGGTATTTTCTACAACACATTCTTTTCCAGTTGAGTAAAAATCGTTGATTAGAGAAATTACTATATGTTTAATATCATCCCATGATGTATCGTCATATTTATTTATCGAGATAAAATCTTTACCTAGAAAAATACCTTCAACGCCATTTATCGATAACAAATTTTTAACTAACTCATTATTAGTTTGATCTTTTTGTGTAATTTCAAATGACCCTTTATTTGAAACATTCTTACCAGGTAAGAATTTTAAAGAATTTGGGTTTGGTGTTATTTCAGTCTGCACAAACATGATTTATATATAATCAATAATTGTAAAAATGAAACTTGTTAATAAAAAAAAACTTAAAAACCAACAAGTTCTTGAATTTTTTTTACCTTTTCTGAGGCTATTTTATCTGCTTTTTGAGTCCCCTCTAATAATATCTTATCTAAATATTTTTTTTCACTTAACAACTTTTTAATTTCCAAAGATATTGGACAAATTTTATCAACCATAACTTGTGATAAATTCTCTTTAAATTCCGAAAAATTTTTTCCAGAAAATTTATTTATTGTATCCTCTAAACTTACATCCATTAAACTAGAATAAATACCCATCAAGTTCTTTGCTTCGGGTCTTTTTTCTAAATCTGCACTATCGGATGGTAGTGGCAAAGTATCAGTTTTTGCTTTTTTGATTTTATTTATTATTTGGTCTTTATCATCTGTTAAATTTATCCTGCTCAGATCTGATAATTCAGATTTACTCATTTTTTTAATACCATCTCTCAAGCTCATAATTCTTGAAAACTCTTTTTGAATCAATGGCTCAGGAATTTTAAAAAAACCATCAGCATTAAAGTCATTATTAAACTTTTGGGCTATATCTCGGCAAAGTTCTAAATGTTGTTTTTGATCATCTCCAACAGGTACGTGGGTTGTGTCATATAACAAAATATCTGCAGCCATTAAAACAGGATAAGAATAAAGGCCGATACTTGCTTTTTCTTTATCTTTTCCAGCTTTCTCCTTAAATTGGGTCATTCTATTAAGCCATCCCATTCTAGCAACACAACTTAATATCCAGGCTGTTTCTGAATGAGCACTCACTCTTGATTGATTAAAAATAATACTTTTTTTAGGATCAATACCACTAGCAATAAAAGTTGCTACAGTTTCATAAATATTATCTTTTAATTTTTTTGGATCTTGAGCAACTGTAATAGCATGAAGATCAACTACACAGAACACACACTCATTTTGAGCTTCATTGTTAAGTTTTACAAAATTTTTGATCGCCCCCAAGTAATTTCCAAGATGAAGATTTCCCGTAGGCTGAACACCTGAAAAAATTTTTTTTCCCATAGTTAATACTTTAGTTTAATATCACCATATTTGAAAGCTTTGATAAATAATGAAAAACTCAAATAGAATATAAGACTTAAAAAAGCTGAAAGTATCAAATAAAAAGATTTAAAATTATATTCATAAATCAATTTATTTTCAAAAAACAAAATTAAATAATTAAAAAATATTCCCATTAGTATAGATGCCAGAAGTATTTTTATTAATTTGGCGAAAAATAATTCGTTAAAATTAAATAAATCTTTATTTTTTAAGTAAATAAATAATATTATTGCATTAAACCATGATGAAATTGTTGTGGCTATAGGGATGATTATAAAACCAATTTCTCTAAAAAAATAAACACTTATTAATATATTTAAAATTACCGAAAGTAATGAAATATAAAATGGTGTTTTAGTATCCTGGTTTGCGAAAAAAAAAGTCGAAAATACTTTGATTAAAGCAAAAGCAGGTAATCCTAATCCAAAATAGTAAAGTGCATTTGCTGAGTTAGATACTGACAACTGATCAAAAGAACCATAGCCAAATAATGCAGAAATAATTTGTTCTGATCCTACAATTAAAGCAACTGAGGCTGGTAGACTTAAAAACATACTAAGCTCAAGTGCTTTGTTTTGTAGTAAGAGAATTTTATTTTTTTTTTTTAAAAAAACATGTTTAGAAAGCTGTGGTAAAACAACTACGCCTATCGCTATTCCTGCGATTGCTAAGTTTATTTGATAAATCCTATCAGCGTAGTATAGATAAGATACGGCACTGGCCTGAAAAGATGCAATTATAGTGCCAACAAGAATATTGATTTGTGTAACACCAGATGAGAAAATACTTGGTAAAAGTTTTTTGAAAAAAAATTTTACTTTATTATCAATTTTGAAGCTAAAGTTAAGTCTTATAAAATAAAATTTTTTTGCAAATTGATATAAAAAAATAAGTTGTAATAATCCTGCAATAGAAACTCCATATGATAAATAATAAACTAATTCGTCGTTAAGAAATTTGCCAAAAAACAAAATTCCAATCAAGACTATATTAAGTACTATTGGAGCTGCAGAGGCAGCAGCAAACTTATTGTGAGAATTTAGAATTGCAGCAAAAAAAGAAGATAGACTCACAAACATTAAAAATGGCATAGTTATCCTTGTAAGATTGACAGCTAGCTGAATTTTTTCTGAATCATCAACAAAACCTGGTGCTATCAGCCTTACAAAAATTGGCATGAAAATTTCTATAATTAAAACTAAAAACAATAGTCCTAAAAATAATAAATTGAAAATTTCGTTAGCAAATTTTTGTGATCCAGTTTTTTTTTTTACTAATTCTGAAGTGTAACTTGGTATAAAAGCTGCATTAAAGGTTCCTTCTGCAAATAATCTTCTAAAAGTATTAGGTATTCTAAATGCTACAAAAAATACATCTGCTAAAAAACTTGTTCCAAGAAAAATCGCTATCAAAACATCTCTTAAATAACCAAGTAATCTACTGATAATAGTATAAAAACCAAAAGTCCCTGTTGACTTAACTAAATTCATAAATCATATTAGTCTTAATTTTACCCCATTTGTACACCTAATTAGCATAAATGAAAAAAACAAAAATTGATCATTACACAGATAAAGAAGCTTTAGATTTTCACAAAGATAAGAAGCCAGGCAAGATTGAAATATCTTCCTCAAAAAATATGACGACAAAAAGAGATCTGGCTTTAGCATACTCGCCTGGTGTAGCTGCTCCTGTAAAAGCAATCAGTGATAATCCTGAGGCTGCGTTTGATTATACAAGTAAAGGAAACCTTGTTGCAGTAATTAGTAATGGCTCGGCGATTTTAGGAATGGGAAATTTAGGTGCGTTAGCATCTAAACCAGTGATGGAAGGTAAAGCTGTTTTATTTAAAAGATTTGCTGACATCGATTCTATAGATTTAGAGATAGACTCAGAAAATCCAGATGAAATCATAAATAGTATAAAAAACTTTGCTCCAAGTTTTGGGGGTATTAATCTTGAGGATATTGCTGCTCCTGATTGTTTTATTATTGAAGAAAAGCTTAAAGAAATACTTGATATACCTGTGTTTCATGATGATCAGCATGGAACTGCGATTATCACAACGGCAGCACTGATTAATGCTTTGGACATTAGTAAAAAAAAAATTGATAGAGTTAAAATAGTTGTCAACGGTGCCGGAGCTTCAGCAATGGCTTGCGCTAATTTATTTAAAAAGACTGGTGTACCCCAAAAAAATATTACAATGGTAGACAGAACAGGGGTTATTTACAGAGGTAGAGATAATTTGAACCAATGGAAATCAAGTCATGCAATTGAAACAAAAGATAAAACTCTAGATGATGCTATTACTAATGCAGATGTTTTTTTAGGCTTATCTGCAAAAGGAGCATTAACTAAAGACATGGTTAAAAAAATGGCAAAAAATCCAATTATATTTGCATGTGCTAACCCTGACCCAGAAATTACACCTGAAGAAATTGAAGACGTTAGAGATGATGCAATTATAGCGACTGGAAGGTCAGATTATCCTAATCAAGTAAACAATTTAATAGGGTTTCCATATATTTTTAGAGGTGCATTAGATGTACGATCAAAAACAATTAATGAAGAGATGAAAATTGCAGCCGCACATGCGATAGCAAAATTAGCTAAAGAAGATGTGCCGGATGAAGTCATTGCAGCAATGGGAGGTGAAAGGCCTCACTATGGAAAAGATTATATAATTCCATCAACATTCGATCCAAGATTAATTAGTGTTATACCGGCTGCAGTTGCAAAAGCTGCTATTGATACTGGCGTAGCAAGAAAGAAAATTGATAATTTTGAAATCTATAAGGACCAACTTAAACAAAGATTAGATCCAACTGTAACAATTATGCAGGGTGTGAATACTTATATAAAGAAAAAACAAAAAAAAGTCGTTTTTGCTGATGGTGAGGATGAAAATACACTTAAGGCTGCGATAGCTTTTAAAAACTCTGATTTAGGAATGCCCATCTTAGTTGGAAAAGAGGAGCTAATTAAAAATCAAATAAAAAAAATTGGTTATAATGAAAATTTTGATATTGAAATTGTAAACTCAAAAGACACAGCTAAAAGAGAAAAATATGTAAAATATTTATTTAAAAAACTTCAAAGAGAAAAGGGAATGTTGGAATGGGATTGCGATAGACTTGTAAGAAACGATAGAGTTATTTGGGCTTCATGCATGGTTGCGTGTCAGGATGCAGATGCAATGATAACCGGGAACACAAGAAGATACTCATCTTCACTGGAAAAAATTATTAAAGTTGTTGATCCAAGACCGGGGGAAATTATGTTCGGGTTAAACCTGGTTGTAAATAGAGGTAAAACAATCTTTATCTGCGATACATCGGTCATAGAGTATCCAGACGCAAATCAATTAGCTGAAATGGCAAAATCAGCAGCGAGGGTTGCAAAATTATTTGGTTTTGATCCAAAAGTTGCTTTTTTATCTCACTCTACTTTTGGAGAGCCAGCTACAGATAGAACAAAAAGACTAAGTGATGCTGTTGAAATTTTAAAAAATGATAAAGTTGATTTTAAATTTGATGGTGAGATGCAACCAGATGTTGCTTTAGAAGAGATGTACAAAGAACTTTATCCATTTTCAGAAATAGTTGGTAACTCAAATGTTTTAATTATGCCCAGCCAACATAGTGCCGCTATTTCCTATAAAATGATTAAGTCAATGAGTAGAGCAAAGGTAATTGGACCTTTATTAATTGGTTTAGGTTTACCTATTGAAATAGCACCTTTAAGATCATCAACTTCTGATATTTTAAACTTAGCTTCCATTGCAGCTTACTCAGCTGATGTAATTGATTATAAAAAAAATTAGTTAGTTTTAATTCTCAAATTATCTACTAGTAAAATACTAGCAATCACATCTTCGACATCTAAAATCTCCTTTGCTTCTTTAATAACCAGATCCCTTTCATCTTTAGTTTGTGAAATTCCATAAATATAAATTTTCTTTTTATAAGTATCTATTTGATAATTTGTTGCCTTAATTTCTTTATTTAAAATCAATGCAGTTCTTAATTGAGAAGTGATTAATAGATCCTTGGCAGATTGTTTAAAGTTAAAAGCCTCTTTTATTTTAATATCGTTTCTCACAGATCTTACACCATTTGTCTCCCAGGCAATTTTTGTTAATTTCAATTTTTCTTCTGGCTCATCGACTTTTCCAGTTAAAAAAATTCTACCATCTAAAACTTTTGATTTTACTGATAAAAGATAGTTCTTATTCATTAATAAGATTCTAGCAGTTAAGTTTTTTTGCATCAAAGAATCATCTATCTGAGTTCCTAAAGATCTTGGATCGATAGCAACACTTACTCCAGTTCCAAAAATGCCTGAGGATGATACACCTGCGCATCCACTTAAAATAAAACCAAAAAAAAGTAAAATGAGTATTTTATTTTTCATCTTTAATTTTCAAACAATAATCATAGATAATTTTTTTTGAAATATCATTTTTCCGAATTATTAAATCTGTTATTTCTCTTATGCTTAGTTTATTTATCATCGCTTTAATCAATCTTTTATCTGATTCATCTAAAGTTTGTGAAGCCTTTTTGTCATGAATTTTTTCCGAAATAACAATAGTCAATTCACCTTTTAAATTAATCTTTAATCGTTCTAAATCTTCAACTTTAGATCTTTTATACTCCTCATAAAATTTTGTCATTTCTCTACAAATCAGGATTTTTCTTCCTATAAAATTTTTTTTAATTAGAGAAATATTTTTATTAATTTTCTTTGGTGAAATAAAAAAAACGATTGAACTATTTAATCTTGATAAATTTTCCAAATCCTCTTTTAAAATTTTATCCTTTTCAGGAAAAAATCCATAAAAGAAAAACTTCTCTGAAAATCCTGATATTGATACTGCTGATATTACTGCTGAAGCACCAGGAATAGGAATAATATTGATATTATTCTTTATGCACTCATTAACTAATATAGAACCTGGATCAGAAATGCCTGGGGTGCCAGCATCTGAAATTAAAGAAATAAGTGATCCTTGATTAATTAAATTTATAATTTTAACAACATTTCTTTTCTCATTGAATTTATGATTGGCAATTAAATTTGATTTGATTTGGTATTTTTCTAATAAATTTTTAGAAATTCTAGTATCTTCACACAAAATGTAATCTGACCTTTTAAGAGTTTCTATGGCTCTAAGACTTATATCGTTTAAATTTCCAATTGGGGTTGAGACTAAATATAGACTTTTTTTGAACACTCTATTAGCAGATTTTAAATTTTCAATCATATTTATAATAAAATATTATAGTATCATTAAAATGAAAAAAAATTTTAGAATTATTTTTACATTAATAATTATCTATTTAACAAATCATTCATCTGCATTTTCACAAAGTGAAAAAATTAAAATTGGGCTACTTGCACCTTTATCTGGTGAATACAAAGAATTAGGACAATCAATAATTAAATCAACCCGAATGGCTTTGAGTGATATAGGAACAGACAATATTGAAATTTATCCAATGGACACAGGTATTGATCCTAATCAAACTCTACAATCAGCTACTAAATTAAAGAATGAAGGAATAAAAATTTTTATCGGCCCAATTTTTTTTAAAAGCTTAATGTATTTGGATGAAATACAAGATGTTATTTTTCTATCTTTAACAAATAAAACAAATGATTTACCGAAAAATGTGATAAGCAGTGGAGTAAATTCTTTGTCACAGTTTAATGCAATTAAAAATTTTTTAGAATTAAGTGGAGTAAAAAAAACAATTTTTTTAACACCTGATCTTGATTATAAAAATGAAATTAAAAAAGCCATTAAACAATCAAAAATCAAAATTTCCAAACATTACACTTATGACACCGAACCAACTAAACTGACAAAACAAATTGAAAAAATAACAAATTATGAGGTGAGAAAACAAAACCTAGCTGATGAAATTTTAAGAGTTGAAAACTCAGATTTAGTGGATAAAGAGGATCAAATTAGGAAATTGGAAAAAAAATATACAATTGGAAATGTAAATTTTGATTCTGTTATTATCTCTGATTTCGATGAAAATCTCAAAAGTGTAATTACTTCACTTATCTACACCGATGTATCACCACAAAATAAATTATTTATAACTCTTAATCAATGGTTTGATGAAAGTTTATTTTTAGAGAAAAATATCCAGCCTTTATATTATCCATCGATCAATAAACAAAATCTAGAGACTTTTAATAAAAAATTTGTAGATACATACAATTCAAAACCAAATCATCTTAGCTTATTAAGTTATGATCTTTTAGGATTAATTTATTATTTATCTTTAAAATCTGATTTTTCAGACGTTAATAATATTTTTAAAAAAGAAAATTCATTTAAAGGTAAAATAGGAATTTTTGATGTAAAAAATAACAAAATTAATCATAGATTAAACTTTTACAAAATTGATGAGGGAGATATTAAAAAAATTTTCTAAGCTTTTTAAAAGCATCAGACCTATGGTCTAATTTATACTTTTGAGATGGCTTCATCTCTCCAAATGTTTTTATTTTATATTTAGGAATAAATATTGGATCATATCCAAACCCATTTTTACCCTTGGGTTCTTTGGAGATATACCCCTCAATTTTTCCAACAACACACGCTATTTTTTTATCTAAATCACTTATAGATAAAGCACAAACAAATCTGGCATTAATTTTTTTATTTTTCCAATTTTTATCCTTTTTATCTAACGCTCTATAAACTTTTTGAATTGCCTTATTAAAATTTAATTTTTTTCCAGCCCATCTTGCTGAAAAAATTCCTGGTTTTTTATTTAAAATATCGATTTCTAAACCAGAGTCATCAGCTAAACAGATTAGATTTGTTTTCTTTGAAAAATATTGAGATTTGATGAGAGAATTTTCTTTAAAAGTCTTTCCTGTTTCCATAGGGCTTTTTAAATTAAAATTTGAGGTAGAAAATGTTTTAATATTAGCTGGTAATAAATCTCTTATTTCCTTTAATTTTCCTTTGTTATTTGTACCTATAAGGAGTTGTTTAATTTTTTTTTTTTGCATCTGGAAATTTAATTTTTTCTTACCATATATGTCCATATGGAAAAAGATCAAAACCAAGAAAATACAGACAAACCATCAGAGAAAGATCAAAAAGATTTAAATCAAGATCAAAAAACTGAAAATTTAGAAACAAACGATAAAGAACAAGACCAAGAACAAGAAAAAACTCCAGAAGAGAAAATTTTAGAGTTGGAAGATAAGCTTGCAAGATCATTTGCTGAAATGGAAAACCAAAGAAGAAGGTTTGAAAAAGAAAAAGAAGATGCTTTTGAATATGGAGGTTTTTCTTTTGCAAGAGAAGCTTTAAATTTAATAGATAATCTTGAAAGGTCAAAACAAATTTTATTAAACGATGAAACTTTAAAAGATACAGAGGCATTAAAAAAAACACTCGAACATTTTGACATTATCAACAAAGATTTAATTTCAATTTTTTCAAAAAATAAAATTAAGCCTATTGAATGTCTCAATAAAAAATTAGATCCAAACTTTCACCAAGCAATGATTGAAATAGAAGATGATCAAAAAGAACCCGGAACAATTGTTCAAGAAATACAAAAAGGATTCACAATTAAAGATAGATTATTGAGACCGGCTCTAGTGGGCGTAGCAAAAAAAAGTGAAAAAAAAGACGAAAAAAATGAGGAAAATAAAGAAAATACAGGAGATAAATAATATTTAAATGAACTTGTAGAATTCAATTTCAACCCTATATGAGGAGAACAAATAACTGATATGAGCAAAATAATTGGAATAGATTTAGGAACAACAAACTCTTGTGTGGCTATTATGGAAGGAAGCCAGGCAAAAGTTTTGGAAAATGCAGAGGGTGCAAGAACTACACCTTCAGTAGTTGCTTTTACTGAAGAAAAAGAAAAATTAATAGGACAACCTGCTAAAAGACAAGCTGTAACAAATCCGGAGAATACAATTTTTGCAGTTAAAAGATTAATTGGTAGAAATTTTGAGGACCCAACTGTTAAAAAAGATATCGAAGCTGCACCTTTTAAAATTGTAAATTCTGAAAAAGGTGACGCATGGATTGAAGCAAAAGGTGAAAAATATTCACCTTCGCAAATTTCTGCTTTTATTCTTCAAAAAATGAAAGAGACTGCTGAAAAATATTTAGGTCAGGCGGTTACAAAAGCTGTGATAACTGTCCCTGCATATTTTAATGATGCACAAAGACAAGCTACAAAGGATGCTGGAAAAATAGCTGGGTTAGAAGTTTTAAGAATTATTAATGAACCAACTGCAGCTTCACTAGCTTATGGTTTGGATAAAAAACAAAATAAAAAAATTGCAGTTTACGATTTAGGTGGTGGAACTTTTGATGTGTCTATTCTTGAATTAGGTGATGGAGTTTTTGAGGTAAAATCTACAAATGGTGATACTTTTTTGGGTGGAGAAGATTTTGACAACGCTGTCGTGGAATATTTAATTTCTGAGTTTAAAAAAGATAGTGGTATTGATTTAAAAACTGATAAGTTAGCATTACAGAGATTAAAAGAGGCAGCTGAAAAAGCAAAAATTGAACTTTCAGCAGCTGAGCAAACAGATATTAATTTACCATTTATCACAGCTGATAAAACTGGTCCTAAACACATTAATTTAAAAATGACTAGAGCTAAGTTGGAGGCTTTAGTTGAAGATTTAATCGCTAAAACTATTCCACCATGTAAAACTGCTTTGAAAGACGCTGGAATTTCAGCTAGCGATGTTGATGAAGTAGTAATGGTTGGAGGTATGACTAGAATGCCAAAAGTCATTTCTGAGGTTAAAAATTTCTTTGGCAAGGAACCAAACAAAAGTGTTAATCCTGATGAAGTGGTTGCAATGGGCGCAGCAATTCAAGCTGGTGTTTTACAGGGTGATGTCAAAGACGTTCTTTTATTAGATGTAACACCTTTATCATTGGGAATTGAAACTCTAGGTGGCGTTTCTACGAAACTAATTGAAAAGAATACAACAATACCTACAAAGAAAAGCCAGGTATTTTCTACTGCTGAGGATAACCAGCCAGCCGTCTCAATACGCGTGCTTCAGGGTGAAAGAGAAATGGCAACAGATAATAAATTACTTGGTAATTTTGAATTAGTTGGTATTGCTCCAGCACCAAGAGGAGTTCCTCAAATTGAAGTGACTTTTGATATAGACGCTAATGGAATTGTGAATGTTTCAGCTAAAGACAAAGGCACTGGCAAAGAGCAAAAAATTCAAATCCAAGCATCAGGCGGATTAAGTGATGAAGAAATTGAAAAAATGGTCAAAGATGCTGAAGCAAATAAAGAAGCTGATAAGAAAAAAAGGGAGTCTGTTGATGTTAGAAACCAAGCAGACACTTTAATTCATTCAACTGAAAAAAATCTAAAAGAACATGGATCTAAAGTTTCAGATGCTGAGAAAAAAGCAATTGAAGATGGATCTAATGCATTAAAGGAATCTCTTAAAGGTGAAGATATTGAAGATATTAAAAAGAAAACAGAGGCATTAGTACAAGCTTCAATGAAACTGGGAGAAGCTATTTACAAGTCACAACAAAGCACAAAACCAGATTCTGGTAAAGATGATGGAAAAGATGAAAAGGGAAAGAAAGACGATAATGTTGTTGATGCGGACTTTGAGGAAGTAAAAGACGAGAATAAAGAAAAAAGCGCTTAACTGACATCTATTTGTCCAGGTTATATACATGGCTAAAAGAGATTATTATGATGTCTTAGGAGTAAGTAAAAGCGCAAGCCCCGATGAACTAAAATCAGCCTACAGAAAATTAGCTGTTAAATATCACCCTGACAAAAATCCTGGGGATAAATCTGCAGAAGATAAATTTAAAGAGGCCAGTGAGGCTTATGGTGTGCTCTCTGATAAATCAAAAAAAGAAAACTACGATAACTTTGGACACGCTGCATTTGAAAATGGTGGCGGTGGTAGAGGTGGTTTTAGTGGTTTTGGAGGTTTTAGCGGTGCAGATTTCTCTGATATTTTCGAAGATTTTTTTGGTGACTTTGGTGGTGGAGGCAGAAGAAGTTCGAGAAGAAGCTCAAATAACAGAGGTTCAGATCTAAGATATGATTTATCAATTACACTAGAGGAAGCTTACACTGGAAAAAAACAGAACATTCAATTCTCTACGTCTGAAAAGTGTAATACTTGTAAAGGAAATGGTTCTAAACCAGGCTCAAGTCCAGATAGATGCACCTATTGTGGAGGAAATGGAAGAGTTAGATCTAATCAAGGTTTCTTTACAGTTCAACAAACTTGCCCTCAGTGTGCAGGAAGTGGTGAAGAAATAACCAATCCATGTGGAGATTGTAATGGACAGGGTAATAAACAAATAAACAAAAAAATATCAGTAACAATTCCTAAAGGTGTAGATGATGGGACAAGAATAAGACTTGCTGGCAAAGGTGAAGCCGGAACAAGAGGTGGTGCAAGCGGAGATTTATATTTATTTATTAATGTTACATCGCATGAGTTATTTAAAAGATCTGATGTAAATTTATTTTTTGAGTTTCCAATTTCAATTGCAGATGCTGCTCTTGGTACAACAATAGAAATACCCACAATTGATGGAAAAAAAGCAAAGATTAAAATACCAGATGGAACCCAAGATGGTAAACAATTTAGATTAAAAGGCAAAGGTATGCCATTCATGCGAAGAGGTGATTTTGGTGATTTATATGTTCAAGTTAAAACAGAAGTTCCAGTGTTTTTAAATAAAGAACAAAAAGATTTGTTAGAACGTTTTAGAAAAATAGAAAATGAAAAGTCTAATCCAAGTATAAAAAAATTTTTCCAAAAAGCGAAAAGTTTCTGGAATAGTTAAAAAATGGGATTAGAAGAGATTGTTCCAGCCATTTTTTTAATAGCAGTTTTATTTTTGGTAGTTCCTGAATTTTTGAGATCTAACTCAAAATCAAAAAGATTTATCAAAAATCTATTTATTTGGTCTGTAATTGTTGTCCTCATTGTGATAGTTTCTGTCTTTATCTTTAAATGAAAAAAATTAAACTATTAGTCACCGGCTGTATGGGTCGTATGGGCCAGCAAATAATTACATCTGTAAAAAAGGATAAAAATTTCAAACTTGTTGCTCTTACAGAAAATAAAAAAATTAATAAAAAGATTGATGGAATAAAAGTTGACCTGAATTCAGAGTCGTTATTTAAAAATGCAGACCTAATTATTGATTTCACAATCCCAAAATGTACTTTTCAGGTTTTAAAAATAGCTGCAAAATTAAGAAAAAAAGTAGTTATTGGAACCACTGGTTTTTCCAAAAAAGAGGAGAATTTAATTAAAAATTTTTCAAGAAAAATACCAATTTTAAAAGCAGGAAATATGAGTTTAGGTATTAACCTTTTAATGTATTTAACAGAAATTGCCTCAAATTCATTAGGGAAAAATTTTTTGAGTAAAATTTTTGAGATTCATCATAAACATAAGAAAGATTATCCATCAGGAACAGCATTAATGTTAGGTAAAGGAATAGCTGAAGGTAAAAAAAAAAGTTTTTACAGTTTATTAGGAAAAAAATATTTAAACAAAAAAACTTTTCCCTATGGAAAAAAAATAAATTTTAATTCTATTAGAAAAGGTGAAATTATTGGTGAACACGAAGTTAAATTTTCAAGTGGAAAAGAAATAATTACTTTAAATCATGAAGCCTTTGATAGAACACTTTATTCTGAAGGTGCTTTGACAGCAGCAAAATGGCTTATAAATAAAAAACCAGGTCTTTATTCAATGAGAAATTTGATGAATTTCAAGTAATGAATGAAATTCAAAGAGCTAAGATTGTTTTTAAAATTTTAAACAGAACCTATCCAAAAATTTATGTTCCTCTTAAGAGTAGAAACGTGTTTACACTTTTAATTTCCGTCCTCCTTTCAGCACAATGCACTGATGTGAATGTAAATAATGTCACCAAGGATATTTATCCAAAACATTATAAACCTAAACATTTTGTAAAATTAGGTAGAAAAAAAATTGAGAAATTAATTAAAAGAATTGGTATTTTTAGAATTAAAGCAAAGAGTATTTACAACCTATCAAAAATATTAGTAGAAAAGTATAACGGCAAAGTGCCTAAAACGTTTGAAGAATTAGAAAACTTACCAGGTGTTGGCCATAAAACAGCCAGCGTTGTCATGTCTCAAGGCTTTGGATATCCAGCATTTCCAATAGACACTCATATACATAGGTTAGCCCAAAGATGGGGTTTAACATGTGGGAAAAATGTTGTTAAAACTGAAGAGGATTTAAAAAGATTATTTCCTAAAAAAAGCTGGAATAAACTTCATCTTCAAATCATATACTATGGACGAGAATATTGTAAAGCAAGGGAATGTTATGGTGTAACTTGTAAAATTTGTACCACTTGTTATCCTAAAAGAAAAAAACCAATTAAAACAAAAAAAGCATAAAATGAAAGTCCTTGGAATAGGAAATGCAATAATTGACGTAATCTGTAAAGTTGAAGAGAATTTTATTAAAAAAAATAATCTCACAAAAGGCACAATGAAATTAATTTTTGATGAAGTAGAATTTCAAAATATTTTAGCGAATCTTAAAATTGAAAAAACTGTCTCAGGTGGTTCAGTTGCTAACTCGATAGTTGGTTTATCTCAACTAAAAAATGATGTTGGTTTTATAGGAAAAGTATCTGATGATATTTTTGGGGCTAAATATGAGGAAGGACTTAAAAAGGAAAATGTTAAGTATTTTTATGCAAAGAATAAAGAAAATCTTCCAACAGGCACTTGTTTAATTTTAATTACCCCAGACTCTGAAAGGACTATGTGTACTTTTTTAGGTATAGCGGGAAAAATTAATGAGCATGATGTGGATGAGAAAATTATAAAAAAAAGTGAATTAATTTTCTTAGAAGGTTATTTGTGGGATGAAGGGGAACCAAAAAAAGCATTTGAAAAAGCTATTAACAATGCCAAAAAAGTTGCAATGTCGTTATCAGATCTTTTTTGTGTAGAAAGACATAAACAAAATTTTTTAGACTTAGTGAAAGAAAAATTAGATTTAACTTTTGCAAATGAAAGTGAGATAATGGCATTGATCAACACTAAAAATTTCGATGAAGTCATCAATTTTGCAAAAGAGATAAAAAAACATATTATAATTACGCGTGGAGAAAAAGGTGCAATTTCAATTATTGGTGATGAAATCACTGAAATACAAGCAAATAAAAATCTCACAATTAAAGATTTAACAGGTGCTGGAGATCTTTTTGCAGCTGGTTATTTACATGGTTTTATAAATAACCTGCCTATCGGAGAGTGTTTAGAACAAGCAACCAATTTATCATCAAAAGTGATTCAACAAATTGGTGCAAGACTTTAACTTTTTATTCTTTTAAAACTTCCTTTACCTTTTTTAGGTTTAATTACCCTAGGCTTATATTTCTTAGAAAAAAGATCTTTAGCAAATCTATTTTTCTTTTTTAATCTTGTAGCCATTTTTTTTACTAATTATAAAATCTTGATCATTAAAAGTTTTTAAAATTTTTTTTCTCAAACGATAAATATGTGTTTCAACTGTATGAGTTTCTAATTGAGATTGATATCCCCAAACTTCAGTTTGTAATTCTTGTATCTTGACTGCTTTTTCGATTTTAAAAAGATATAATATTGAATTTATCTCTTTTTCTGTGAGTTTAAGTTTATTTTCTCCCAAAGACATTACACGTGAATTTAAATTAAAATTATAATTACCAATTGTGATATCAGATTGTTCATGAAATTTTTTTTTAATGAATTCAATATTAATTTTTTCTAATAATTTAAAAATTGGTATAGGAAAATCGTTAAACACTATTTGATTATTTAACCCAGGTATTTCTTTTTTAGTGAATACTAAATAATTGGTTTTAGAATTTAGATCAGGTAGTTTTTGTTTATTTGCCTTTTCAAAACTAAGATTTATATCTTTTTTAATTTCAACTAAAATCTTATATAGTTCATCAAATTCATAAATTAAAAGATTATGATTATTCATCTAGATATAGAATATGATAATTTACTTAAAAAATAAACATACACTTGAAGTGGACGATTTTAAATTCAGGTGTTCTATTGGTAAAAATGGTAAAAGTAAAAAAAAAAAAGAAGGAGATAAAAAAACACCAATTGGTTATTTTGAAATTGAAAATTTATATTATAGATCTGATAGGATAAAGAAACCATCTACTAAATTAAAGTGTATTAAAATTGAAAAAAATATGGGATGGTGTAATGATCCATTCGATCTAAAAAATTATAATAAATTAATTAAACTTAATAAAAGAATTAAATGTGAAAAAATTTACAGGAAAGATTATAAATATGATTTATTGATACCAATTAAATATAATTTTTTAAAACCAGTCAAATTTAAGGGAAGCTGTATCTTTATTCACCTAACAGATAATTATAAACCTACACTTGGATGTGTAGCTATGAAAAAAAAAGATTTTTTGATAATGTTAAAATTAATCAACAAAAAAACTAAAATTAAAATTATTTAATTTCTCTTTCCAAATATGTTGGATCCAATTCTTACATATGTGGCAGAATTTTTTATTGCATTTAAATAGTCTGAGGACATCCCCATACTCAACTCTTCAAAATTTAACTTTTTATTCATCTCGCTCATTTCCTTAAAGAAAACTTCTGATGGTTTATTTAATGGTGGGATACACATCAGTCCCACCACCTCTAAATCAAGAGCTTTACAGTAGGAGCAAAGCTCAGAAACTAACAACTTATCCACCCCAAATTTTTGGCTCTCATTTCCAATGTTTACCTGAATAAAAACTCTTACTTTTTTCTTTTGTTTTTGTTGTTCATCAGCTATTTTTTTTGCAAGTTTTTCGCTATCTACAGAGTGAATATAGTCAAATAATTTAACAGCCAATTTAACTTTGTTGGTTTGAAGTCCTCCTATGAGGTGTAATTTGATGTTATTATTACTCAATTTAAGCTCACTCCACTTTTCAATTGCCTCTTGAACTTTGTTTTCGCCAAAATCTAAATGTCCATATTCAATTAATGGTAAAATTTTTTCCATACCAAAAGTCTTTGAAACAGCAATAATTTTTGGTAATTTTTGATTTTTTTGGCTTGGTAAATTAGATTTTATATTATCTTTTATATTAACTAAATTTTGAACTATTTGATGCATATTAAATTACTTACAAAATATTACTTTATTAATACTCTTGATACAAATAATTTACAAAAACAGGATAGAGAAACAATAATTATTTATAGAAATTATTCTTCATCAAACATTAGAATAGATAAACTTTTGAAACTTAAAAATTTTTTGAGGAAACAAGGAAATAAATTTTTTTTAGCTAATAATTTTAAATTAGCATTAAAACTCAGGCTAGATGGGGTTTATATACCTTCTTTTAATAAGGATTTTTATCATTTGGCATATTCTACTTCCTTAAATTTTACTGTTATAGGATCTGCTCATAATCTCAAAGAAATAAGAATTAAAGAACTACAACAGATGCAAAATATTTTTATATCTTCGGTATTTAAAAAAAACCAAAATTACTTAGGATTAAATAAGTTTAAAATTTTAAGTAAATATACAGAAAAAAAAGTTGTTGCCTTAGGCGGTATATCCAAAAAAAATATAAAACAAATTAAATTGACAAACGCATCTAGTATTGCGGGTATTTCGTATTTTGAATAAAAAAAAGGCCCCTAAAAAGGGGCCTCTTTTAAATTTGTTTTCTAAGTTAATTAGAATGCAAATGAAAGGTTGAACTCGTAAGCTTCAAAGTCACTTGCGTCAACACCTCTCATGTTGTCTGTTTCGTTAATAGCACCACCAAGTGTCATTCCACCCATAGTGTATGAAGCAGATATACCAGTTGACTCCTGAGTAAATGTACCAGTACTTCTACCTGAGTCCATGTCTACTTCATGATAGCTGTAACCAATAGAGATATCATCGTTTACTGCATAAGAAACACCATAAGCAACTGAGTCTAGACTTGATGTTTTAGTGTCATGATCAGACTCTGATACTTGGTAACCTAGAGTAAATCCACCTACTGCATATTTTATATATCCAGTTGAATTAGATTGATCTACGTTAGCACTGATGTTTTTATCACCTGACGCATAACCAACTGTTAAACCATCTACCATCTCTGGTGAGTAAGCAATAGCAAAGTCATTGTATGAGTCTGCAACACCTACAGCACCACCATCGTTTTGGTAAGCTACAGTTAAAGTTGCACCAGAAACACTTGGAGACGTGTAGATAAACATGTTAGCTCCACCGCCACCACCGATTACTAGTGGGCTTCCTGAAGTTGCTGTTCCATCTGTATCTAAGACATCCCATGCTTCTTCGTAAGCGTTTGGAGTTACGTCATCAACAGCACCCATAGCAGATGATGAACCTGATCCATTAAACTTTAATGATCCCCAGTCACCTGAAAGTGTCATGTCGTAATCATCTAACGAACCACCATCGATTTCGTAGAATACTGCTACGCCTAGACCACCATCAGTCTCACCGCTCATGTTAAAGTTAAGACTATCACCCATTGAGAAGTCGTTACCTGTCACTAGGTGTTTAGCTGTTCTGTCCATAGTAATAGACGCGCTACCTGATACTGATACTTCAGCAGCGTGTGCAGAGACAGAAGCCAGAGAACCAGCTAATGCTGATAATCCGATTTTCTTTAAATTGTTCATATTAATTACTCCTTTGTAATTGTTTGATTATTAATAATAAACAGGGGCAAATTATCATTTTTGCTCAAAAAAACCCCTAATTTACCAATATTTACTAATAAACTTATAAGGTGTTGCAATTATACAACACAATTATAATGAATTTTTTCTAAAATTTAATATTTAGATGTATATTTATTAAAATTTCATCTTAAAAACTCTAATGGTTAAAATCTTAGAAAACAAAAATTTTGTCATATTCTTAGTAATATTATTTACCCTAACCTCATGTGCGAAAGAAGGTTTCTTTAAAACAGGAGATGCTAGGAAAATTTCACCTGATCCTCGCGAAAGAGTAAAGAAAAATTTAGAGGAAGGCAAAGGTTTTAGAATCAATGATGCCATAGGAGGTGCAAGACGAGGAGCTACAAATTTTGAATTTGCAAGTTCTAATGAATTATGGCGAGCTTCTTTAGATGTTTTAGATTTTATGCCACTAACTTCAGCAAATTATAGTGGTGGTATAATAATTACTGATTGGTATTCTGAGCAAGGTAATGCTGAGGAGTCTATAAAAATTACAATCAGATTTTTAAGTAATGAAGTAAGGTCAGATGCAATTGACGTAGATATTTTTTACAAAAAATGTATTGCAACAAATAATTGTAAAATTAATAAACAAGACGGACAACTTAAAAAGGAAATCACAAAACAAATACTAGCTAAAGCAGCAATTTATCAAAAACAATCAAAGGATAAAAATTTCAAGCCATACCGTATGTCTACTTCTGAGAATGAACGTGAATAGTTCCTTGAAATTAAACATTAATTCTAATGAGCAGGTACAATTTCAAATCAATAGAAGCTAAATGGCAAAACTATTGGGAAAAAAATAAAAGTTTTAAAGTAAAAACAGATCCTTCAAAAAAAAAATTCTATTGCCTTGAAATGTTTCCTTACCCATCAGGAAAAATCCACATGGGTCATGTCAGAAACTATACGATAGGTGATGTTCTAGCTCGTTATAAATCTCTTCAAGGATATAATGTCTTACACCCCATGGGTTGGGACTCATTTGGCATGCCAGCTGAAAACGCAGCAAAACAAAATAACCTAGACCCTAAAAAATGGACTGAGTCAAACATAAATAATATGAAAACTCAGCTGAAAAAACTTGGTTTATCAATTGACTGGGATAGAGAAATATCAACCTGTAACAAAGATTATTATAAACACCAACAAGCTTTTTTCTTAGATCTATTTGAAAAAAAATTAGTTTACAGAAAGGAAAACTATGTAAATTGGGATCCAGTGGATGAAACTGTTCTTGCAAACGAACAGGTGATCGATGGCAAAGGCTGGCGATCTGGAGCTATTGTTGAAAGAAAAAAATTAAGCCAATGGTTTTTTAATATATCTAAATTTTCACAAGAATTATTAGATGGACTAGAAAAATTAGATACTTGGCCAAACAAAGTAAAAACAATGCAAAAAAATTGGATTGGAAAATCCTTTGGATGTGAGGTTGATTTTAAAATTGAAGGTAACTTACCTGTTAAAAATATTAAATGTTTCACTACAAGACCTGATACACTTTTTGGATTTTCTTTTTTAGCACTATCAGTGGATCATGAAGTTTCTAGATTTTATAATGATAATGAGGATTTTTTAAATTTTAAACAAGAGTGCTCCAAAACTGGTACAACCGAAGAAGCCATAGCAGTTGGTGAAAAAATCGGCTTTAAAACCAGTCTTTTTGCTATCAATCCACTTAATCCAAAACAAAAAGTTCCAGTTTATTTTGCAAACTTTGTGTTGATGGATTACGGATTTGGCGCTGTTTTTGGTTGTCCTGCACATGATCAAAGAGATTACGACTTCGCAAAAAAATATGATCTCGAAATAAAAACTGTGGTTAGACCAGATGATAAAGATGAAAATTTTAAAGTCGTCGATGAAGCATATCCAGGACCAGGGGTACTTATTAATTCAGATTATTTAAATGGTCTTAGAGCACCAGAAAATTCAATTCTGGAGACAATTAAAATTTTAGAACAAAAAAAATTAGGAAAAAAACAAATTAATTTTAGATTAAAAGATTGGGGTGTATCTAGGCAAAGATACTGGGGATGTCCTATTCCAATTGCATATGATGAAAACGGAACAGCTTATCCAATTCCTAAATCAATGTTACCAGTAGAACTACCTGAAAATATAGATCTAAATGTAAAGGGAAATCCACTTGATAGTCAAACTAGCTGGAGAAAAATAAATATAGATGGAAAAAAACTAATTAAAGAAACTGACACTTTAGATACTTTTGTCTGCTCATCTTGGTACTACCTGAGATTTTGTTCTCCAACAGAAACTGAATATGGATTTAATAAAGAAGATATTGATTACTGGATGCCTGTAGATCAATATATTGGAGGTGTAGAACATGCAATCTTACATTTACTTTACTCAAGATTTTTTATGCAAGCGTTGTCACATGATAATGTAAATTTTAATATATTAGAACCATTCAGTGGTTTGTTTACACAAGGAATGGTTTGCCACGAAACTTACAAAGATCCTGATAATAATTGGATAAGTCCTGACGAAATTGAAATTATAGATGGCAAAAAGTATTTGAAGAAGGACAAATCAAAATTAATTTCAATTGGACCATCAGAATCTATGTCCAAATCAAAAAAAAATACAATTGATCCAGAGAATATCATTGCTCATTATGGTGCTGACTCAGCAAGACTTTTTATATTATCCGATAGCCCTCCGGAGAAAGACATTCAATGGTCTGAAGAAGGTATCGTTTCATCTTTTAAATTCATTCAAAAACTTTGGAAATTAAATGAAAAAATAGTTGACGAAATCAATAAAAACCATAATGCAGACTTTGATGATGAGATTGTTAAGTATACCAATAAATATTTAAAAAAAGTTCACGATAATCTTGAAAGTTTTAGTTATAATAAAATTATAGCGAATTTGTATGAAATGCATTCATTTTTAAATAAACAAATTGAAAAAAAATACTCAAAACACACTCTCATTAAAAATTATGAAAAAATTCTGATTACTATGACACCAATACTTCCTCATTTTGCAAATGAATGCTTAAGTATCATAAAAGCTAAAAATTTTAGATGGCCCGACTATGATGTTGCTATGCTAAAAGAAGATAATATCATCATTGTAATACAAATTAATGGAAAAAAAAGAGGCCTTGTTCAGGCCATGCCAAATATTACTGAAGAAAAACTCTTGGAATTAATTAAGAATGATGAGAAAATAATAAAATATATTGATCAAAAAAATATAAAAAAAAAAATTTATATTAAAGATAAACTTTTGAACATAATTATCTAATGCTGAAAAAAATTTTTTTTATAATTTTGTCTTTAAATTTGCTTAGTAATTGCGATTATAAGCCAGTCTATTCAAATCAAAATAAAGTAGATTATAAAATTGTAATAACGAGTTTTTCCGGCGATAAAGATATAAATAATTTAATAGCTACAAATATAAAAAGAAATAGCAAAGAAGGTTCTGACCAAATTGTAGAGATTGTTTTTAATACAGAATATACAAAAAATGTTCTGGCAAAAAATAGTGCTGGATCAATAACCGATTATCAAATTGATGTGGTAACAAAATTTATAATTAAAAAAGAAAATAATTCTGAAAATTTTTCAGTAAATGAAAATTTTAATTTTCAAAAAATGGCTGATAAGTATGAAGAAAAAAATTACGAACGAAATATTAAAAAAAATCTTGCAAATTCTATATCACAAAAGCTAATTCTTAGATTGGCTGTGAATTAATGATTTATAAAACATTTGAACTTAAAAAAATCCCAGATAATGCAATTCTCTACCTATTATATGGAAAAAATGAGGGTTTAAAAACTGATTGTGTTAATCAAATTTTAGAAAAAAATGATGGGAAAGTTTTTAATTATGAAGAAAGACAGATTAAAGATGAAATTGAGTCTTTTTATGAAAATGTATTATCTGGTTCATTATTTGAGAGTAATAAAGTAATAATAATAAATAGAGCATCTGATAAAATTTTTGAAACAATTCAAGATTTGATTGATAGAAATTTAAATAATATTAAAATTATTATAAATGCAGGTATTTTAGAAACACGATCAAAACTAAGGTCTCTATTTGAAAAAAATAAGGATTTAGTTTGTATACCAACATATCCGGATAATAATGATGTACTATCAAAATTAACAACTCTTTTTTTTAATAAAGTAAATATCCCTATTTCACAACAAAACATAAATATAATTGTAGATAAATGCAATGGAGATAGAAATAATTTATATAATGAACTTAATAAAATAAAGAATTATACGTTAAACAAAAAAAAAATATCAGCTCAAGAAATTTTAAGATTAATTAATTTAACTGAAAACTTTGAAGTATCAGAACTAATCGACAATTGTTTAGCAAAAAATAACAATAAAATAATGAATATTCTTAGTGAAAATAATTATAGTCCTGAAGATTGTATAATAATATTAAGAACTTTTTTATCTAAAACAAAAAGGATGCTTAAACTTGCAATAGAACTAGAAAAAAACAAAGACATAAATAAAACTATTAACTCAGCTAAACCACCTATTTTTTGGAAAGACAAAGAAATTGTAAAAGTTCAACTAAACAAATGGAAAACTAAAAAAATCAAAGAACTAATTAAAAATATTAACAACGTTGAGTTAGAAATAAAGAAAAATTATAATAATTCAATTCTTATAGTTACAAACTTTATTTTGGAAAAAAGTCGTTCAGAAACTAGTAATTAGATTTAATAATATCAATTATTTTGTTTAGTTGATCAATATCATGATAAACAAAGGTAATCGTTCCTTTATTTTTTTGATTATTCTTAATTGAAACATTTAAGCCAATCTTGTCAGAAATTGATCTTTCAAGATTTTGAATATTTGGATCGTTAAATTTTACGTTAAAACCCTTTTTCTTTTTAAAAATTTTAACAAAATTTTCTGATTGACGAACTGATAGTTTTTTTTCAATAATTTTTTGTGCAACAAAACTTGCATTCTCAAGCCCAACCAATATTTTTGCATGACCAGCCGAAATTTTTTTTGTTTCTATTAAATCTAATACATCGCCAGGTAGAGTTAAAATTCTTAAACAATTTGTTATATAACTTCTACTTTTTCCAATAAATTTTGAGACTTTTTCTTGATCATAGGAAAAATCATTTATTAATCTTTGATAACCTTGAGCTTCCTCCAGGGGATTAAGATCATTCCTTTGAACATTTTCAACAATTGCAAACTCTAAAGATTTTAAATCATCTGCTTCTGTAACGACAACTGGTACCTCATGAAGACCAGCTTTTTGAGCTGCAATCCATCTTCTTTCCCCTGCAATAATTTCATACTTTGTGTTTTCGTCAGATTTTCGCACAATTATTGGCTGAATAATTCCTCTTTCTTTTATTGATTTTTCTAAATCTTTCAAACTATCTTCATCAAAAATTTTTCTTGGTTGAAATTTATTCGGATAAAGCTCACTAACAGATAATTTATTGGTTGTTTGCTCTACCTTAGTTTCACCAATTAATGATGATAATCCTCTACCCAATCCCTTTTTGATTTTATTCACTAAGCTGCACTCCCTATTTGATTTTCTTGGTTTATAAATTCATCCGTGAAACTATAATATGATCTACTCCCAGGACAATTTTTATCATAAATTAAAACTGGCACTCCATGTGAAGGCGCTTCAGATAATCTTACATTACGCGGAATCACTGTTTGATATACCTTTTCCTTAAAATAATTTCTTGCTTCTTGCTCAACCTGAGAAGATAATTTATTTCTCCTATCATACATCGTCAAAAGTATTCCTTGAATTTCTAAACCAGGGTTTAAATTGATTTTTATTCGATCTATCGTTTTCATGAGTTGGGTCAAACCTTCTAACGCAAAAAATTCTGTCTGAAGGGGGACTAAGAGAGAGTTTGAGCATACCAGTGCCATCACTGTCAATAAACTTAGAGATGGTGGACAATCAATAAGTATATAATCGTATATTACTCCAGAATCATTTAAATAAGAGGCTAATTTTAACTTTAGAATAAATGCCCTATCACTATCCCCGGCTGTTTCGACCTCCAGCCCAGACAAATCGACATTTGAAGTTATCAAATCAAGATTATCAAATTTTGTTTTTTTAATTACCTCTGAGATAGACTTAGTTCCATTTAAAATGCCATAAATAGTTTCGTCTGATTTTTCTGAATTAGATAAACCAAGACCAGTTGTTGCATTCCCTTGTGGATCTAAGTCAATAACTAAAATTTTTTTTTCTTGTTGTGCCAGTGCAGAGGCAAGGTTAATTACTGTGGTTGTTTTTCCAACCCCGCCCTTCTGATTTATAATTGAAATAATTTTCATCAAATTTTTTTTTCGATATTTTTTATATTTAACAAAAATGAATCTTTGTTTGTTAAACTTTTTTTTTCCTCATAGTCTAAATCCCAAATTTTAAGAGTTTCATTTAAAATTTGTCTCCCACTTTTGCCCATGAATAAAATAATATTTTTATATTTACGAAAATTTTTTTGAACTAAATCAAGAATTATTGGCATTGGTTTAAAAGCTCTGGACATAATCGTTCCAGTTTCAATATCCCTAAGTTTAAAGATATCTTTTTGTATTATTTCTGTGTTTAATTCCAATTTTTCAGAGACATCTTTTAAAAAAACACATTTATGATGACTTTTTTCATAAAGTTTTATTTTCATGCTGTTTTTTAGTTTCTTCATTAAGATTGCTATGATTAGCCCAGGGATACCACCCCCAGAACCTAAATCAGAGGTTGTATTTGTGTTTAAATCAATAAAATCAATTATTTGCGCTGAATCAACAATATGTCTTTGCCTTATAACCCCTTGATCAGAGTTTTTTCTACTAATTATGTTAATTTCCTCATTTTTTTTTTGTATCATGCTTATAAAGCTCTCAAGCTCATTACAAGTTTCACGTGAAACTTCAAATTTTGTAATTTTAGAGTAATTTTTAGAAATTATCGAATCCATTAAGCTATATGCTTAATAGACTTTCTTTTTACGTGTGACAACAAAATATATACGGCTGCTGGAGTAATTCCATCTATTCGTAAAGCTTGTCCCATAGTTTTTGGTCTTATTTCCTTAAATTTGGACTTTACCTCATTCGATAAACCAGAAAATTTATCATAATCAATATTATCAGGGATAATAAGATTCTCATCTCTTTTAAAAGCTAGGATATCTGCATTTTGCTTCTTTAAATAACCTCTATAGTGAGAATTAATTTCTATCTGTTCATCTATTTCAGGACCAAAATTCTTAATTTCAGGCCAAATTCTACGTATTTTAGTCATACTAGCATCCTTTTGAGCTAAAATTTCTTCTGCTGACCTTAAAATACCATCTTTCGCAATTTTTATGCCATGTTTTTGAGCTTTTGTTGGAGATATACTCAAACTAGACATTTGAAGTGAAATTTCACTCATTTTCGAGAATTTATCCTCAAATTTAAATTTTCTTTCATCAGAGATTAAACCGATTTTAATCCCTTTGTTAGTAAGTCTCAAATCAGCGTTATCTGCTCTAAGGCTTAACCTATACTCAGCTCTTGATGTAAACATTCTGTAAGGCTCTGCAACACCCTTTGTGACTAAATCATCTATCATTACTCCAATATAAGCATCTGACCTATCAAGAATGAATGGTTCTTTACCCATAAATGATAATGCTGCGTTTACACCCGCAATAAGACCTTGGGCTGCAGCTTCTTCATATCCTGTAGTTCCATTAATTTGACCAGCTAAATATAAGTTTTTAATTTTTTTGGTTTCTAGTGTTAAAAAAAGTTCTCTAGGATCTATATAGTCATATTCTATAGCATATCCTGGCCTGATCATTTTTACACTTTCTAAACCATTGATATTATTGAGTATTTCGGCTTGTACTACCTCAGGTAGTGAAGTTGATATGCCATTTGGGTAAATTGTGTGGTCATCAAGCCCTTCAGGCTCTAAAAATATTTGATGTCTTGTCTTTTCGGCAAACTTAACTACTTTATCTTCTATTGAAGGACAATATCTAGGACCTATTCCTTGAATGCTGCCAGAATACATCGCACTCTTAGGTAAATTTTTTTCTATAATCTTATGTACCTTTTCGTTTGTATAAGTCATAGAACACGAAACTTGTTTATTCGAAGTAGATTTCGTTAAAAAAGAGAAGAAGTAAGGATTTTCATCAGCTGCTTGTTTTTCTAAATTTTTGAAATTTATTGTCCTTGAATCAAGTCTTGGTGGAGTACCTGTTTTTAATCTTCCTATTTTAAATTTATATTTTTTTAATTGTTCACTTAAACCAGTGCTAGGTTTCTCATTATATCTACCTGCAGGAGTGCACTCATCACCAATATGAATCAATCCATTTAAAAAAGTACCAGTTGTTAAAATTATTTTACTACAGCTAATCTTATTGCCTTTTAATGTTAAAAATCCGTTTATTGTATTATTTGAAAAAATAAACTTTACTACTGGATCCGAAAAAATGCTTAAATTACAACAGTTTACAAGTTTTTCTTGCATAAATTTCTTATATAACTTTCTATCAGATTGAGTTCTTGGACCTCTCACAGCTGGTCCTCTGCTTCTATTTAACAACCTAAATTGTATTCCTGATTTATCTGCTATCTCTCCCATAACGCCATCTAATGCGTCTATTTCTCTAACTAAATGACCTTTACCCAAACCACCAATTGCAGGATTACACGACATTTCACCAATGGTATTTTTATCGTGAGTGAATAGTGCAGTATTTACACCTAGACGAGCTGAAGCAGCAGCTGCCTCACAACCAGCATGACCTCCTCCAATTACAACAACATCAAATGAAAATTCATTTTTCATAGTGTGAATTTATATTTGAAAAAAAATTTTACAAGGCTCTTATTTTCCAATACAAAAATCGTTGAAAATACTACCTAATACTTCCTCTACGTCGACCTTTCCAACAATCATACCTAAATGTCTAGTAGCTAACCTCAAATCTTCAGCAGCTTTATCAAAATCTTTTTTATCATTTTTTTGCAAAAAATTTCTCAAATTATCTGAACACTGAACTAAGTGTTGTCTGTGTCTTTCTCTAGTAATTAATATATCTTCATTTATAATCAATTTTGTTTTTAATCTGTCTTTGATTTTTAAAATTAATTTATCTAAATTTAGATTCTCCTTTAATGAAATTAAAACATGATCTAACTTTGTTACCTCTGTATCTAATTCAGACTGAATAAGATCTGACTTATTTACAACTAAAATCGCATTATCTTTTAATAAATCATTCAAAAAACCCTTTAAATCAATGCTTTTTGCATCTACTACCACTAATTTCAAATCAGCATTTTCTGCCCTATCTAAAGATAATTTAATGCCTTTTTTCTCTATTTCATCTTTAGAATTTCTAATACCTGCTGTATCTGAAATAATAACTGGATAGCCATCAATATTTAAGTGTGTTTCAATTACATCCCTTGTTGTTCCTGCAATTTCGGAAACTATCGCTACGTCTCTATTCGATAAATTATTTAATAGTGAAGATTTACCAGCATTTGTTGGACCAACAATGGCAATTTTAAAGCCTTCACGTATTATTTCACCTATCTTTTGATCATCTAAAATCTTTTTGATTTGATTTAAAACTTCAGTTGAGTCTTTTTTAATTTGTTGAATATTTTCATCAGGCAAATCCTCTTCTGGAAAATCTATTTTTGCTTCAACATAGGATAAAATCTTTAATAACTTGTCTCTCAAGTTATTAAATTTTTCAGCTGATTTTCCTTTCATAGTTTTCACAGCCTGCAATCTTTGTATTTCAGTTTCTGCTGAAATTAGATCAGCTATGCTTTCAGCTTTAAGCAAATTAATTTTACCATTTTGAAAAGCAATCTTTGTAAATTCCCCTGGTTCAGCTAATCTGAAATTTTCTATATTAGACAATTCATTTTGTAGTGCTAAAATAATTGCCTTCCCACCATGTACTTGAATTTCAACCATATCTTCACCAGTGTAGCTCTCTGGGCCAGGAAACCAAATAATTATACCCTCATCAATTAGTTCAGAATTATTGATATTTTTTATTTTTCTTAGAGATGCAACTCTAGGCGAGGGGAGAGGTTTTCCAGTAAGCAGAGTAATTGCTTTAGAGGCTTCTGAGCCTGAAATCCGGACAATAGCAACTCCAGATATACCTGCTCCTGATGAAAGTGCGTAGATTGTCATATCTAAATTATAATAACTAAATTTAGATATTAAAATTAAATATGTCTATTGAACAATTTTCCTTAATGACTCAAAAAAACTCTTTGAAAAATCTTCTGTATTAAATAATGGACTTTTCATTGCATTAGAAAATAAGGATTTTCTAATTTTAAGATAATCATCAATATTATTTGTTAAATTAACAACCTTTTCAATATAATCATCCTCATCTTTGGCAATCAATTGTTCCATATTAAGATTTTTATTTATTGACTCCCCACATCTGGAATTAAAATTATATCCTGCCATTGTAAGAACCGGTACTCCCATCCAGATGGCCTCAAATGATGTGGTTACACCATTGTAAGGAAATGTATCAAGGGCGATATCAATTTGTCTATAATTATCTAAATGATCTTTAAATTTTTCTGCTCTATCAATAAATTTTATTGACTCTAATACATTGTCTTTTTCGAATAATTCTTGAATTCTTTTTATTGCAAGTTTTTTTGAAGATGTTTTTAAAATTAATTTAGAGTTCTCTATTTTTTTTAGGATTTTTGACCAGATAAAAATAACATCTGTGTTTATTTTGTCGAAATTATTAAAAGAACCAAAAGTGAAATATTTATTCTTAGTAAATGGAGGAGGATTTTCTCTTCTTTCAAAATCAAAACCACAATGAGTATTCCAAATTTTGGGTAAATAGATTACTTTTTCACTGTAAAATTTTTCCTCATTTGAGTAAATTAAATTTTTATCAGAGATAATGTAATCCATATTCTTTAATCCAGTAGTGTTACAATAGCCCATCCATATTACCTGCTTTTTTGCAATTCTATTTTTAAATAACTCCAAGCGTTGGTATGATGTGTACCCCATCAAATCAATTATAATATCTAATTTTAATTCTCTTGTTTGATTTATAGCATCAACATTATTCAGTTTGGAAATATTTATTGTTTCGTCTACTAAACCTTTGAAATGTTCTGTAAGTTGATCTTCTTTAGGACTGTTAAGAAGTAAAACAATTTCAAAAAATTTTTTATCATAATTTGAAAGAATAGTTTTTAAAAAGTATGTTACCGAATGACCCTCGATAATATCAGCAGATAAAAATCCTATCCTAATTTTTTGACCAGGTTTTTGTGAAATTTCTACTAATAAATTCTCTGGAATTACTTTTAAATTTTCGTCTACAAACTTTCCATAATTATAAAAATCTAATTGAGCCCATTCTTTATCAAAACACCTCCAATAACCATAATTACATAGATCAACAGAATTAAATTTTTTTGTATCTATTACTCTGCTAAAATGAAAAACACATTTTTTTGCATCATTTAATCTTCTATAGACCATGGCCATTGCCAGGTTTATTGGTCTATGATTTAGACAATATTTTTCAGATAACTGATAAAAATCAAAAATCTCAGTGAAATCGAAGTCGTAATTTTTTTCTAAATCTATTAAAAAGACGTTATGAGTGATGAAATTAGAAAGAGCATCGATCGCGTGAATTGTATTTTTTTCTTTTAAATATCCATATTTAAAATCTTTGATAGCAGAAATCAGAACATCTTTATTTTTGTTATTGTTTGCATTCTTACTCAAGCCCAACAAATTACACAAAAAAGCTGATCGTTCCTCTTCTCTAGTCTCCGAGGTAATTTCAAATACCACCTGTGAATATTGTCTACTTTTGAATAATTCTGCAGCTTTTATCTCTAATTTTTGGATATTTTTCATTAGTAAATTTAGACAAACATCTTCATCAAATTAATAAGAATATTATATAATCAATTGGATATTTAATTAAAGTTTATTATTTATTTATTTCTCTGAGTGAATTGAAGAAATTTTCTGCAAATTTTTTTTTATTAAAAAGAGGACTTTTTATTGCATCTAAAAATATAGTTTTTCTCAAATCTAAAAATTTATCTCTATCATTAGACAAACTCACAGCTTTTGATACATAATCATCCTCATCTTTGGCAATCAATTGTTCCATATTAAGATTTTTATTTATTGACTCCCCACATCTGGAATTAAAATTATATCCTGCCATTGTAAGAACCGGTACTCCCATCCAGATGGCCTCAAATGATGTGGTTACACCATTGTAAGGAAATGTATCAAGGGCGATATCTATCTCATTGTACAAATTTAGATGATCTTTTTTATCTTCAATTTTTTTATGAAAAATAACCGAGCCTAAAACACCATTTTTTTCCATTAATCTCTCAATTCTTTCTAATTTTTTTTTGTCATCTGAGCATTTTATTATTAATTTGGAATTTTTGATTTCCTTTAAAATTTTTGACCAGCAGGAAATAACATTTTTAGTAATTTTGGCAGGGTTGTTGAATGATCCAAAAGTAATATAATTATTTCTTATTTGTGGAGGAGGATTTTCTCTTCTTTCAAAGTCAAAACCACAATGAGTATTCCAAATTTCTGGCAAATATAAAACTCGTTCTGAGTATAATTTTTTTTCATCTTCATAAACCAAATTACGGTCGGTTATAATATAATCCATATTCTTTAATCCTGAAGTATTACAATACCCCATCCAAAGCACTTGTTTTTTTGCAATTCTATTTTTAAATAATCCTATTCTATTTCTAGATGTATAGCCCATTACATCTATCATAATGTCGATGTTTAATTCTCTTATTTTATTGAAAGCATTTAAGTCACTTAATTTACTAATATCTATAACTTTATAAACTAAACTGCTTATTTCAGTTGATATAGTGTCTTTATCAATTTGATTTGAAAATAGATAAATTTCTACTTCATCACTATTGTAATTTAGCAAAATTGATTTTAAAAAAAAGGTTATAGAATGTCCACTCTTTAGATCTGCAGATAAGATACCAAGTCGAGTTTTTTTATTTTTTTTATTTGGTAATTTTATAATTTTGTTTTGAGAGTATTCAGATAAGTTATCGTCTACAAATTTACCATATTCAAAGAAGTCTCTTTGAGACCAGCTTTTATCAAAACATCTCCAGTAACCATAATTACATAAATCATTAGATATAAAATCTCCAGATCTTATAATTTTTTCAAGATGAAATAACATTTGCTCATGATCACTTAATCTTGAGAAAATTGTTAACATTGCGATATTAATTGCTCTTTTTTCTTGGACAGATTTGGGACAATTTTTATAAAGATTTTTTATCTCATCAAAATTAACTCTTGTATTTTCAAAATCACTTAATATTGCACTTGAAAGTACAAAATTTACTAATGCATTAAAACTGTTTTCAGTTGTTTTTTCTTTAAGATATCCTTTTTTAAAATCATTTACTGCTAGCTCTACTTGATCTTTATTTTTCTTATATAAAGAAATTCTGCTTATACCTAATAAAACAAATAATCCTGCGTTCCTTTCTTCTTCTTTGGTTTTAGAGGTAATATTAAATATTATTTCAGAATATTTTTTTTCTTTTAATAAATCTTGTAATTCAAACTCTAAGTTTTGAACTGATACCATTTAGAAATTTATGCTGGTTTATTCATAGAATTAAAAAATTCAGCATTATTTTTTGTATCTTTTAATTTAGAATTAATAAATTCTATTGCATCCATTGTGCCCATTGGGGCAATAATCCTTCTTAAAACATTCATTTTCTGAAGATCATTTTTATCAAATAACAACTCCTCTCTTCTTGTGCCCGATTTAGTAATATCTATGGCTGGGTAAATTCTTTTATCTGCAATTTTTCTATCTAAAACAGTTTCACTGTTACCAGTCCCTTTAAATTCCTCAAAAATTACTTCATCCATCCTACTACCAGTATCAATTAAGGCAGTAGAAATAATGGTTAGTGATCCACCTTCTTCAATATTTCTTGCAGCACCAAAAAACCTCTTTGGTCTTTGAAGAGCGTTAGCATCAACACCTCCCGTTAAAACTTTTCCTGAGCTTGGTATTACAGCGTTATAAGCTCTTCCAAGCCTTGTTATTGAGTCTAATAATATAACCACATCCTTTTTATGTTCAGTTAATCTTTTTGCTTTTTCTATTACCATTTCAGCTACTGCCACGTGGCGTTGTGCCGGCTCATCAAAAGTTGAACTAATTACCTCACCTTTTACAGTTCTTTGCATATCAGTCACTTCTTCGGGTCTCTCATCGATTAATAAAACGATTAAATAACATTCTGGATAGTTTTTTGCGATTGAATTAGCTATACTCTGTAAAATCATAGTTTTACCGGCTTTTGGCGGTGAAATAATAATTGATCTTTGACCTTTGCCTATAGGACTTACCAAATCGATAAGTCTTGGAGTTAAATCTTGTTTTTTGTCAGGTTTTACTTGCTCTACTTCCATAACAAGTTGTTTATTTGGATAAAGCGGCGTCAAGTTATCAAAAGCAATTTTATGTCTAGATTTGTCTGGTTCTTCAAAGTTAATTTTACTTACTTGTAATAATGCAAAATATCTTTCTCCTTCTTTCGGAGCTCTTACCGGTCCCTCTACAGTATCACCTGTCCTTAAACCAAATTTTCTAATCTGGCTTGGACTAACATATATATCGTCAGGACCAGGTAAATAATTAGATTCCATAGCCCTTAAAAAACCAAAGCCATCTTGGAGTAATTGAAGCACACCTGCGCCAGTAATTTCCTCTTTTTCTGCAACTTTTTTTAAAATTGCAAAAAGTATTTCTTGTTTTCTTAAAGTACTTGCATTTTCTATACCAAGCTCCTCTGCTTGTGTAATAAGCTGTTCAGACGATTTGAGTTTTAATTCTTGTATGTTCATGAGTAAATTATTAAGGACTTAATAATAAGCTGAATATATATGCTAATAAAAATAATTCAACCCTAGATAGGTTTGAAAATCACAACAAAAATGGTCAAAATTAGCAATAATGTGGGTATTTCATTAATATATCTATAAAATTTGTGAGAATGCTTATTCATGTCTAATTTAAATTGCCCTAAAATTCTTCCAAGGTAAAAATGATAAAGAGTTAAAAAAATCACGAAAACTAATTTCAAAATCATCCACCTTTGCCCCAATTGCTCAAAACCTATTTCATGTATTAATATTAACCCAAATATCCAAGATAAAGACATTGCGGGAGTCATAATGTAAAAAAAAAGTTTTTTTTCCATAACCTTAAATACCTCTGACACCAATGGTTTGTCATTATTTTGTGAATGGTAAACAAAAATTCTTGGAAGATATAAAAGACCAGCCATCCAAGAAATAACTGCTATTAGATGAAGAGATTTGAAAAGCAAATAAGTATTCATTGATTACATGTTTTGTTGAATTAATGATTTAAGCAAATTTATATGATCATCATTATCATTTAAACATGGTACCATATCAAAATTTTCACCACCAGATTCTAAAAAGCTTTCTTTACCTTGAATAAGAATTTCCTCCAAAGTCTCAACACAATCAGAGGAAAAACCAGGACATATTGCAAGAACATTCTTCTTACCTTCTTTGGGTAATTTCTCTAAAGTCTTATCTGTGTAAGGTTCTAGCCATTTCTGTGGACCGAATCTTGATTGAAAAGTTGTTTTAATTTCTATCGAGTTAAATTTTTCTGAAATTAGCCGTGTAGTTTTTTGACAATAACAATGATATGGATCTCCTTTATCAAAATATTTTTGAGGTATTCCGTGATAAGAAGCTAATATCAAATCTGGTTTCCAATTTATTTCTTTTATTTTTTTATTTAGTGATTTCACTAAAGCATCAATGTACAAAGGATGTGACTCATAATGTGGTATTATTTTAATAGATGGCTGCCATCTCATTTTCATTAGCGTTCTATATACTTCATCACAAACTGTTGCTGTCGTTGCTGCAGCATATTGAGGATATAAAGGAAGTATAGTCAGATTTTCACAACCTTTTTGGTGTAAACCTTTTATTTTGCTTCTGATACTTGGATTTCCATATCTCATGGCATAATCAACAATTATATTTTCTTTGGATATTGAATTTGATAATTTTTTGGCTTGCTGTTGTGTATAATACAGAAGGGGAGAAATATTTTCATCCTTCATCCAAATTTCTTTGTAAGCTTTAGCAGTTTTAGATGGTCTTAAATTCAAAATAAAAACATTCAATATAATTTGCCAAATAATTGGGTTAACTTCTATTACTCTTCTATCAGATAAAAATTCTTTTAAGTATTTTCTAATATCAAACCAACTTGTTGAATCTGGGGTTCCTAAATTTATTATTAGAACTCCTGTTTTACCAAAATTAACAGGTGGGTGATTTAATTCTTTTTTCATTAGTAATCTTTTACAATTTTTACTAAATAATCCATCATGTTCGGGTCCGTTTCTGGTAAAACTCCATGGCCTAAATTAAATATATATGGATGGTCCTTGAAAATATCTAGATACTTTATTGCTTCTTTTTTAAGATTATCTTTATCGGTAAGCAAAATTTTAGGGTCCATGCCTCCTTGTACGGGAATATTAATTTCTTTTTCAATTTTTATTGGATCAACTTCATAATCAATACAAATTGCATCTGGCTTAACAATTTCACAATATTTTTTATAATTTTTTATACCTTTTGGAAAGCAAATTACCGGAACATTTAAAGACTTGGTAAATTCAACTAAAGAACAAGTTGGATTATAGATAAAAAAATCAAAATCTTTATCTTCTAATAATCCAGCCCAACTATCAAAAATCTGTATTACTTCAGCACCATTATTTATTTGGTTTTTAATATGAATTTTTAAAAATTTTTCTATTATATTTAAAGTTTGTTTAATTGAAGAATGGTCTTTAAAAAAATTTTCTTTTAGTTTTACTTTTGGAGACTGTTTGTTTAAAACATAAACAAGCAGAGTCCAAGGTGCTCCAACAAAACCTATAGTAGACTTATTTTTTGTTAAAGTGTTATTTTTAACCAAATTAATAGCTTTATAAACGGGATTAACTCTATCAATAAAATCTTCTTCTGTAATTTTTGATGCTTGATCAAAATTTAAGTCATCAAGAATAGGACCAACATTTTTTTTAAACTCTATCTTTTGTTTAAAACCATAAGGCAAAATCAATATATCAGAAAAAATTATAGCTGCATCTAAATCAAATCTTTTTAGAGGTTGTAGCGTTATTTCAGCTGATAAACTTGAATTTAAACATAATTTAATAAAATCAGTGTTTTTTTTTCTAATTTCTCTAAACTCTGGCAAATACCTCCCAGCTTGCCTCATAATCCATATGGGATTTAAATTTGTTTTTTTATTTTTAATTACTTCTTGAATGTTAGACATATTAATAATTAAATTTATTTAATAGTATTTGTAGTATGAGCTGTGAAATACGTGGATTAAATTTTATATACATTTTATAAACTGGTTATTAACATTTAAAGTTAAATTTTTTATATATATATAAGTAATATTGAAGCTTATTGCCAATAATTCAATTTAATGAAAAACTTTATACAGATGTTTAATAATGTTAATAAAAGCTATGTTTTACAACAAAAATTTAAAATTTTTAAAACCAACTAATTTTGTTTAATTAAAACACAATTATTAACATTTTATACATGAGTAATACTTATCAAATTTATCTTATATCTGACTCCACAGGTGAAACTTTAGATAGAATTTTTACCGCAATTAAAGCTCAATTTAAAAATATAGATTATAAAATACACACTTATTCTTTTACAAGAACAGAAAACCAAATTTTAAAAATTTTATCAAATGCTCAAGAAAATCAAAATTCCATAATCTTATATTCAATTGTAGATAGTAACCTTGCAAAACACCTTGCAAGAAAGAGCGAAGAAAAAAAAATACCATGTTTTGGTGTTCTTGGGGATTTAATATTAAGTTTTTCAAAATTACTTAATCAAAAAGCATCTCATCAACCCAGTGGTCAATATACGCTCAATGATGAGTATTATAAAAGGATCGAGGCAATTCAATTTACAATGAACCATGATGATGGAAACCTAGTTAAAGACATTAAAAAATCAGACATTATTTTGTTGGGGGTTAGCAGGACCAGCAAAACACCAACCTCGATTTATCTGGCAAATAAAGGGTTTAAGATATCTAATATTCCTCTGGTGAATGAAAATTCTATTCCTCAAATTTTAAAAGAAGACCCAAACCTTACTTGTATTGTTGGATTAAGTACAGAACCAGAAAGGTTGGCTGATATTAGAAAAAATCGAATGAATTCGTTAAAAGAGTCTCAAAATAAATCTTACACAGATTTATCTAAGATTAAAAAAGAAGTTGAGGACGCTAGAAATACTTTTAAAAAATATAAGTGGCCCACAATAGATGTAACAAGAAAATCAGTTGAAGAAACTGCAGCTTCAATCATAAAGATATACGAAATATATAAAAATAATGGTTAAGATTATCCTTGCCTCAAAAAGCAAAGTAAGAAAGCAAATTCTGGATGAGAACAACATATCCACCGAGATACAAAATTCTAATTTAGATGAAGATGTCGTTAAAGAAAGTTTAATTAAAGAAAAAGCATCTCCCGAATTAATATCAAAAAATTTAGCTGAATTAAAAGCAAACAAGGTTAGTCAAAAAAACCGGGACTCTTTAGTCATAGGTGCTGATAGCGTAATAGATTTAGAGGGCGAATTGATATCTAAACCTTTAGACAGAGAGGAAGCTTTAGAAATTTTAAAAAAGCTTAATGGAAAAAAACACAATCTCATTAGTTCAGTCTGTATCTCTCAAAATGGCGCCATGATTTGGAATTACACTGATAAAGCAACTTTAACCATGAAACAATTTAGTTTAGATGAGCTTAAAAGTTATTTATCGAAAATTACAGATGAAGCCCTATATGCTTATAACGTTTATCAAATTGAAGGAGAGGGTAGGAAATTATTCTTAAATATAGAGGGTGATGAAGATACTATAATGGGTTTACCGATTAAAAAAATAAAACAATACTTGAGCAACTACGAATGAAAAAATATTTAGTAATTGGAAATCCAATTGACCACTCTTTATCTCCTAAACTCCAAAACTGGTGGTTAAAAGAAAATAATATTGATGCAATGTATGATAAAATTAAGCTCGAGGATAATGAAATTAAAGATTTCATTCAGGATATTAAAGAACAAAAAATAGCTGGTTGTAATGTAACTGTCCCTTTCAAAAAAACAGTTATTCCTTTCTTAGATAAATTAAGCCCGGAGTCAGAACAGACCCAATCAGTAAACACAGTCTCTTTCGAAAATGGTGATCTAGTTGGACATAATACAGATATAGCTGGTTTTGATACTGCGATTAGAAAGTTAAACTTTAGTGTAAAGGACAGGAAAGTTTTAATCTTGGGCGCCGGTGGTGTTGTTCCTTCATTGATTTTTGCTTTAAAAAATATGCATGTTAAGGAGATAACCATTAGCAACAGAACAAGAGAGAAAGCTGAAAATTTAAAAGCTTTATTTAATAATATTAAAATTTTAGATTGGGGACATTTAAATGATTTTCATATGATAATAAATGCCACAAGCCTTGGTTTAAATAATGAAAGAATAAATTTAGATTTTTCAAGTTTAGGAAATGATAAATTATTTTATGATGTAATTTATAATCCTGAGGAAACCCATTTTTTGAAAATGGGAAAACAATTAGGATGCAAGACAGAAAATGGAAAAACTATGTTTATTTACCAGGCTTTAGAAGCTTTTAAATTATGGCATAAGATAGAACCAAAAGTTAATAAAGAGACATTTAAACTTTTAGATAATGATTAGAATAGGAATTTTAGGAGATATAGGGTCTGGAAAAAGTTTTGTCGCTAAATCATTTGGTTACCCAGTATTTAATGCTGATAGTGAAGTTGGAAAATTATATAAAAAAAATAGAAAAATCTTTATTAAACTTAATAAGTCTTTACCTAAACATATCACTCAATTTCCAATTAAAAAAAAAGAAGTAACAAAGACGATATTGGCAAATAAAAATAATTTAAGAAAAATTATTAAAATTATTCATCCCGAAATAAGAAGGAAAATGAATTTTTTTTTAAAGAAAAATAAAAAAAGTAAATTTATCATTTTAGATATCCCCCTATTACTTGAAAACAGATTAAATAAAAAAAAAGATATTTTGATATTTATTCAATCCAGGAAAATTGAAATTTTAAAAAGATTAAAAAAAAGGCAAAATTTTAACTCAAAAATTATAAATAGATTCAGAAAAATACAACTACCACTTGATTATAAAAGAAAAAAATCAAACTTTATAATTAAAAATAATTTCACAAATAAACTCATTAAAAATCAGATAAGATATATTCTTAAACAAATAATTAAATGAAAGAAGTAATTTTAGATACAGAAACAACGGGATTGTCTGTTCAAGAAGGTCACCGAATAGTTGAGATAGGATGTATTGAGTTAGAAAATTTAATTCCTACAAATAATAACTTTCATTGCTATTTAAATCCTGAGAGGAAAGTTTCAGAAAAGGCTTTAGAAACTCATGGATATACAGATGAGTTCTTGTCTGACAAAAAAAAATTTAAAGATATAGCAGATGATTTTTTAATTTATATCAAAGGAAAAAAACTGATTATTCATAATGCCGAATTTGATCTATCGCATTTAAATAATGAACTTAAAATAATAGGTAAAGATTTAATTAAAAATGAAATTATAGACACTGTTGTTTTAGCTAGAGATAAATTTCCTGGATCATCTAATAGTCTAGATGCACTCTGTAGAAGATATAGAATAGATAATTCTAGAAGAAAAAAACACACAGCTTTAATAGATTGTGACTTATTATCAAAAGTTTATATAAATTTAATCGATCAAAAAGAGCCAAAACTTAATTTTAATAATGAAATCAGTGACAATAATCAAATGTTAAAAACAAAAATTTCGTATTTAAAAAAAGTTGTTAAGCCTAGTGATGAGGAAAAAAAAAAACACGACCAATATTTACAAACTAATTTAAAAAAAAATTTTTTTAATTAAAATTTTTTTTATAAAGCTCTTCGAAGTTTACTTTTTTCAGAAATTTTACATCAGGATAACCTGAGGTGTGTAAAAGGCTCAGAAGAGCCTTTTCTATTTCAGGAAACACTTCTTTTTGAACATCACATAATACTATTTTTTGTACAATATTTTTATCTTTTACTTTCTCGTTGAGCTTAATAATAGAGGTATATGTCATTTCAAAATAAGATTTTTTTTTACTTTTATCATTATCATGGAATTTTAGAAGAGTATTTACTTCAATAATTTGAGCTTTCAGAGGTTTTGAGTTTATTTCAATATTTAGTTGGTATTTAGAGATAAAATCTTTTACATAAAGATATGTTTCAAGGTCAGGTGTTTCTCCCGATATATCTTTTATGAATTTACTCATTATTTTATAATTTTCGCTCATCATCTTCCTCAATGTCCTCAAACTCACCTTCTATATATGGTTTTTTTATTTTTGTCTCACTCTTAAATTTAGTAACAATTTTTCCAAAAAAAAATTTTCTTGTTAAAGGAAATATTAAAAGAAATCCCAACAGATCAGTTGCAAACCCAGGAATTATCAGAAGAAGTGCTGCAAATGCTATAGCAGCACCAGAGATTATTTCATAAATTGGTGCTTCATTTTTTATTAATTGTGAAAAACCAGATCTAAGAGTATTTAATCCTTCGTATCGTGCATAAAACACTCCCATTATCGCTGTTATAAATATAAGTGATATCGTGTTAAATGCACCTATTTGACCACCAATCTTAATAAATAGATAAATTTCCACAATCGGGACCAGGATAAGGGCAATTAATACTGAGTTCATTTGTCTTTAATCTAATTGCTAGTTGAAATTATTCAACAGAGTAATTAGATTGGTATCATGAATTATAGTTTTGAATACATCGATATCATACTATTAGCAATGATTGCTGGATTTATCTTTTTAAGATTAAGAGGTATTCTTGGAAAAAGAACTGGTTTTGAGGGAAAAAACCCTCAACAATTTCAAGAAATTTTAAAAGAAGTTCACCAAGAAAGTAATTTAAAAAAAGAAGAGAATTTTGATAAAAAAGCTCAAAACGAATTTTTAAAAGGAGCAAAGATTGCTTATGAAACTATAATTACTGATTTTAGTGACAATGATAACAAGTTAATAGCCAGCAAACCTTTGCTAAGTAAAGAAATTTATGATGAGTTTAACAAAGCTCTTAAAGATAGAGGTGATAGAGGCCATTATGCTGAAATAACATTTATTGGAATAAAATCAGCGGATATTAAAGAACACAAAAAAATCGACAAAGCTCTTCAGGTTACAGTAGATTTCGTCAGCGAGATCATCACTTGTATAAGAGATAAAGAGAAAAAAATCGTTTCAGGAAGTCCTGATAAGATCAAAACTATTTATGACACTTGGACGTTTTCGAGAGATATGAGATCTAACAACCCGAATTGGTTGTTAGTAAATACTCTCAATTAAGTGAGTAGTAAAATTTCAGAAAAAGATAAAAAAATTTGGGAAGAATTTTTATCAAATAATCAAAAATTACCAGACAAAGATAATTTTCAATCAGAAATAAAATCTAAAAAAACTAGATCGTTAGATCTTCATGGTAAAACTCTAGATGAGGCAAATCAAATTATTGAGAACTTTATTAGAAAATCTTATGAAGACAAAGTTCATAAACTTATAATTGTTACAGGCAAAGGTCTTCATTCCAGCAATGAGAAAGATCCGTATGTTTCAAAAGATTTAGGTATTTTGAAGTACTCAATACCTAATTTTTTAAAAAACAATTATCAGTTGATGGAACTCATCTCAAATATTAGCGAAGCAAGTATAGAGGATGGTGGTAGTGGTGCTTTTTACATCTTTCTAAAAAAGAAATAAATTATTTATTTTAAATAATTTAGAAATATAATGTGTTTATAATGATAGTTTGGATAGCATCTTACCCACAAAGTGAAAATGATTTTGTCAGGTCTCTATTATCCTCATACATATTTTCTAAAGATGGAAGTTTTCATTCTGAATTACTTGAAAATATCGATCTTTTTCCAAGCAATTCTCTATTTAACCAACTTGGTGTGAATATAAATAATGAAGAAGAAATGTATGAAAATTATATTAATTCACAAAAAATTTTAAATAAAAAAGACAGCATAATGTTTTTAAAAACCCACAGCTGTTTTGTAAATACCAATAAATTTAAATTTACTGACAGACATAATACACTTGGTGTTATTTATATTGTAAGAGACCCAAAAAATATAATTCCTTCAATCTCCCAAGATTTTAAGATTACAGAAGATCAATCTTTAAAATTTTTGTTATCCGAAACTTTTTTTGGAAAGGATTCTGATTCTCACTGCACTACTTATTTGGGTTCATGGAAAAGTCATTATAATTCTTGGAAAGTTTTTAGAAGATTTAATAAATATTTATTAGTTAGATATGAGGATTTAGTTAATGAAACAGACAAAACTTTTTTGAATATTCTTAAATTTATTGCTCATTTAGGTCGCGTGAATTTTACTTTGGATGAAAAAAAATATGAGAACTCATTAAAAACGTCAGAAATAAAAAAAAAGAGTGATAACGAGTTTAAAAAATTTGATCAAATAAACACAAAAACTAAAGCAAGCTTGGAAAAAGAATTAAAAAATGAATTGAAAGAGCTTAATTATTTATAAAAGTTTTAAAGGATAAATTTAGATAAGTCTGTATCTTTTACGAGTGTATCAAGATTTTTGTTTATATATTCTTTATTTATAATAATTTTTTCACCAGCCCTGTCAGTAGCGGTAAAACTAATTTCATCCAATATCTTTTCAATAATTGTATGTAATCTTCTTGCACCAATATTTTCTACAGTTGCATTAACCTCAGAAGCTATATTGGCGATTGCATCGATTCCGTCTTCTGCAAATTCCAAATCCACATTTTCTGTCTTTAATAAAGCAACATATTGTTTAATTAAACTATAGTCTGGTTCTTTTAGAATTCTTTTAAAGTCTGCGCTTGTTAAAGCTTCTAACTCTACTCTAATAGGTAATCTTCCTTGAAGTTCGGGTAATAGGTCTGATGGTTTAGCAAGTTGGAAAGCTCCTGATGCAATGAACAAAATGTGATCTGTTTTAATAGGACCATATTTTGTGTTAACTGTTGTGCCCTCAATTAGAGGTAACAAATCTCTCTGAACTCCTTCTCTTGATACATCTCCCCCAACTCTATCAGTCCTGCCTGAAATTTTATCAATTTCATCTAAAAAAACTATTCCATTATTTTCGGTTGAAATTTTAGCCGCCTTAATAATTTTATCCTGTTCAATTAATTTATCAGACTCATCATTAATCAAAATTTCATGAGACTCTTTCACAGTCATTTTTTTTTTCTTTTCTTTAGTCCCCATTGACTTCCCAAGCATTTCTCCAATATTGATCATTCCAACATTTGCTCCAGGCATACCTGGAATTTCAAATGAGGTGCCACCTCCACCTGTGTCACTTACAGCTATTTCAATTTCATTGTTATCTAAGTCACCATCTCTTAATCTTTTTCTAAAACTTTCTCTAGTTGCCGTACTTGCCTTTTTTCCAACTAAAGCGTCTAAAACTTTTTCTTCTGCCATTTTTTGGGCTTTTGCATAAACTTCTTTTCTCTTTTTTACTTTTTCCATTGAAATAGCAATTTCAATTAAATCTCTCACTATTTGTTCAACATCTCTTCCCACATATCCTACTTCCGTAAATCTTGTAGCTTCGACTTTTACGAATGGTGCTTCAGCTAGCTTTGATAATCTTCTAGATATTTCAGTTTTACCAACTCCAGTTGGTCCAATCATAAGGATGTTTTTTGGCAGAACCTCATTTTTCATTTCACCTTTTAAAGCTTGTCTTCGCCATCTATTTCTCAGAGCTACAGCAACAGCTTTTTTAGCTTTATTTTGGCCGACTACAAACCTATCTAATTCTGAAACGATTTCTCTTGGCGATAATGAGCTAACTAAAGTTTCAGTATCTTTAGAATTTTTATCTTTTGGAACGAGAGGTGTAACGTTTGATTTTTCCATTATATTTTTTCAATCTTAATATTATTGTTTGTAAAAACACAAATTTCTGAAGCAACTTCAATAGCTTTCTTTGCCACTTCTTCAGCACTCATATCTGTGCTCATTAAAACCTTTCCAGCTGCTAAAGCATAATTTCCACCTGATCCAATTCCAATGACATCACCCTCTGGCTCAAGCACATCTCCAGTTCCAGATATAATATAACTATTATCTTTGTCACCAATAGCCATAAGTGCCTCAAGTCTTCTTAAGTATTTATCAGTTCGCCAATCTTTTGCTAATTCAACAGCAGCCCTTGATAAGTTTCCTGCATGTTTTTCTATTTTAGCCTCTAATCTCTCAAACAAAGTTAAAGCATCAGCAGTGGAACCTGCAAATCCAGCGACAACATCTCTTTTCTCAATTTTTCTCACTTTTGACGCAGTACTTTTTACAACAGTGTTTCCCATACTAACCTGACCATCACCAGCAACTACCACTTCATTATTTTTTCTAACTAAAACAATCGTTGTCATAGCTTATAAATGGATACTAAATTTGATAGTTCAAGCCCAGGTTTAGTATTATTGCCATATTTGGATAATATATGTATACCTCTTTTTAATTATGAAGCGTAAAGGTAAAATTAGTCGAAAAACAAAAGAGACCAGTATAAGTGTTGATCTTAACATTGATGGTAAAGGTAAATATAAGATCGATACTGGAATTGGATTTCTTAATCATATGCTTGAGCAGTTATCTAAGCATTCATCAATAGATATGAGTATAAAAGCTAAAGGAGACACCCATATTGATCTTCACCACACAACTGAGGACACAGGTATAGCAATTGGTGAGGCTTTAAAAAAAGCATTAAAAAAATCTGTTGGTATTAGAAGATATGCGCATGCGATGATACCAATGGATGAAACTTTATCGCGTGTTGCAATTGATATTTCAAACAGACCATACTTAATTTGGAAAGTAAAATTAAAAGTCGAAAAGCTTGGTGAGATGGATACAGAACTATTTAAAGAATGGTTTCAAGCTTTTTCTCAAGCAGCAGGAATTACTTTGCACGTAGAAAATATTTATGGTGATAATAGCCACCACATAATTGAGTCTTGTTTCAAAGGATTGGCAAGATCATTAAGAGCTGCATTGGAGATAGACCCTAGGAACAGTAAATCAATTCCATCTACTAAAGGCTCATTATAAAATTAATGAAAATTACTATCGTTGATTATAACTCGGGCAATTTAAGCTCGGTAATAAACTCATTTAAAGAAGTTGCCAAAGATAAGGTAAATATTGAGGTTACTGGTGATTTAAATAAAATTAAATCTAGCGACAAAGTAGTTTTACCAGGGCAAGGCTCATTTAAAAGTTGTGTAGATGCTTTAAATAAAATTAATGGTCTAACAGAGGCTTTACATGAATTTGCAATGAATAATAAAAAACCACTTCTTGGAATTTGTGTTGGTTTACAAATGTTTGCAGATATTGGTTATGAGGAAACTGAAACTAAAGGCTTAGGTTGGATATCTGGTAAAGTCTCAAAAATAGATAATCAAAATGGAAAATACAAACTTCCTCATATTGGTTGGAACCAGATAAATATTGTCAAACAAAGTAAGATTTTTGAAAATATAAAAAATAATTCACACATGTACTTTGTGCATAGTTATGAATTTATTCCAGAAGATAAAAATGTAATTTCAGCTACAACAGATTATTCATCAAATATCGTTTGCTCTGTTGAAACAGAAAACATTTTTGGAACACAGTTTCATCCTGAAAAAAGCGATAAATTGGGGCTTAAAATAATTGATAATTTTATAAATATATAAATTTATGAGTAAATTTATTTTTATAATCCTGTGTTATTTTTTTCTTACCGCATGTAAAAATGTTCAAAATGTAGAAAATACAAAGAAAAAAAGTTTGAATAAAGAATTTTCAATTTCTATTGAACCTAATTTAAAAACAAATAAATGAAGATATTTCCAGCAATTGATATCAAAGATAAAAAGTGCGTGAGGTTAGTTAAAGGAGATTTTAATAATAAAACTGAGTATGAAATGTCTCCAGTTGAACAAGCTGGTAAATATAAAGATCATGGCTTTAAAAATTTACATATAGTTGATTTGGATGGAGCTTTGACTGGCGAAACCACTAATTTAGACATCATCCAAGATATAGTAAGTAAATTTGATCTTAAAATTGAGGTTGGCGGTGGTATTAGAAATTTTCAAAATATTAAAAAATATATTGATGCTGGAGTAGAAAAAGTAATTTTGGGGAGTGCTGCAATAAAAGATAAAAATTTTTTAAAAGAGGCGTGCGAAAAATTTCCAAATAAAATTGCCTTAGGTTTGGATGCTAAAGATGGATTTTTATCAGTATCTGGTTGGAAGGAAAATTCTAATCGGTTAACTCTAGATTATTTAAAAGAGGTAAATGGTTATGGTGTTAGCAGATTGATTTATACTGATATCAACCGAGATGGTATGAAGCAAAGCCCAAATTTTGAGGAGACTTCTAAAGTTGCGGACAAATCAAATTGTCCTGTCATTATTTCTGGTGGTGTTTCATCGATAGATGATATCAAAAAAGCTAAAACTTTGAAAAATATTGAGGGTATAATAGTTGGCAAAGCTATTTATGATGGAGATATAAAGTTAGAGGATCTAGTAAAAGAAGATGCTTAAAAATAGAATAATTCCTTGTTTAGATGTTAAGAATGGACGTGTTGTTAAAGGTGTCAACTTTGTTGATCTAAAAGATGCAGGCGATCCAGTTGAACAAGCAAAAATTTATTCTGATGGAGGAGCAGATGAAATATGTTTTTTAGATATTACTGCTTCAAACGAAAATAGAGATACAATTTATAATGTAGTTGAGAGAACATCAAAAAAATGTTTTGTACCTTTAACTGTTGGTGGGGGGGTAAGAAGTATAGACGATATCAATAAATTATTAAATTGTGGCGCAGATAAAGTATCAATTAATACTGCAGCTGTTGAAAATCCAAAAGTTATTTTAGATAGTTCAAAAAAGTTTGGTTCACAATGTATTGTTGTTGCAATTGATGCGAAGAAAAATGGAGACAAGTGGGAAATATTTACCCATGGAGGTAGAAACAATAGTGGTCTTGATGCTTTAGAGTATGCCAAAAAAATGGAAGATAATGGGGCAGGAGAATTGTTAGTTACCTCTATGGATAGAGATGGAACACAAATAGGTTATGACGTCGATTTGATGAGCAAAATTGCATCAAAAGTAAATATACCTTTAATTGCATCAGGAGGTGTTGGGAACCTAGATCATTTGGTTGATGGAATTAAGTTGGGAAATGCAAGTGCAGTTTTAGCAGCTTCAATATTTCACTATGGAAAACACTCAGTGCAAGAGGCTAAGGAATATTTGGACTCAAAAGGAATACCTGTTAGAATTTAGCATGCTAAGTACACTTGAAAATTTATTTAAGCTCGCGCGTGAAAGAAAAGAAAAGCCAGTTGATGGATCTTATACTAATAAATTATTATCAGATAAATCACTAAGCAAATCAAAAGTTCTAGAGGAAATAAATGAACTTATTGAGGCTGTAGATAAAGATACTAATAAAATACATGAAGCTGCTGATGTATTTTATCATTTGATAATTTATCTTGAGGCTCATAATATAAAAATTGAAGATATCGAGGAAGAGCTAGAAAAAAGAAAAAAATCAAATGAGTAAAATCAAATATATCGTAATTTTAATTGTTTGTTACGGACTTTATAAGGGTTACGTTGCTTTTACAGAATTTGAAATAGGTGTCTCAGATAGGGTCACCAAATTGGAAGAGGCAGCTGATATTGAAAAACAAGGAGAAGTTATTGCATTAATGATGTATTTAGGTGATCCACCTGAGTTAAATGAACATTTATTGGTGAAAAATGAGTCTAAATGTTTAGATATGAAGCAAATAGCCGAAGAGACATCTTTTGCTTATTACGAATGTGCTGTTGTAGATGCTAATATTAGAGGTGGTAAAATAATTAGCATAAATGAGGAGTTAAAAGTTTTAGAATGACGTATGATGAAAACAATATTTTTGCAAAAATTTTAAGAGGTGAAATTCCTTGTAAAAAAATTTATGAAGATGAGTTTGTATTATCTTTTCACGACATAAATCCTCAAAAAAAAATTCACGCACTTGTAATTCCAAAAGGAAAATATATAGATTTAGATGATTTCAGTAATAAAGCTTCACCAGATGAGATAGTAGGATTATTAAAAGGTATCAATATAGTAGCGAAAAAACTTGGTATTTCAGTTGATACAGGCAAAGGATACAGAGCATTAGCAAATATTAATGAATATGGTGGTCAAGAAGTGCCTCATCTTCATTTTCACTTATTTGGTGGCGAACCAGTTGGTAAGATGGTGCAGTGAATAAAAAAGTTGAGAGAAATTATTTAGAAATATCTTACTTGAAAGATTTAAAAGATTCTTCAAATTTATCAGACCACTACTCAATAAATTTAGTCGATCCAGTTGATTTTCAGTTAAATAAATTTTTTTATAAAAATATTGGCAAAAGTCATCATTGGGTAGACCGACTAGTGTGGAGTGAAAAACAATGGCTGGGCTATGTTTCTGATAAAAAAGTTAAAACCTATGTATTGAAGGATAAGGATGAATTAGCAGGTTATTTTGAATTAATTTTACACACAGATAAAAATGAAGTTGAGATCGCTTATTTGGGTGTATTGGAAGAATACCAAAATAAAAAATTAGGTTCATATCTATTATCTGCAGCTATTAAAAATTCCTTTAGAGAAAAACCTAAAAGAGTCTGGGTCCATACGTGTTCATTAGATCATAAAAATGCGTTAAATAATTATATTGCGAGAGGTATGAAGGTTTTTAAAACAGAAACTGTAGTAATTTAAATTAGTTTTGTTGTGGAAGTTTAAATATTTCCTTTTTTATTTTTTGATTTCTTTTAATGGAAGAAAGATAGGTAATACTAACATTCTGATAAATATCTACTGTTTGCCATCCAATTAAGTTATAAGTTTTCTTATCAAAAAATAGATTTATCTCATTTTCATTTTCTGTAAAATTAAAGTTTATAAAGTCATCACTTACTTCCCTTTGATCTAAACTTTTTATTTTTCTTAATAAATATTCTTTATTGAGAATTGTATCCAGAGGAGTTTTTTCAAGTGGATAAAAATAATAACTACTTAATGTTTTGATAACTAATGATTTTCCATTTGCAACTAAAACCTTCTGATTACTTAAATTATATTTACAATAAATTTTTTTTGGATACTCAATTATACAATTACCATTTTCAATCTTACCATTAATATTTTGTTCAAAATCAAATGATACATTTTTAATATCTGTAAATTTTTTAATTATATTTTCTTTTATCGATGCCGAGACATTGGAAATTGTTGAAAAAAAAACTAGGACAATAAAAAATTTTTTCATTTAAGAACATCTCTCTTCCCAACGTGATTTGCTTTACTCACTATTCCCTCGGACTCCATCATATCAATTATTCTTGCAGCACGATTATATCCAATTTGAAGTTTTCTTTGTAAAAATGAAGTTGAAGCTTTTCCTTCTGTTTTAATTATTTCAATAGCAGTTTGATATAATTCATCTTTTTCACCTTGATTTTTTGATTCATTTAATTCTTTTTCATCAGCAAAATTAAGTATTTCATCGACATAATCAGGCTCTGCTTGAGATCTTAAAAAATTGTTAATTTTTTCTATTTCTGTGTCCGAGACAAATGGAGCATGAATTCTTACAATTCTATTTGCAGATGACATATATAGCATATCACCTTTTCCTAACAATTGCTCAGCTCCTTGTTCGCCTAAAATTGTTCTACTATCTATTTTAGAGGTGACTTGAAAAGAAATTCGAGTTGGAAAATTTGCTTTGATGGTTCCTGTTATCACATCAACACTAGGTCTTTGAGTGGCCATAATAATATGAATACCAGCAGCCCTAGCCATTTGTGACAATTTTTGAATATAATTTTCAATTTCTTTTCCTGCGACTAACATTAAATCAGACATCTCATCAACTACCACAACTATGTAGGGCATTGGAAGCTTATGCTTTAAATTGTAGCCATCAATATTTCTGACACCTTCTTTAGTCATCAGTCTATATCTGCTTTCCATCTCTTTAACCACCCAACCAAGAACAGAGGCAGCCTTTTTAGCCTCAGTAATGACAGGGCAAAGTAGATGTGGGATACCTTCATAAGTAGAAAGTTCTAACATCTTAGGATCAATTAAAATAAATTTACATCTTTCAGGAGTATGTTTGTAAAGAAGAGACAAAATAATTGTGTTGATACAAACAGATTTTCCAGATCCTGTAGTACCAGCAATAAGCAAATGAGGCATTGCAGATAAGTCTCCGATTATTGGAGTGCCAGAAATATTTTTTCCTAGAGCAATAGGTAATTTGATTTCTTTTTTTTTAAAGTTTGAATTGTCTAGAATTTCACTGAGATATACATTCTCTCTATTTAAATTTGGAAGTTCTATACCTATGGTATTACTTCCTGGAATGGTTGCTATACGTGCTGATTCTGAGCTTGTATTTCTTGCAATATCATCAGATAGATTAATTATTTTAGAAACTTTGATACCCGCTGCAGGTTCAAACTCATTTAGAGTAACCACTGGGCCATGACTAACCTTTTTTATCTTTCCATTAACACCAAAATCTAAGAGAATTTTTTCTAAAAATTCTGGATTATTATTTTCATTTTTATTAAGACCTTCTCTTTCTTTTTTTGTTGGAGTTTTTAACAAATCAATTGAGGGGAGAGAAAATTTTGTTTTTGTAGACCTATTATTTTCAGCTTTAATAAATGGTAAATCTTCTTGTATTATATCTTTTATTTCATCTTGAGGAATAAATTCGTTTATAATTTCATCTTTGTTCGTATAACTTTTAGAGTTTTTATTAAATAAATAATTTAATATTTTTTTAACATTCGAAATAAAATTTTTTAAATTAAAATTTATACTTAAAATGAAAAATAATAGAGTGAGTAGCAGAAGTAAATAATATGAAAAATCATCATATCTATTTAATAAATTAATTAAAAAGTTTTCTGATAGATAATTTCCAACAAAACCACCACTACCATTAATATAAAGTGTAAAATTTTCTGAGTAAAATTTTGAAAAAAACAAAGATCCAAAGAATACATAAATTGTTACAAAAAAGGTGTTTTCAATGATGACTAAAATTCCTTTTTTTCTAAAAATGTTTAAACCTGTAAAGATGTAACTGATGGGTAATAAGTAACCTATTAAGCCTATAGATTGTAAAATAAAGTCTGAAGTAACACTCCCCTGATAACCTAAAACATTTTTTATAATAGTATTATCTGGGAAAATAAAATTTGGGTCTTCTGGAGAGTATGAAATTAAGGCAATTAAAATTAAAAACCCCATTAAAAGAACACAAATACCAAAAATTTCAATTAATCTATTTGTAATGAATGTTAGAGCAGTGTTTGATAGTTTTTTTATATCCATATTAAATGAATCAAATTTACCACTTTGTATCATCTAATTTTTATTGTTAAAATTAAAAATTAATATGAAACTTTGTATTCTAGGTGGTGGATTAACTGGATTAAGTTTAGCAAAATCTTTGACTAAAAAAGGATTATCTATTGATATTTTTTTAAATAAAAAAAAATCAAATTTTAATAGGAGTCGAACCATTGGTATATCTAATGATAATCTGATGTTTTTTAATAAGGAAATATTAGATATCAAAAAATTATTTTGGAATATAAAAAAAATTGAAATTTACTCAGAAAACCTAAGAAATGAAAAAATTTTAAATTTTGAAAATAATAATAAAACTGTTTTTGCTATAATAAGAAATTATCAATTGCAAAGTAAGTTACTTAAAAGTTTAAAAAAGGATAAGTTATGTAAATTTAAAAAAAATTTTGATTATAATCTCTCAAATTTGAAAAAATATAAGTTAATAATCAATTGTGAAAATGATAACTATTTTTCAAAGAAGTTTTTTGCAAGAAGTTTGAAAAAAAAATATGATAGTCTTGCGTACACTACAATTTTAAAACACAAAAAAATTCAGAATAATACAGCGTCTCAAATATTTACAAAAAATGGACCTTTGGCATTTTTACCATTATCAGAAATAGAAACTTCTATTGTTTATTCAATTAAAGGTAAAAAAAATATTAATTTTAAAGAATTAATTAAAAAATATAATACCAAATATTCAATTACAAATTTTGGTATTTGCAACTTTTTTGAGTTGAAAGCTTCGAATTTGAGATCTTATTATCATAAAAATATTCTGGCTTTTGGTGATGTATTACATCGCCTTCATCCTTTAGCCGGCCAGGGTTTCAATATGACTTTAAGAGATATTCGAGATTTGGGTAATTTAATTGAACTAAAGTTAAAGAATGGATTAGAGATAGATAATTCAATTTGTGAAGAATTTCAAAATATGACTAAACATAAAAATTATCTTTTCTCTAGTGGAATTGATTTTGTATACGAATTTTTTAATTTTGAAAGCAAGATGAATAATAATATCCTTAGCAAATCAGTGAGATTTATAGGAAGAAATAAATTCCTAAATAGATCTTTTAAAAATATAGCTAATAGAGGTTTTGAAATTTAGTTTTATTGAACGGTTGTATTATTATAATTGTCAAAAGAATATGTAGTTAAAATTTCTGAAATTTTAGTTTTTCTAAGCTCTAAATTTTTGGCCTCTAATAAGATTTGTTTTTCTTCTAGCGTGAAAGGAGATGCCATCGCTAGAGCGTTTATTGTTTCATCTAAACTTTGTTTCTCTAATCCTTTCCAATTAATAATAAATCCTCTTTTTTCAAAAAGATTTTTTAAGTCTTTAAATATCAATTTCAAATCAGAAAATTGTAGATTTTCACTTTGATAACTTAGATCATCATAAAAATTATTAAAATCTACATTGCATTCTCTGTATTTTTTATTTGATTTTACTTCATCTGTTTTTTTAAATCTGATTATACCCTTAAGTTCTATCAAAAATTGACCATTATCATTTTCTTTAAAGCTTGTAATTTTGCCCATACACCCAATGTCATATAATTCAGGTTTAACTTCACTTTCTTTTGAATTTTTAGGTTGTATCATCCCAATAAGCTTGTTTGACTTCATACTATCATTAATCATATCGACATATCTTGGCTCAAATATATTTAATGGAACAGTGGTTCTTGGAAAAATGATAAAGTTACTTAATGGAAAAACTGGTATTGTTTTTGGTAAATCTTCTTTTTTCATGAAAAAAACATACCATAATTAATATTACTTGAATTAAAAAAAACGACACACTATATTAATTTCTTTTGCGGGCGTAGCTCAGTGGTAGAGCGTCTCGTTGCCAACGAGAAGGTCGAGGGTTCGATCCCCTTTGCCCGCTCCATTTTTAAGTTATATAACAAAAAATTTAATTAGAGGATGCAGATAAATGAGTGAACTTTTCGAGAAAAAATGTGTTCCTTGTGAAGGTGGTGTACCCGCACTTGATATAAGTGAAATACATAAATATCAAAAAAAAATTGATGGATGGGATGTTATAAAAAATGAGAAAAATATATATTTTTTAGAAAAAAAATTTACATTTCAAAATTTTGTTGAGAGTCAAAAATTTGTTAACGAAGTAGGTAGAATATCTGAGGAGGAAGGTCATCATCCTGAAATTTTATTTGGATGGGGTTATGCGAAAATAAACATCTCAACTCACGCAATTGAAGGATTATCTGAAAACGATTTCATCTTAGCTTCAAAGATTGACAAGATTTAATGTCTAAAATGTCTTGTTTTAGAAAAAATTAAAATAGTATTAGTTTTATCCGCAAACTTTATAATCTCTTTATCTCTGATTGATCCTCCAGGTTGGATTACAGCAGAAACACCGGATTGAATTAATTTTTCAATACCATCAACAAATGGAAAAAAAGCATCAGATGCGGCAACAATTTCTTTTTCATTTTTTTTGAACTTTCTCATTTTATTTATTGCGATTTGACAGCTATCAAGCCTACTAGGTTGTCCAGATCCGATACCAACTGTTGTTTTATCACCAACGAGTACAATAGCATTGGATTTAACATGACGTGAAATATTGAATGCAAATAATAAATTTTCAAATTGTATTTTGTTTGGTTTTTTCTTTGAAACAACTTTGAAATCTTTTTTTTTAAAAACAAGATTATCTTGAGATTGAATTAACATTGAGCTTGATACAGAGTTAATTTGAAGAACATCATCAAAATTAAAGTTTGTTGAATCTATAATTCTAACATTTTTTTTAGATTTTAATAATTTAAGAGCGCTTGTTTCAAAACCATTAGCAATAATTACTTCTAAAAAAGTTTTGTTTAACTCAATAGCTAAGCTTTTATTAATCTTAAAATTACAAGAGACAATACCTCCAAATGCGCTCACAGGATCACATTCAAATGCAGATTTATAACTGCTTACTCTATCCTTTAGAATAGAAACTCCACAAGGGTTAGCATGTTTGATAATTACAGTGCCTATATTTTTTGGTAGACTTTTGGATATCGTTAAAGCAGCAAAAATATCATTGTAATTGTTATAGCTTAATTGTTTTCCGTGAATTTTTCTTAATTTGAAATCTTTATTTTTAGAGTAAATAGCAGATATTTGGTGTGGATTTTCTCCATATCTTAATCTCTCAATTAAGTTTCCGTAAATAATTTTTTTCTCTGTAAAATTTTCACTTGTGACTGAATTGAAGTAATCTGAAATTACGGAGTCATAATATGCTGTTTCATTAAAGGCTGATTGAGATAATTTTTTTCTAAATTCTAATTTTGTTGCACCCTTAAATCTTTTTAACTGATGAATCAATTCTGAATACTGATTGATGGATGTTATTACTGCAACGTCATTGTAATTTTTTGCAGCACTCCTAACTAAGGCAGGACCACCAATATCAATTTTTTCAATTATTTTATTGTGATTTTTTGTTGTGTTTAAAGTTTTTTCAAATGGATAAAAATTGACTATAACTAAATCAATATTTTGAAAATTATTTTTTTTTATTTCTCTTTTGTGAGAATTATTATTTCTTTTATTCAAGATTCCCGCATGAATTTTTGGATGAAGTGTTTTAACACGTCCATCTAGAATTTCATTAAAACCAGTATAATCAGAAACTTCAAGGCACCGATAGCCTAATTTTCTAATTGCCTTAAATGTACCCCCTGAACTAATCAGTTTAACATTATACCTGTTTAAAGTTTGTAATAATGGTTTTAAGTTTGATTTATCTGAAACAGAAATTACAGCTGATTTTATTCTTCTTACTATATTTTTTTTATTTGCCATTTAATATCTTCAGTCTGGTTATTTGAAATTCCAGAAATAAATATATTTTGATTATCAATATATGAATTTTTATTACCGAAATATAAACCATTATCAATATTTATATCATAATTATCACAAGTAAATTTCCAACCCTCATCCTCCAATTCAATTAATATGGATTTACCATCCTGAGTTTTCATTAATTTTACGTCTGGTTCTACATGAAATCGAATATCAAATTTATAATTTTTATTAATCTTTTTTAGAATTTTATCACAACCAACAAAAGTTTCTTCTCCAGGATAAAATTCTATATTTCTTTCGTGAATAGTATTATATTTTTTTTGGTATCCATCATGAGAAGCATTAATTTTCCAATAGTTTTTTTCAAAAATAGTTTCTCTTTTTGTAATTTTTAAACCACTGGTAACAAAAAAAGATTTATCACTATTTGTAAATTTGCAGGAGGAATTATCATCGATTACCAAGGTATTCTGAGCGGCAGTTGATCTTGATAAATGATTTAGTTTTATATTTGTTTCACTATGATAGCCGCAATTGCTAATTAATTTTTTTCCATTAGAAATTATTTCAAAAGATAAAGCTCCAGATTGATAATCTTTAGAAAAAAATGAATTTGGTGAAGGACCGGCATCCATAGTCAGACACATCTTTTTATTTCTCAAAATTATATATCCACCATAGTCTTGATTGTCATTTTTAAATTTATAGCCTAGTCTTTGAAGATAATTATCAAAATTATTATTATCTGAAATGTTATTACCGTTGTAAAGAATATCACTTTTTAGATTTTGCCAAACAAAAGCGTAACCTTGTCCAAGGTAGTAAATTGTTTCATTGATATGTTCTGGAATATTAATTTGAGATTCTTTAAACCACTCTCTGATTAAAATATAATATTTCAAATAAAATATTAATTGTTTAATACTTCTTGATTTTGGAAAACCAGAATTATCAAGAGTAATTTTAGATATATTTTTTAGTAAATTTAAACCATATGGCAAATACTTTTTTTCATCCTGATAACAAAGTCCAACTAATATAATAGATGCACAACCTATCAATTTATCTTCAACAAATTTTGATTTATTAGTCTCATTAATGAGGTGATTGGTTTGTTTTTGTATCATAGTGTTGAAATCAATTTTATATTGTCCGTTACTATCTTCATAAGTAAGATTATGACTAGATAACCAAGCAATAATTCTTTTTGCAGTTAAATCGAAATTCCAGCTCTTTGCATTGTATTTATGATTTAAAGTCATCCAGTTTTTTATAACTGATTGGGTATTTTTTTTTGAAGATTTAAGATCTAAACTAAAAAGCCAATAAAAATTATTAAGTTTTCTTAAGTTTTTTTTGGTTATTTCTTTATTATCCCAAATTTCATTTAATGCAAAATCTTCAATCCTAAATTTTTTTTTTTGATATTTAATTAAGGATGAAAGTAAATGAGGACTAGGCTTATAAATCAAATTTTGATAATAAGTTTTTGAAATTTTTTTATCGTACAGACTAGAATTTAAATATAATTCTCTTATTTTATCGAAAATATTAAAAAAAAACTGATTTATGTAAACCATGAAATTATTTTGATTTTAATAATTCAATATTCTTTTTTATATCTCCATTATTACTTTTAAAAATTGTTGTTCCAGAAACGAGTATATTTGCTCCTGCCTCTATTGCCTCTTTTGAATTGTCAAAATTAATACCTCCGTCAATTTCAATATCAAAATTGAGATTATGAGTTTTCTGTATTTCCTTAAGCTCTTTAATTTTTACTAAAACTTCTGGCATAAATTTTTGACCACCAAAACCTGGGTTAACACTCATTATTAAAACTAAGTCAATTTCGTTCAAGTGTTCTCTAATTACATTAACTTTAGTTTCAGGATTTAAAGATACTCCGACCTTTTTATTTAACTGTTTTATCTTTGAAATTGATGAACTTAGATCGTCTGTAGCTTCTGGATGAATAGTAATAATATCTGCACCTGCATCAGAATATGCATCGATATATTTGTGTACTGGAGAAATCATTAAATGGACATCAAATATCATTGATGATTGTTTTTTTAATGCTTTTATAACTGGAGGTCCGATGGTTAAATTTGGAACAAAATGCCCATCCATCACATCTACATGAATCATATCGGCCCCAGCGTCTTCCAAACGTTTTATTTCGTTTCCCAATTGACTAAAATCAGCAGATAAGATTGACGGTGATATTTGTATTTTTTTCATTGATAACTAAATTACTAGTACCAATTTTTAAAATTTAATTGAATTAAAAAATTGATAAATTTGTCTAGAAATTTCACTTTCCAAAGGAAAAGATAACATTCCCATGACAGAATATCCCAAAATCCATGGCATTAAATAAAATCTTATCATAAAGAAAAACCAAGCAACATATAGCGGAACTATCGGTTGAATAATAAATTCGGGTGTAATCGGTTTAAAAATACGTAGTAATGGATTGGTAAATTTTACGAATACTTTCATGAAAAAAAATTGAGAGTCTTCTTTTTGGAAAATATTCATTGCAACTCTACCAATTAATGTCCACATGATTACCCCAAGTATGTAATCAATGATGTACACCATTGGGTGAAAATTAGCTGACATTTAAGAATTTATATTGGAAAAAGACTTGAATTAAAAGGGGCGAAATTAATCGCCCCTTGAAATAATTATTTAGTGTTGTTTGCCAAGGATCGATTTACCTGATGGTATTCGAACCTCATCAACCATTTTCTGCGTTGCAGCATTTGGTGCTGAAGTCATTAGACTTACAACAACCATAGCTACTAAGCTGACAGCTGAACCAAAGATACCAAATGTTAACTGTGTAATACCTAGGAATCCACTTCCACCTGTTCTTACCCAAACTAGGTAAGCAGCACCAGAAACTAATCCTAAGAACATACCAGCTATAGCACCTTCTTTGTTAGCTCTCTTCCACCATACACCGAGTACAAGTGGGAAGAATAATCCTGACATCGCAAAGTCAAAAGCCCAGATGACTGAACCTAAGATACCTTGAATCTCAAGAGCCGCAATAGTTGCTCCAGCAAAACCAATTACTACAAGTAGTACCCTTGCAACAACTAGCCTCTTAGCAGTCTCAGCTTTTGGATCGATGATTTTATAATAAACATCGTGTGAGATTGCGTTTGCAATTGCTAGAATCAAACCATCAGCTGTTGACATGGCAGCAGCCATACCTCCAGCAGCAACTAGACCTGAGATTACGTATGGTAATCCAGCTATTTCCGGAGTTGCTAACACAACGGCTTTACCACCCATGAAAAACTCATTTAATTCAAGAGTTCCATTACCGTTAAAGTCGCTTACAAACATTAAGTTTGCTTGGTTCCAGTTTTGATACCAATCTATCGCTTGGACTTCTGTAATTGATTTACCAATAATACCTGTTGGTAATGCTGGATCAATCAATGACAACTTAGATAGTGTCGCTAACATTGGAGCAGAAGAATAAAGTAGGAAGATAAAGAATAAAGACCAACCTACTGATTTTCTAGCTGCTTTTACACTTGGAGTAGTGAAATATCTCATCATCACGTGAGGCAATGAAGCTGTTCCCATCATCATCGCTAGTGCTAATGAAATAAACGCCCAAGGCGTTGCATTCACCGCTGAGTGAGCTTTAGTTATACCAGCCAAACCTTTTGGCACCTCTTTTAGATTTTCAGCAGAGTTTTTCACAAAACCAAACTGAGCTTCTAATTCAGCAATTCTTGATACTTCATCAGCTAACATAAAGTGTGGGAAGAAACCCGCACCCATTTTGTTACTGATCCAGAATACTGGTAATAAGTAAGCTATGATTAGTACAATATATTGCGCAACCTGTGTCCAAGTTACTCCTCTCATACCACCTAACATTGAACATAGTAAGATACTTACTAATCCAACATAAACTGCGTATTGGAATGGAATATCAAGTGCAACAGATGCAATAGTACCTGTAGCGTTAATTTGTGCAGTCACATAAGTAAATGATGCGACAGTTAAAACTACTACCGCCATGAATCTACTTAAATTACCACCATATCTTGTACCAATAAAATCTGGAACTGTGTAACAACCAAATTTTCTTAAGTAAGGTGCTAATAAAGATGCAACTAATACATATCCACCAGTCCAACCTACAAGTAGTGCCATATATCCGTAACCTTTGAAGTAAATACCTCCTGCCATTGCAACGAATGATGCACCAGACATCCAGTCTGCTGCAGTTGCCATTCCGTTGAATACAGTTGGCACTTGTCTTCCAGCTACGTAATAAGCATCAGCTTGAGCTGTACGTGATAGATAACCGATTATAGCATAAATGGCTACTGTGAAAGCAACGAAACAAATTCCGATTGTTTTCGCAGTCATACCCATCTGCTCGGCAATTGACATAATGATTATGAAAGCTAAAAAACCACCTGTATAGATTCCATAAACCTTAGGTAAATTGTCTATAAAATTACCTTTCATCATTTAGTCATCCCCTCTTTCTGAGAAGCCGAACTCTTCATCAATTTTCTCCTGCCTGTTCGCAAACCAGAAAATTAGGATTACGAAAGCACCAAGAGAACCTTGACAAGTGAACCAATAAGTTAACGGATAACCAAATGGTCCCGTAACTTCATTCATTTCAGCCCCGAATAAGAAGATGCCAATTGAGAATACAAACCAGATTGCTAGTGTCATGAATAGCAAACCTCTGGATTTTTCCCAGTGTTGTTCTTGTTTTGACATTTATACCTCTCTCTTTTTAGTTATAACTGGCAAAAACCATAACCATTATCGAAGAGATTTAAAGTGTTAAAATTGCTCAAATTAGTCCGATTTATGGGTTATAACTATCAAAAATAGCTTATTTTATGGGAAAATATAAACTTACCTGGAAAGATCTTACCTTGAGGGACTTCAAGATCTATCTATTTGCCCTTTTTAAAGCATTTATCCCTAAAAAAAAAATAAAGTCATTAGATGAATTAGAGGATTTTATTCAAACAAAATCAGCTTGGGTGTCACAAGTTACTTTGTATGGTTATTTAAAGACCAGGATGGGCACTAGGTATGTTCTTCATTTTGAAAATGATGAATTTATGAAGTCAGTTAATTTAGCTAAGTGGAATATCTATGCTGTGGCTTTGCAAGATCTGACGTTTTTTACCTTCTCTTATTTAAAAGCAACTACAAACTATGAAGATACCAATAGGGCTAAAGAAATTTTTTTTAAAATTCTTGATGATGAAATTTCAAACAAAATGCCTTTAGATATTATCGAAAACACCAAAAAAAATTTTGATGAAAGATTTGAGAAAATGAATTGGGATACTTATCATAGTGATCTCCCTTTTAATCCTAGTGCATTATCTTTATATAAGTGGGCTCCAATTGCTGAGGAGCTAAAAACTTTAGATCGTAAAATAGTTTTAAATTCAGTCATTCTCAAATGGGATGTTGTTAAAAAGGAATTTAAAGAAAGATTAGGTTTCTAAGTATTTTTTCTATTGTCAACTAAACTATCAACAACACTTGGATCAGCTAAAGTAGTAGTGTCACCTAATTGACCATGTTCATTTGCTGCAATCTTTCTAAGAATTCTTCTCATAATTTTTCCAGATCTTGTTTTTGGAAGCCCTGGAGTAAAGTGAATCAAGTCAGGAGTTGCTAATGGACCTATTTGTTTTCTAACCCATAATTTAAGTTCTCTTTCAAGATCTCCAGTTTCAGTCTCACCTGCATTTAGAGTTACGTAACAATATAGTCCATTTCCTTTAATGTCATGTGGATAACCAACGACAGCGGCCTCAGCAACTTTAGGATGAGCAACAAAAGCACTTTCAATTTCAGCAGTACCCAAGTTGTGTCCTGATACAATAATTACGTCATCTACTCGTCCAGTGATCCAATAATATCCATCCTTGTCTCGTCTGCACCCATCCCCAGTAAAATATTTTCCATCAAATTGAGAAAAGTAAGTATCAATAAATCTTTGATGATCGCCATAAACAGTTCGCATTTGGCCTGGCCAAGACTGAGCTATACAAAGTCTCCCTTCTCCTGCACCTTTAATTTCTTTTCCATCTTTATCGACAAGAACAGGTTTAATTCCATAAAAAGGTTTTGTTGCTGATCCAGGTTTTAAAGGTATAGCTCCTGTTTGAGGCGCAATTAAAATTCCGCCTGTCTCTGTTTGCCACCAGGTATCTACGATTGGACACTTTGAGTTTCCAACTGTTTTGTAATACCACATCCAAGCCTCTGGATTTATAGGCTCTCCGACTGTACCCAATAATTTTAGGGATTTTCGAGATGTTTTATTTACTGGATCATCACCCTCTCGCATAAGGGCTCTGATAGCTGTTGGAGCAGTATAAAAAGTATTAACTTTATATTTATCAACAATCTGCCACCATCTTGAGCTGTCCGGATAATTTGGTACTCCCTCAAACATTATTGTAGTAGCTCCGTTAGATAAGGGTCCATAAATAATATAACTATGACCTGTTACCCAACCTATGTCTGCAGTACACCAATAAATATCTTTAGGCTTATAGTTAAATATGTATTGATGAGTCATGGAAGCATAAACCATGTAACCGCCCGTTGTATGTAGTACACCTTTCGGTTTACCTGTAGATCCAGACGTGTAAAGAATAAATAAAGGATCTTCAGCATTCATTTCCTCAGGTTCACAATGACTTGGTACATCTTTAATTAGATCATGATACCAAACATCTCTGTCGTCATCCCAATAAACATAGTTTCCTGTTCTTTTGACAACAATACATTTTTTAACATCAGGACAATTACTTAATGCTTCATCGGTTGTTGCTTTTAATGGAATTGTTTTTCCACCTCTAACACCCTCATCAGCTGTTATAATGTATTCTGATTTACAATCATTTACTCTTCCAGAAATAGACTCTGCTGAAAACCCTCCAAATATTATAGAATGTATGGCTCCTATTCTTGCACAAGCTAACATCAAAACAGCCAGCTCGGGTATCATCGTTAAATATATTGTTACTCTGTCTCCTTTTTGTATCCCTAATTTTTTTAGACCATTAGCTGCTTTTGAAACTTTTTGATGAAGTTGTTTATAAGAAATTTTTTGAGTATCCTTAGGATCATCACCTACCCAAATTATAGCTGTTTTATCTTTTTTATCTTTTAAATGTCGATCAATACAATTAGCAGAGGCATTTAAAGTTCCATCTTCAAACCATTTTATTTTAACTTCATCTTTACTATACTTCACATCTTTAATTTTTTTATATGGTTTTATCCATGTAATCCTTTTTCCTTCTTTTTTCCAAAAAGCATTATTGTTTTTAATAGAGTCAGTATATTTATTCTGATATTGAGATTTATTAATTAAACCACTTTTCACCCACTCTGGTTTTGATTTAAAAATTAGTTCTTGAGTTGAGCCTTCGTTATTAATTTTAACTTTTTTAATCTTACTTCTAATCTTTTTTTTTCTTTTAAGAATTTTTTTTCTTTTTTTAACCTTCTTTCTTTTTGAGGTTTTTTTTCTTGATTTAGATTTTTTCTTCTTTTTAGGCATAAATATTATTTTTAAATCTTACCCATGTTATTTAAAATTTTCCAGCTTTTAGAATCTATTGGCATTACTGATAGTCTGCTTTGTTTAATAAGTGATAAATGGCTTAATTGCTTGTTTTTCTTAATATCCTCAAGACTTACTGGCTTATTTAATTTTTTTAGAAACTTTACTGTAACAGCAACAAATCGACCAGATTTATCTGTCTTGTCTAAATATGCTTCCTTTATAACTTCAACAATACCAACAATTTCCTTTCCTATGTTCGAATGATAGAAAAAACATTGATCTCCTTCTCTCATTGATTTTAAATTTTTGGCAGCTTGATAATTTCTTACTCCATCCCAAGGAGCACCTTTAATACCAGCTTTTTTTTGTTGATCAATTGACCAAACGTCAGGTTCTGACTTAAGTAACCAATATTGCATTAAAGTTTAACCCCAGCACCTTTTAAAAATAATGCATTTTCATCTAAGGGCCATCTTGGTTTTGCTGGATGATCTAGTTTATTAAAAAGTTTTAA
>CACLEX010000002.1 GCA_902606065.1 uncultured Pelagibacteraceae bacterium
AATATTAGAAAATCGTAAAGTCTCAGTTTCTAATGGAAAAGGCATAGATTGGTCTACTGCGGAGTCCTTAGCTTTTGGGTCACTATTGGAGGAAGGTTATCCAGTAAGACTTGTAGGTCAAGATTCAGGAAGAGGAACATTTAGTCAAAGGCATTCTGTTTTAAGAAATCAAATCGATAATTCGAGATATATCCCTTTAAATAATATTTCTAATAAACAAAAAAATTTTGAAATAGTAGATAGTTTTTTATCGGAATTAGCTGTCCTAGGATTTGAATATGGATATAGTTTGGTAGAACCTAATACACTTACTATCTGGGAGGCTCAATTTGGAGATTTTGCTAATGGTGCACAAGTAGTTATCGATCAATTCATAGCTTCTGGTGAACGAAAATGGTCAAGAGCATCTGGTTTAGTAATGTTGTTACCACATGGATATGAGGGTCAAGGACCTGAGCATTCATCAGCTAGGTTAGAAAGGTTTTTACAATTATGTTCAAATGATAATATGCAAGTCATGAATTGCACAACTCCTGCAAATTATTTCCATGCTTTAAGAAGACAAATGCATAGAGATTTTAGAAAACCATTGATTATCATGACACCAAAATCTTTATTACGGCATAAACATTGTGTTTCTAATTTAGACGATTTTAGTAAAAAAAATTCATTTCATAGAGTTTTATGGGATCATTCTATTGATCCAAAAGTAAAAGGATTTATCAAACTAAAAAAACCAAAAGACATTGAAAAAGTGATTCTTTGTTCAGGAAAAGTCTATTTTGATTTACTTGAAGCGAGAGAAAAAATTAAAAAAGACAACGTAGTGTTATATAGAATTGAGCAACTTTACCCTTTTCCTGCAAAAGCACTTGCTAATGAGCTCAAACCATATGCAAAAAAAGCAAAATTTTATTGGTGTCAAGAAGAACCTAAAAATATGGGTGCTTGGTTTTCAGTCAGAGATTATATCCAATGGACATTAGATAATATAAAGGCTAAAAATAGTATGATTTCTTATATTGGAAGAAGTCCAGATGCATCACCTGCAACAGGATATGCCAAGAGACACGTTTCTCAACAACAAGAAATTATAAAGAAAGTTTTTGAATAAATATTAATGAGTGAAAAGATATTAGTTCCAGTTCTTGGGGAAAGTATCACAGAGGCCACTGTCTCTAAGTGGTTAAAAAATGAGGGTGACTCTGTTGAAGCTGATGAACCACTTGTTGAACTAGAAACTGACAAAGTAAATTTAGAGGTTCCTTCTCCAGTATCTGGTGTTCTTACAAAAATTAATTCAAAAAATGGATCGGTCGTTGAAGTTGGTGCTGATTTAGGATCCGTTTCAGAGAGCGAGAACAAATCAAAAGAAAATCAGGAAATTAAAAAAATACAACCTACTGTGAAAGTGGATAAAGATAATTTGATAGACGAAGATGATAAAAATGAGGAGATGGAAGTTTTTCAAGAAAATGTCGAAGAGGAGAAGCCGTTAGTTCTTACAGAAGAGGTAAAACCTTTAAAAGTAGAAGTTGAAACAAAAATTGATGAAACTTTGTCCCCTGCAGTAAGAAAAATTGTAACTGAAAATAAAATAGATATCAGTTCTGTCAAAGGTTCAGGAAAAGATGGCAGAGTATTAAAAGGTGATTTAATAAATTTAATGGGTGTCAATCCTCCTCCATCTGAAAGAAAAATAAAATATGGTCAAGAAGAAAGAATTAAAATGACCAGGTTAAGACAAACCATTGCTAAGAGATTAAAACAAGCACAGGATAATGCAGCCTTACTGACAACATTTAATGAAGTTGATATGTCAAATGTAATGGCAATGAGGAAAGAAAATCAAGATGATTTTCAAAATCGCTATGGTGTAAAATTAGGGTTTATGTCCTTTTTCGTTAAAGCAAGTATAGTAGCATTAAAAAATTTCCCAGCAATAAACGCTGAAATTGAAGGTGATACAATTGTTTATAAAAATTATTATAATATAAGTTTTGCAGTTGGCACTGAAAAAGGATTAGTCGTGCCAGTCCTAAAAAATGCAGATGAATTGTCTTTTGCAGATATTGAAAAAAATATTAAAGAAATTTCTGAAAAAGCAAAAAATGGGAAATTGACGATTGAAGATCTTCAAGGGGGAACTTTCACCATTAGTAATGGAGGTGTTTATGGTTCAATGCTTTCAACCCCTATTCTTAATCTTCCACAATCAGGCGTCTTAGGTATGCACAATATAGTCGATAGACCTATTGTAGTTGATGGAGAAATTAAGATCAGACCTATAATGTACTTAGCGTTATCATACGATCATAGAATTGTTGATGGTAAAGAGTCTGTTTCCTTTTTAAAAATGATAAAAGAAAATTTAGAGGAACCAAGAAGGCTATTTTTGGATATTTAAATGACAGATAAATTTCAAGCAGTAGTAATTGGTGGAGGACCCGGAGGTTATGTTTGCGCAATAAGATTGGCACAATTAGGTCTTAAAACTGCATGTATAGAATCTAGAGGTTCACTAGGTGGTACTTGTTTGAATGTTGGATGTATTCCTTCTAAAAGTTTATTAAATTTATCTGAGGAGTTTCATAACGCACAAAGTCTATCAAATAAGGGAATTGAAATTGGTGAGGTAAAATTAAACTTGTCAAAAATGATGAAGAATAAGGACAAAGCGGTTACAATTTTGACTAAAGGAGTGGAGTTTCTTCTTAAAAAAAACAAAGTCACCTATTTTAAAGGTACCGGAAGTTTCAAATCTAAAAATGATATTGTAATCAAAGATAACGATAATAAAGAGACAATTATACAAACTGAAAATACTATAATTGCAACTGGTTCAGTTCCAGTATCTTTGCCAGGAGTTGAAATTGATGAAAAAGTAATTGTTTCATCCACTGGAGCACTTAAATTAGAACAAGTCCCGAAAAAAATGGTCGTAGTTGGTGGAGGATACATAGGTTTAGAGATGGGATCTGTATGGTCTAGACTTGGTTCAGAAGTCCATGTAGTTGAATTTCTAGATCATATCACACCAGGTATGGATAAAGAGATTTCAAGTGAATTTATGAAAATTCTAAAAAAACAAGGTATTAATTTTCATATGCAGCATAAAGTAGAAAAAATTAAAAAGAATAACAACAATGCAATTGTTTCAACTTTAAACGAAAATGGTACCAAAAAAGATTTTGAATGTGATGTAGTATTAATATCTGTTGGTCGAAAGCCAAATACAGAGGGACTAAATCTTCAAAAAATTGGTGTGGAATTAGACGAAAAAAAGAGAGTAAAAACAGACAAAAATTTTAAAACTAATCAAAATAATATTTATGCGATAGGAGATGTAATAAGTGGTCCCATGTTAGCTCATAAGGCTGAGGATGAGGGAATTGCAGTTGCAGAAAATATAGCGGGTCAATCAGGTCATGTTAACTATGATACTATCCCAGGTGTGATTTATACTAGTCCAGAAGTTGCTTCTATTGGAAAAACAGAAGAACAATTAAAAGAACTAAAAATAAATTATAAAATTGGAAAATTTTCATTTATGGCAAACTCTAGAGCAAAAGCCATTGATGACACAGAAGGTTTTGTAAAAATTCTTGCTGATGAAAAAACTGATAAAGTATTAGGTGCACACTTAATTGGACCTCATGCCGGTGAATTAATTGGAGAAATTGGTATTGCTATGGAATTTGGTGCTAGCTCCGAGGATATTGCAAGAACTTGTCATGCCCATCCTACTTTTTCAGAAGCAGTGAAAGAGGCGGCTTTATCTGTAGATAAAAGAGCAATACACTCTTAATAATTTTTCATATTATCTAAATATGAATTATCCGATTCTTTTACCTAACATATTTAACCATCCTTTTACCTATAAAAGCGATCAAAAATTAACCGCCGGCGACTTTGTTGAGGTTCCTTTTGGAAAAACAAAAATTATCGGAGTTGTGTGGGATAATTTTGAAAAAAATGAGAATAAAACTTTTAAGATAAAAAAAATTATTAGAAAGTTAGAAATTCCAAAATTAAAAAAAAAAACAATAAATTTTTTAAATTGGTTTTCAGAATATAATGTTGTTCCAAAAGGAATGGCACTCAAATTAACTTTATTGAGCGGAAGACCAGTAAAAAAACTTGATAATAAATTTTATAAAGATTTTTCTTTTAAGTTAAAAAAAAATTCATTTGAATTGAATGTGGAACAAAAAGAGTCTCTTAAAGAGATGAATAATATGAATAAAAAATTTAATGTTCATGTTTTACAGGGAACGACTGGCTCAGGTAAAACTATTGTATATTTTGAAACTTTAAAGAATATCTTGCAAAAAGGTTATCAAGGATTAATAATGTTGCCAGAGATTGGTTTAACCAATCAATTCGAAAAAAAATTTTTTGAATTTTTTGGTTTCAAAGCAGCAATTTGGCACTCTGGTATAACAAAAAAAAATAAAGAAATTATTTGGAGTGGAATTACGAATGGTGAAATAAGAGTTGTTATTGGGGCCAGATCATCTTTATTTTTGCCATTTAAAAACTTAGGGTTAATAATAGTTGATGAAGAGCATGATCAATCTTACAAACAAGACGAAGGGATAATATTTAATGCTCGAGATATGGCTATCTCTAGGGCATCTTTTGAAAATATTCCAATAAATTTAATCACTTCTGTTCCATCAATAGAAACATACGAAAATATAAAGAAAAGAAAATACACCTGTTCAAAACTTGTTCGAAGATATCAAAATGCTTCTTTACCTAAATATGAAATAATTAATTTGAATAATGTTAAAATGGATAAACAATCTTGGCTTTCTAAAGAGATAATTCAAAAAGTAAATTTCCACCTTAAAAGGAATGATCAAGTTTTATTTTTTCTCAATAGGAGAGGATTTTCCCCAAGTGTTTTGTGCAAAAAATGTTTCAATAATTTTCCATGTCCAAATTGCTCAATAAATTTAGTTTATCACAAAAATAAAAATAATTTATTGTGCCATTATTGTGGATTTAAAAGTTTTTTGAAAAGAGAATGTTCTAAAGAAGGATTTTGTGAATTTATATTTTGTGGACCCGGTGTGGAAAGGATCTCAGAAGAGGTAAAAAAAAGTTTTCCATCAAAAAAAATTGAAATTTTTTCGAGTGATACAATGAATAAAAAAAGCTCAAAAGAAAAATTAGAAAAAATAATAAATAATGAAATTGAAATTTTAGTTGGAACGCAACTAATTTCCAAAGGTTTTCATTTTCCAAACTTGAATTGTATTGTTGTAGTTGATATCGATTTATCACTAATGGGTCACGACTTAAGGAGTGCAGAGAAAAATTTACAATTATATCATCAGTTATCAGGTAGAGCTGGAAGAACAGGAAGTCCGTCTACTATTTATTTTCAAACTTATAATTTTAATACAAAATTAATTGATGATATTACAAATAAAAATCCAGAAATTTTTCTTGATAAAGAAATAGAAATTAGAAAAAAAAATAACTTACCTCCATTTCAAAGATTTATCTCTTTGATTTTGACAGGTAATAAGGAAAATGAATTAGAAAAAGAAGCTTTAAAATTCAAACTATTCATTTCTAATAATATTAATGGAAAAATTTTAGGTCCAGTAAGCGCTCCTGTATTTAAATTAAAGAGCAAATATCGTGTGCGATTGCTTATAAGAGGTGCTAAAACTCTTCAATTACAAAATAGTTTAGCATCAATAATTCCAAAATATAAATTTGCCTCAGGAATAAAACTTTCAGTTGATGTTGATCCAATTAGCTTTAATTAACGCTCAAAAAAACTAATTTTTAGCCAATGTGTTACTTGAAGACTATAAATGCATGTGCTAATTAAATCGAGATTTTAAATTAATCATATTCATTTGAAGGGTAAAAATTGAGTAAAAATAAAGGATTTTCAGATACTTCAGCTAATAGATATTCTTTAGCTTTGTATGAGTTAGCGAAAGATTCTAACTCATTGGTTAATGTAGAAATAAATGCAAAAGCTTTTTTAAATTTAATTTCAAATAATAAAGATTTTAAAAATTTTATAAAGGATCCTACGTTAAACAGAGAAGTTTTGACTAGTGTAATTGATAAGATTTCAGATAATTTTAAGTTAGAAACTCTTTTTAAAAATTTTGTAAATTTTTTGGTCTTAAAAAGAAGATTTTTTTATCTAGAGCATATTTTAAAAACATTTATTGAAATATGTTCAGAAAAAAGAGGTGAATTGAAAGCAGAAATTAAATCTGCAAAATTACTTAATCAGGAGGAGATTAAAAAAATTACAGTTGAATTATCAAATAACTTCAAATCTCAAATAAAATTAAACTACATACAAGATGAAAGTTTAATTGGAGGATTGGTCGTTCAAGTGGGAAGTACTATGATTGATACATCAATAAAAAGTAAATTAAAACAAATTGAAAATAGAATGATAGAGGCATAAATGGAAATAAATCCTTCAGAAGTTACAAAAATATTAAAAGAACAAATTAAAAATTTTGGAGAAAAAGCAGAGATTTCTGAGGTTGGACAGGTATTGTCTGTAGGTGATGGTATAGCAAGAATTTACGGTCTTGATAATGTTCAAGCTGGAGAAATGGTTGAATTTTCTGATGGATCAAAAGGAATGGCTTTAAATCTAGAGAGTGAAAATGTTGGAGTTGTAATTTTTGGTGACGATCGGAATATTAAAGAAGGTGATGTTGTAAAAAGAACAGGAAGCATTGTAGATACCCCTGTTGGAAAAGAGTTGTTAGGTAGAGTAGTAGATGGATTAGGAAATCCAATCGATGGTAAGGGTGCTTTGGACAAAGGCATTAAAAAAAGTAGAGTTGAAGTTAAGGCACCAGGAATAATTCCAAGACAATCTGTTAGCGAACCAATGCAAACAGGTCTAAAATCAATTGATAGTCTTGTACCAATTGGAAGAGGTCAACGTGAGTTAATTATTGGAGATCGTCAGACAGGTAAAACTGCTGTAGCAGTTGATACAATTATCAATCAAAAAAAAATTAATGAGTCGGGCGATGAAAAACAAAAACTTTATTGTATTTATGTTGCCGTTGGTCAAAAACGATCAACTGTAAGACAAATTCAAAAAACTTTAGAAGAAGCTGGAGCGATGGAATATACAACTATAGTCGCGGCAACAGCATCTGACTCAGCTCCACTTCAATTTTTAGCTCCTTACACTGGATGCGCAATGGGAGAATATTTTAGAGATAATGGAATGCATGCTCTGATTATTTATGATGATTTATCTAAGCAAGCGGTTGCTTACCGACAAATGTCACTGATCTTAAGAAGACCACCAGGTAGAGAGGCATACCCAGGTGATGTATTTTATCTTCATAGTAGATTATTGGAAAGGGCTGCTAAATTAAGTGATGATCACGGCGGAGGTTCGTTAACAGCTCTTCCGATCATTGAAACTCAAGGTGGAGACGTTTCTGCTTATATTCCAACTAATGTAATTTCAATTACTGATGGACAAATTTTCTTAGAAACTGAGTTATTTAACCAAGGTATAAGACCAGCAATTAATGTTGGTCTCTCTGTTTCTAGGGTTGGATCAGCTGCGCAAACAAAAGCTATGAAAAAAGTATCAGGATCAATGAAACTTGAATTAGCACAATACAGAGAAATGGCAGCTTTTGCTCAATTTGGATCAGATTTAGATGCCTCAACTCAACAACTTTTGAATAGAGGATCAAAATTAACTGAGTTATTAAAACAGAAACAATACTCACCAATGACTGTTGCTGAACAGGTTATATCTGTATTTTGTGGAGTAAAAGGATATTTAGACGATATTGATTTAAAAGATATTGCTGAATTTGAAAACAAGATCATTGAGAGATGTAAATCTGATAAACCAGAATTAATCGAGTCTATTCAGAGCTCAGGTAAATTAGAAGAGGCAACAGAAAAAAGCTTAATTGATGTAATTACTAATCTTAAGAAAAATTTTAAATCTTGATTTATTTATGGCTAGTTTAGACGATCTAAAAAAAAGAATAACAAGTGTAAAATCTACACAAAAAATTACAAAAGCTATGAAAATGGTAGCCGCAGCTAAACTAAAAAGGGCTCAAGATAGTGCAGAAAAAGGAAGGCCATATTCTGAAAAAATGAATAATATAATTTTAAATTTATCTAGTGGTATCTCTGACAAAGAAACAGCTCCGAAATTACTATCTGGATCAGGGAAAGAACAAGTTCATCTTTGTGTTGTGCTGACGTCAGATAGAGGTTTATGTGGTGGTTTTAATGCGAATATAATTAAAAAAGCTAAAAGTTATTTTGCTAAATTGAATAAAGAGGGTAAGGAATTGAAGATTATTACAGTTGGTTCTAAAGGTAACGATCAGTTAAAAAGAGTATATGGAAATAAAATTATTGAGAACATTTCTTTTAAAAATTCAAAAAACGCAAATTACTTTGATGCAGAAAAAGTTGGAAAAATTATAATTGAAAAGTTTCAAAAAGAAGAATTTGATATTTGTACCATTTTTTACAATCAATTTAAAAACGTAATAACCCAAATACCCCAGGCTCAACAAATCATCCCGTTAAACACAAAAAGTGATGACCAAAATAATTCAGAAGATAACTACGAATTTGAACCAGATGAGGATGAAATTTTAAGTAATTTATTACCAAAAAATATTTCGACACAAATATTTAAAGCAATGTTAGAAAATTCAGCTAGCGAGCAGGGTGCAAGAATGAGCGCAATGGATAATGCAACTCGAAATGCAGGTGAAATGGTTGATAAACTTACTATTGAATATAATAGAAGTCGTCAGGCAGCAATTACAAAAGAACTAATAGAGATAATATCAGGAGCAGAAAGTTTATAATTATGAGCAAGGGAATAATAACACAAGTTATAGGAGCAGTTGTTGATGTTAAGTTTGAAGGTGATTTACCAGAGATATTAACAGCTTTAGAATGTAAAAATGGAAATAATAGATTAGTACTTGAAGTAGCTCAACACTTAGGAGAGTCTACTGCCAGAACAATTGCAATGGATGCAACCGAGGGACTAAAAAGAGGTGATGAGGTAATAAATACAAATGCTCCAATTAAAGTACCAGTAGGACCTGAAACTTTAGGAAGAATTATAAATGTTGTTGGAGAGCCTATAGACGAAAGAGGAGAAGTAAAAACAAAAGAAAATTGGCCAATCCATAGACCAGCTCCAGAATTTAACGATCAATCGACAGAAACAGAAATACTTGTAACTGGTATCAAAGTTATTGATCTTTTAGCTCCATATGCAAAAGGAGGAAAGATAGGTTTGTTTGGTGGTGCGGGTGTTGGAAAAACTGTTTTAATCATGGAATTGATAAACAATGTTGCTAAAGCCCATGGTGGCTTTTCAGTTTTTGCGGGCGTAGGTGAAAGAACTAGAGAAGGAAATGATCTTTATCATGAAATGATGGAGTCAGGGGTAATAAAATCTGAAGGACCTGGTTCTAAAGCAGCTTTAGTTTATGGACAAATGAATGAACCTCCGGGAGCAAGAGCAAGAGTGGCACTTACAGGATTAACTGTAGCAGAATATTTTAGAGATCAAGAAGGACAGGATGTTCTATTTTTCGTTGATAATATATTTAGGTTTACTCAAGCCGGTTCTGAGGTATCAGCATTATTAGGAAGAATACCATCTGCAGTAGGATATCAGCCAACATTGGCAACTGATATGGGAAATTTACAAGAGAGAATTACTACAACTAATAAAGGTTCTATTACATCTGTACAGGCTATTTATGTACCTGCTGATGACTTGACTGATCCCGCGCCAGCAACCTCATTTGCTCATTTAGATGCAACAACTGTACTCTCAAGACAAATAGCTGAGATAGGTATCTATCCTGCAGTTGACCCATTAGACTCAACTTCAAGAATTCTTGATCCTAGAATTGTTGGTGATGAACATTATCGAGTAGCTCGTGAGGTGCAAAAAATATTACAAACATATAAATCATTACAAGATATTATTGCTATTCTAGGTATGGATGAATTATCAGAGGAAGATAAATTAGTCGTAGCGAGAGCTAGAAAAATTCAAAGGTTTTTATCTCAACCATTCTTCGTGGCTGAGGTATTTACAGGATCACCAGGAAAACTAGTTGATTTAGAGTCAACGATTAAAGGTTTCGATGCAATTTGCAAAGGTGAATATGATCATCTTCCGGAAGCAGCATTTTATATGGTTGGAACCATTGAAGAAGCCATCGAAAAAGCTGAAAAAATGTCTAAAGATGCTGCAGCTTAATGAGTGATGAATTTAAAATAGAAATAGTTAATCCAGAGAAATCCTTTTTATCAAAAGATGATGTTAATGAGGTAGTTGTCCCTGCATTTGAAGGAGAAATGGGAATACTAAAAGATCATATTTCTATAATTTCATTTTTAAAACCTGGTATTATTATCATTCAAGCAAAATCTGGGGAAGAAAAGTATTATGTTGAGGATGGAATTATCGAATTTAAAAATAATACTTTATCCATTTTAACTAGCTATATCCTTAATTTAAAAGATATTGAGAAAAATAAATTGCTGGAATTATTAAAAAAAGCAGAGGAAGAATCTAATAAACCAGAGATTAGTGATCAATTGAAATATTTGGCTGATCAAAAAGTTGAAACTTTAAAGTCTATCAATTAATTATTATTTTTATTTTTTCTTTAAGTTCTTTATATACATGATGTTTGAAATCCACTACAACTTCAGTTATTTTATCTAATTCAATCCATTTCCACTCTAAAAATTCTGGTTTATTTGTTTTAATATTTATATCTTCATCTTTACCCAGGTATCTCATTAAAAACCATTTTTGTTTTTGTCCCTTGTATTTACCTTTCCAAATAATACCCAATAAATTTTTTGGTAGTTCGTAGGTAATTGTGCCTTCTATTTCTTTCACAAGTTCTACATTTTTGATACTAGTTTCCTCTTCTAATTCTCTATAAGCAGCAGCTAAAAAATCTTCCCCGTCATCTACACCTCCTTGTGGCATTTGCCAAAAATTTTTTGGATTATCAATTCGTTTTGCTACAAAAACTTTATTCTCTTTGTTAAGGACAACAATTCCCACTCCACTTCTAAGTGGAAGATTTCTGAATTTTTCTTCCATATTAGCCTTTGAGAAGTTTGATGGCGTATTCTAACTGATTGTCAGTTTCAGTTTTGATTCTGAAATCATCGTTTTCTTCATCAATTTCTATATCTGGAGATACACCAACTTCAGAAATAGATTTTCCAGAAGGAAGATAATATTTAGCAACTGTAAGCCTAATTGCCCCATCATTTTTAAGGGGGATGATAGATTGCACTGAACCTTTACCATAACTATTTTCACCTAATAAAATTGCTCTTTTGTGATCTTTAAGGGCTCCTGCAACTATTTCTGATGCTGAAGCCGATCCATAATTAATAAGAACAATCAAGACTTTTCCATTGGTAAGGTCACCTTTTTTTGCAAACCATTTTCTATTTTCAGAAGGTTTTCTACTTTTTGTGGATACGATCTCTCCATTATCTAAAAAAAAGTCGGAGATTTTTATTGCTTGAGAAAGTAGTCCGCCAGGATTGTTTCTTAAATCTAAAATATATGACTTAACATCTTTATTTTTTTCTAATTTTTTAATTTCTCTTTCTATTTGTTTGCCACTATTTTCATTAAACGAGGTTAGTCTTAAATAACCTATACTTTTTTCTAAAATGTCAGCTTTAACAGATTGAATTTGTATAATCTCTCTCACAACATTAAATATTAGAGCTTTTCTCTCTCCTCGTCTTCGAATTGTGAGTTCAATTCCTGATCCAACTGGCCCTCTCATTAAATCAACAGCTTCGCTGAGAGATTTGCCCTGAACTTGAACATCATTAATTTTAACAATATAGTCGCCTGCTTTAATCCCTGCTCTAGATGCTGGTGTGTCATCTATAGGAGAAATGACTTTAACAACACCTGACTCCATACTCACTTCAATACCAAGACCCCCAAATTCACCGCTAGTCTCAGTCTGCATTTCATTAAATATTTCTGGAGACATGTATGCAGAGTAAGGATCAAGAGATTGTAGAAGGCCATTGATTGCAGAGTCCATACTCTCAGATTGATTAATTTCATCTACATATTCTTTATTGATTTTTTCAAGCACTTCTCCAAATAAATCAATTTTTTTGTAAATATCATTTTCAGCAGAATTAACTTGCTGAAATAGAAAACAAAATAAAAATAATGTTAATACTTTCCTCATTAGATAATTAATTTTTCTCTAGGTATTAGCTCAGACCACATTTTTTCAAGTTCATAAAATTTTCTTTTTTCTGGGTGAAAAATATGAACAATTAAGTCTATACCATCAATTAATTTCCATTCACTACTATCTGCGCCCTCAATTTTTGAATTTTTTATGCCATTATCTTTAAATTTTTCCAAAACTTGCTCAGATAAAGATTGTATGTGCCTAGATGAAGTACCGCTCGCAATAATCATAAAATCAGCCATAGAACTTTTGTCTTTGAGATCTATGCTTATTATGTCTTGAGCTTTGTTAATATCCAATGTTTTGATAATAGAATTTTTTAGATCTGAAATTTTATCCATTAATTGATTTTAGATTATCAAATTTTCCTTAATTTAGAAGATGAAATATTGACTTTATTAAAATAAACAAATTTAAATTTCTCACTTTTAAGGGTTTTATATGTCTTTGAATTTAATGATTTTTTCTTATATCCGTATCTATCAAAAATTAAGATATTACATTTTTCTGAAATCTGTTTCCATTTATGCCATTTATGAAAATTAACTAAATTATCTGCACCCATTAAAAAAAATATTTCATTTTTTTTATTTTTGATGAAGTAATTTATTAGATTTATTGTTTTATTTGATTTAATTTTATTCTCATAAAATTTGACCTCAATAAATTTATTTTTTTTAATAATCTTTTCACATCCTTTAATTCTAGATTGCAGGCTTAAAGAACTTTTTATTTTAAAAGGATTTTTTTTTGTAATGGCCCATATAATCTTTTCAAGTTTAAATCTTTTTAATGCTTCTTTAGATATAGCTAGATGACCATTGTGAGCAGGATCAAATGAACCACCTAAAATTCCAATTTTTTTTTTTTTCGAATTCAAATTACTTCCTTACCTGGCCTTTGCTGGTGACTTGATATTTATAAGAAATAAGTTGATTGAGTCCTACGGGACCTCTAGGTGGAAGTGTGTTGGTTGAGATTCCCACCTCGCCACCAAACCCAAATTCACCTCCATCTGCAAATTGTGTTGAAGTATTGTGCATAGCTATTGAACTTTTTACCTCATTTAAAAATTTTTTTGCTGCTTTTTTGTTTTGAGTAATAATACAATCCGTATGCATGGTTCCGTATTTGTTAATATGCGCTATAGCCTCATCTATATTTTTTACTGATTTCACAGATACAACAGGTGACAAATATTCTTTTGACCAATCTTTTATCGAAGCTTTCTTAATTTTTTTATCATAAAGTTTTCTTATCTTATTATCACCAATAATTTTACATCCATTTTCTTCTAAATTTTTTAAAATTTTATTTCCAAATTTCTTGATTATTTTTTCGTGTAAAAGAATTGTTTCGGTTGCTCCACATATTGCGGTATTCCTCATTTTAGCATTTTGAACTATTTTATTTGCAATCTTAGGATTTGCATTTTTATCTACATAAGAATGACAAACACCTTCCAAATGACCAATTGTTGGAACAGATGACAAATCCTGTACTTTCTTAACTAAATCTTTTCCACCTCTTGGAATTATTACATCAATAAATTTACTCATTTTTTGTAGAAGAAAATCAACAACACTTCTTTTTTTAAGTTTTAAAAACTGAACAAAATTTTCATCAACATTATTTTTCTTTAGTGATTTTCTAAAGAATTTTGTGAGAATAAGATTAGAATAAAAAGCTTCAGATCCACCTTTTAAAATGACGGCATTCCCAGACTTAAAACATAACGATGCAACATCTGCTGTAACATTGGGTCTACTTTCGTATATAACGCCAATTACACCTATGGGTATAGATACTTTTGATATTACTAAACCATTTGGTCTTTTCCATTTTTCTAAAATGACATTAGTAGGATCCCTTAAACTAATAATTTTTTTTATAGAATTGGTTATCGCAATTATTTTTTTTTCATTTAATATTAATCTTTGGATTAAATTATTTTTAATACCTTTTTTGTAGGCATTCTTAATATCTTTTTTATTTTCATTAATTATTAATTTCTTGTTCTTTAAGATCAGAAGACGATAATCTTTTAGAACTTCGTCCTTTTTTTTTGTACTTAACCTTTTGTTAATAGCTTTTTTCGATTTTTTTCCGATATCAGTTAATAGCTTTTGCATTAAACCTCGACCATATCATCTTTATGAACAACTTCAGATTTTGTTATGTATCCAAGTTTTTTTTCAATCTCATTTGAGTGACAACCCATTATCTTATTTATTTCTTCAGAAGAAAAAGAGCTTAGACCTCTCGCAAATTCTTTATTTTTAGTATCTAGAATCTTTATATGATCACCTTTGTTAAATTTCCCTGATAAATTAATAATCCCTGCTGCCAATAAACTTTTACCACCAACTAGTGCTTTTTTAGCACCATCATCTATGACAAGTGTCCCTTTTGGTGAAACAGAACTTATTATCCATTTTTTTCGTGCATGTAATTTAGATATTCTTGACTCAAATAAAGTACAAATATTCTTTTTTTCAATTTGTTGTATTGGATTTAAATATAATCCGTTTGCAATAATCATATTACATCCTGCCAAATTACAAATCTTAGCAGCTTCAATTTTGGTATTCATTCCACCCTTACCAAACTCTGTTACCCCTTTTATGTAAATTTTTTTCATATCTTTATCTAGATTATTCACTTTTCTTATTAATTTTGCGTCTTTAAATAATTTTGGATTTTTTGTAAAAAGACCATCTACATCGGATAATAATATTAAAGTATCGGCATTAGTTATCTGTGCAACACGAGATGCAAGTCTATCATTATCACCATATTTTATTTCTGACGTTGCAATTGTATCATTTTCATTAACGATGGGTATGTAATCCAACTTAAATAAGTTCTCAAATGTCCTTTTAGCATTTATTGATCTTCTTCTCTCCTCGGTATCATCCAAAGTTAACAAAATTTGTGAAATATTAATCTTTAATTTTGAAAAAGTTTGAGAAAATAAATTCATAAGTTCAATTTGACCTACAGAGGCTATTGCTTGACTCTTATCAAGTTTTAAATTTGATTTATTGTAATTCATCTTTTTACATCCAAGTGCAATTGCTCCAGAACTTACAATGATAATCTTTTTATTTTTAGATTTTAGTTTTTGAATATCTTTAGCAAAAGAAGATAGCCATTTTTTTCTTATCTTTTTTTTACTATCCACAATCAGTGATGATCCAATTTTTATTACTATAATTTTCGAATTTTTAAGATGCATAACCAACTAATTTTGCTTTAATTTTGGAAATGTATTTTTTCTTTATTGTGGAAATTGTGATAATTTCCGACTTAGTGATTTTTTTTAAATTTTTCTCAATTTTTTTCATTTCTTTATCATCAATTAAATCAGTTTTATTTAAAACAATAAGCTCTCTTTTTTTTGCAAGTTTAGAACTATAGCTCTTTAATTCTTTTTTTACCTGGTTGTAACTTTTTTTTATATCATCGTTTGTGATATCGATCATGTGTAAAAGAGATTTACACCTCTCTATATGTTTTAAAAATTGTATCCCTAAACCAGTTCCCTTATGCGCTCCCTCTACTAATCCGGGAATGTCTGCAATTGTAACTTCTTTATCATCATAGCTTGCCACACCAAGATTAGGATTTAATGTTGTAAATTCATAATTTGCAATTTTAGGATTAGCATTAGTAATAGCCGCTAGTAAGCTTGATTTACCAGCATTAGGTAATCCTATTATTCCAACATCCGCAATTGTTTTTAATTGAAGCCATATAGTAAATTCTTCACCTCGAGTACCCTTAGTAAATCTTCTTGGAGCTCTATTTGTTGAACTTTTGAATCTAGTATTGCCCAAACCACCTTTACCACCTGCAGCAGCCACAAACTCCTCCCCAACTTTTATAAAGTCAAAAATTAAAGTTTTATTATCTTCCTCGAAAACTTGAGTGCCTAATGGAACTTTGAGAATGAGATCATCTCCATTTTTACCAGTCCGGTTTTGTCCTGCACCATTGTTACCTCTTTTTGCTTTATGATGTTGTAGATATCTAAAATCGATTAAAGTATTTAAATTTCTCTCAGCTTTTAAAATTACTGAACCACCCTTACCACCATCGCCACCATCTGGTCCACCATACTCGATAAATTTTTCTCTTCTAAAACTTGGAGAACCATCACCCCCATTGCCAGCTTTAATATAAATTTTTACTTGATCTAAGAATTTCATAATACAACGCTATTTTGAGTTGTAATATTAATTGGGTTTTACTGAAACAAAAGTTCTATCGGATTTTGTTTTTTTAAAAACAACTTTACCTTTTATTACTGAAAAAATTGAGTGATCTTTACCCATACCCACATTTTCTCCTGGAAATATCTTAGTACCTCTTTGTCTAACAATTATGTTGCCAGGAATAACATTTTGACCACCATATTTTTTTACACCAAGTCTTCTGCCGGCACTATCTCTACCGTTCCTTGATGATCCACCAGCTTTTTTCGTAGCCATATTTTATTCCTTTATTTACTCAATTCCTTTTTTTCAGAATCTTTTTTTGTTGATTTAGAAATCTTCTCAGCCTCAGATAAAATCTTACCATCTTTTGAAAAAATTTTATTTATTCTAATCATAGAATATTCTTGTCTGTGACCATTTTTTCTTCTTGAGTTTTGTCTTCTTCTCTTTTTAAAAATAAGTACAGTTCTATTTTTACTATTTTTTATTAAGTTTGCTTCAACTTTGGCACCTTGAATTGTTGGCGAACCAATTTCTATTACTTTATTATCGCCATATGCCAATATATCATTAAACTCAATTTTAGTATCGGATTTTGAATTTGGTAATTTTTCAATTTTTAAAATTTCACCAGACTTCACTTTATATTGCTTACCACCCGATCGTATAACTGCGTATGACATAAAATAGATTTTTTTATCAGGGAATATAGTCAGGGCATTTCTTTAGTCAAGCTTATTAACTAAAAATTATCCTTTAAATCTCTCAATTTTGAAAAACTTTCTAAATCTTTTGCTTTAAGAAATATATTACATTCTAACTCATCAGCTAAAGTACTTGGTATTGTTGGTAATGCATTTTTAAGTTTCTTGTTAATTTCTAGTATTTTATTTTTTAATTTTAAATTACCAGAGTCATTGGCAATACAGAAATTTGAGTTTTGTAAAGTGTACTCATGGCCACAATATATTTCTGTATCTTTTGGTAATGATTTAATTTTTTTAAGAGAATTATACATTTGTTCGTATGTACCTTCAAAAATTCTGCCACACCCTAAAGAAAATAAAGTATCACCAGTAAAAATTTTTTTTTCTTTAAAAAAATGAAAAGCGATATGTCCAGATGTATGACCTGGAACATGATAAATTTTAGCCTCAAAATTATCTTGTTTCCATATTTGGTTGTCCTCTAGAGATATATCAATCTCGGGTATACGATTTTTATCTCCAATAAATCCAACCACCTTAGAATTATATTTTTTTTTTAATTCAAGATTTCCACCCACATGATCGTAATGATGGTGTGTATTAAGTATAAATTTTAAATTTATTTTTGAATTATCAAGATAATTGATTATTGGTGCGGACTCGCTAGGGTCAATTACACAAGCGGTTTGATTTTCTTCATCAATGATTAAGTAGCTATAATTATCCTTTAGACATTTAATAATTTCAATTTTCATTTATTTTTCTATTAAAAATATACCAAGTTCTCCAAATAAATTTTTAAAAATAAGATTTGAGTTATTAATATCAGAAATATTTTCATTAATTAACGCTAAAGATTTAAAAATTTTAAAGTTAATAATCTTAGAAAATCTGACAAAATCTTTTATCGTGCACATATGAATGTTTGGTGTGTTATACCAATCATGAGGTAAAGAGTTTGTAACTGGCATTGTTCCTTTAAATAATAAATTAAATCTTACTTTCCAATGCCCAAAATTTGGAATAGTCACTATAGCTTTGTTACCAACTCGTAAAAGCTCTTTAATTACAATCTCAGGATTTATAAAAGCTTGTAAAGTTTGTCCAAGAACAACATAATCAAAAGAGTCATTTGGAAATTGCTTTAAATCAAATTCTGCATTCCCCTCAATAACAGTCAGCCCTTTAGCAATACAAATTTGCACTTTTTCTTTTGAAATCTCAATTCCTCTGATATTAACATTTTTATTTGTCTTTAAAAATTCCATCAAAGTTCCATCATCACATCCTACATCAAGAACTTTTGCATCTTTCTCAATCAAATCTGAAATAATTTTATATTCTGGTTTCATAAATTTTTTTCTGCATAAGATTTATCTAAAAAATTTTTTAGAGCTTTTAAGAAATCAGGGATATTAAGTAAAAAAGAATCGTGCCCCTTATCAGACTCAATTTCAACAAAACCTACATTTGCACCAACAGCGTTTAAGGCAATTACAATGTCTTTATTTTCTTGTGTTGGATAAAGCCAATCTGAGGTAAAAGATATTATAAAAAATTTCGCTTTAGTATTTTTAAAAGCATCAGATAAATTTCCATTAAATTGTTTTACTAAATCAAAATAATCCATTGCTCTTGTAATATATAAATAGCTATTCGCATCGAACCGATCTACAAATACTGAACCTTGGTATCTAAGATAACTTTCAATTTGAAAGTCAGCATCAAAACCAAATTTTAAATCATCTCTTTCTTGAAGTTTTCTACCAAATTTTTCTTGAAGCCCTTTTTTTGAGAGATAAGTAATATGTGCAGCCATTCTAGCTACAGCTAATCCTTTATCGGGTACAATATTTTTTGAATTATAATCTCCATCAGACCAATTATGATCTGCCGCAATGGCTTGTCTGCCAAGCTCATTAAAAGCAATATTTTGCGCAGAATGGCTTGAAGTACAAGCAATTGGTATAGCTGTTTTAGCTTTATCAGGATAATTACTAATAAATTGTAGGACTTGCATTCCACCCATTGAACCACCTACAACTGAAAAAAGTTTTTTTATTCCAAAAAAATCCAACAAATTAATTTGTGCATTCACCATGTCATTAATTGTGATGACTGGAAAATCTGTTCCATAAATTTTTTTTGTCTTGGGATTTTCATGGCTAGGCCCAAAAGATCCCATACACCCGCCTATTACATTAGCACAGATTACAAAATACTTATCTGTATCTATCGACTTGCCAGAGCCTACCGCATAAGACCACCAACCATCTTTTTTGGTCACTGGATTTATACCTGTTACAAATTGATCACCTGTTAAAGCATGAAATACTAAAATTGCGTTATCTTTTTCATTATTGAGTGAGCCATAAGTTTCATACGCTAAAGGAAAATTATTAATAGTCTGACCACAATCTAATTTGAGTGGTTTTTCAACAATCAACGTTTTTATATTTTGTTTTATATTCATAATAAAAGCTGAAAGTTGAATTGTGAGAAAAAAAACTTTTTTAGCGGTTTTTTTAAAGCGCTCGCAATTCAGGTAAATCAGCGCATAAATTTTGTACTAGAAGTTATTTAGTATGTCAATTTTTAAAAATAATTACACTTAAACTATATAAAAAAATGTTTTTTTATTTATAAAGAGCATAAAATTTATAAAAGTTGGCTACCATGAGATTTAAGAAATTAAATATTGAAACCTATGAGCCTGGTAAATCCAGTCTTAAGAGATTTCATCAAGTTATAAAGCTATCTGCAAATGAGTCAGCCTTAGGTGTCAGCTCAAAGGCTAAAAAGATTTTGTCTAATAAAAATTTAAGTTTTTTTAGGTACCCAGATGGCAAGTCTAATGCCTTAAGAAGACAAATATCTAAAAAGTTTAAATGCAATGAAGATAGAATTATTTGTGGCGCTGGATCTGATGAGGTTATTCAAATGCTATGTCAATTATTTTTGAATCCCAAGGATGAAGTTATTCTTCCTCAGTATAGTTTTTTAATGTACAGGATATATGCTAAAATAGTTGGTGCAAAAGTTATTTTTGCTAAAGAAAATAATTTCAAAGTATCAATTCCAGAAATTATTAAAAATGTTTCAAAAAAAACAAAAATTGTTTTTTTAGCAAATCCTAATAATCCAACTGGAACATACCTAACAAGTTCTGAGCTTTTAGAACTTAGAAAAAAATTGAGAAAAAATATTCTGCTAGTAGTGGATGATGCATATGCAGAATATATGAAAAATAATGATTATAAAAGTGGATTAAAATTATTTAAAAATAAACAAAATGTCTTTATTTTAAGAACATTTTCTAAAATATACGGTTTATCCTCTCTAAGAGTAGGGTGGGGATATGGTTCAAAAAAAATTATTAAAGCACTGAATGTTATTAAGCCACCTTTTAATGTTAATGAGGTAGCACAAAAAGCTGCCATTGAGTCTCTTAAGGATACTAAGTTTATAACTCGTTCAGTTAAACACAATATTATTTATGCAAAAAAATTGAAAAATTTTCTTAACCAATATGGAATTAATTCAAATAATATATCGGCCAATTTTTTATTACTAAATTTTGAGAAATGCAAATTTAAAGCGAAATATTTTTATGAAAAATTAAAGATGAAAGGAATTATCTTAAGATCAACGGAAAATGGCTACAATATAAAAAATATGTTACGATTAACCATTGGATCAAAAACAGATAATTTAAAATTTATGCGAGCAGTAAAAGGAATGTTTAATTAATGAAAAATGTGCTCATCATCGGCTGTGGCTTGTTAGGATCTTCGTTAGTAAAAAGAATTGCAAAAAAAAAATTAGCAAAAAAAATTTTCATTTTTGAAAAATCTAAAAAAAATATATCAAAGATCAAAAGACTAAAGTTGCCAGGAATTCTTGTAAATAAACTACAAGAGGTAGTTGCAAAATCAAATCTAATTATTTTTTGTACGCCAATAAGTGAATACAAAAAGATGATATTAAGATTAAACAATAATTTTAATTCAAAACAAATTATTACTGATGTTGGTTCGTCAAAAATAGAATCTTCAGAAATAATTAAAAGAAATTTAAAAAAAAAAATATCCTGGATTCAAAGTCATCCTATAGCTGGATCAGAAGTAAGTGGGCCTGAGCATGGTAAGGAAAATCTGTTTGAAAATAAGTGGTGTGTATTGATTAAAAATAAGAAAATAAATATGAAACATTTAAAATTTTTAAATTCTTTTTGGAAAAAAATGGGTTCAAAAACTGTAATCATGAATGCGGAAAGACACGATAAAATATTTTCAATTACAAGCCATTTACCACATTTAATAGCTTACAATTTGGTTAAATCAGCTCAAGATTTTGAGAAAAAGCAAAAATATGACTTAATTAAATATAGTGCAGGTGGATTAAGAGATTTTTCAAGAATCGCTGCATCAAATGAAATTATGTGGAGAGACATTTTTTTTGATAATAGAAAAAATGTTTCAAGAGCAATTGATATATTTATCAAAAATTTAAGATCTTTTAAGACAGACATTAATTCAAAAAATAACAAATCAATTCTTAAAAAATTAATTCAAACAAAAAAAGTTAGGTCTAAAATAATCAAATTAAAACAGGATGTAAATAAACCTGACTTTGGTAGAGATTAATAATTACCAATATTACTTACTTTTTTAACTTTTAGATTTGCAGTTTTATCAATTAATTCAATTGTTTGTTTAGTTGGCATTACTACCACCTTCTTTTTTGGTCCATAAGCATGAATAAATTTAGACTTACTTAAACATATACCGACATGTCCTTTCCAAAATATTATATCTCCTTTACTTAAATTTTTACCTTTTTTTCTTTTACAAAACTTTATCTGATTTTTTGTATCTCTTGGAAAAAATATTCTGTTATAATAAAAGTAAATTTGGATCAAAGCAGAGCAATCAATACCATCAGATGTTTTTCCACCCCATAGATATTTACTACTTTTAAATAATTTCATTATTTTTAAAAAATCTTTTTCAAGATGATCAATTTTGACAATATCACTTTTTTTTATCCATCTGTCCTTTTTAAACTCAATTAGCCTTTTATTTTTGTTTAAAACCGATATGCCAGATGCAAAGAAAAGATAATTTTTTGTTGGTAAAAACTTATTTTTCTTTTTAATAAATATTCTAGATTTTGTTTTTTTTATCTTAAAAGTCGGCTTAAAATTTTTATAAAAATAATTTTTTTTAATATAACCAATATAATTGTCAAAATTAGTTTTAATCTTAACCCAGTTTTTTTGATTTTTTAATACCTTAAATTTTTCACCATACAAGATTTGCGATAAAGTTTCAGAGTTATTAGAAGGTTTTGCATTTATATTTCCAAGTGAAAAATTATAAAAAAAATTATTTTTCATTAATCTTTAATTTATTTCTTATTATCCATAATATAATTAAAGATGGTATTACCATTATAGCAGTTAAGATAAAAAATACCCCCCAGTCCCCATTAAGCCAATCAACTAGAGCGCCCGATGATGATGCTAATGTGGTTCTTCCAGCAGTACCTATTGAGGCTAATAGAGCATATTGAGTTGCTGTGTAAGTTCTATCAACTAGCAATGATATAAATGCAACAAATGCAACAGTGGCAAAAGCTGCTGCAATGTCGTCAAAGATTACAGCTATTGCAAATAGTATTTCAGATTTATCACTCCACGCTAAAAGACTGAACAATAGATTTGTGCTCGCCATTAAAATTCCTGCTAAAAACATTGCTTTTAAAACACCAGATCTTATTACAAATAGCCCACCTAGCAGAGTGAAGATGACAGTTGTTATCCATCCTAAAGTTTTTGAGTAAATAGCAATATCTGATTTACTAAAACCAATTTCTTTATAAAAGATAATAGACATACGCCCTAAAAAAGCCTCTCCAACTTTGAATAAAAAAACAAACCCTAGGATCCCCAAAGCTATTTGAAAGCCATTTTTTTTAAAAAAACTTATTATAGGTCCACTGATTGTTCCACTGATCCAAGTTATAGTTTGAGTAAGAAAATTTGAATTTTGGAATTTACCAGCAATTAATTGATCATTTTCTTTCTGATTAATTTGTCTTTCAGTCGAGTCAGTTTCATTAACAAACATTAATCCAATATTCATTAGAATTATTAAAATTCCTAAGATTAAAAAAGTTAGTTGCCAATAATTTTGAAAACCTAAATTTTCTAAAAAATCTGCGGAAAACAATGACAAAACCCCGCCTAATTTATATCCGCTCCACCACCCAACGACAGCCATTGCTGCGCCCGCAGCCATTGATTTACCCTCGTTTTCGCTAATTTGCTCAATCCTTAAAGCATCCACAGTAATATCTTGTGTTGCTGAAGCAATTGCAATGAGTAAACCTACTGATATTACAAGGGCTAAATTTTCTGAAGGATCGATTACACTCCACAAAAATAAGGAGATTAAGATTAATATCTGCATTAGGACAATCCATCCTCTTCGATGTCCAAGTTTTTTTGTTAGGTATGGTATTTGAATACGATCGATTAAAGGAGCCCATAAATAATTAAATGCATAAACTGCAAATATAAGACCAGCCCAACCAACTGTAGATCTGCTTAATCCATCTTCCTTTAACCATAAACTTAAACTACTACCTATTAATACCCAAGGAAAACCAGAGATAGCACCAAGCAATAATATTTTTAACATTCTTTTATCGAAATAAACTGAAAATGTTTCTGAAAGGGATTGTTTTTTGATTTCTATCATTTTTTAATTCCTCCAGAATGAAGGTAAAAATAACACTAATATAGCAAATAACTCCAGTCTGCCTAAGATCATGCCGATTGTTAAAATCCATTTGGAAAAATCTGGTAATGAGGAGAAATTACCATTAGGTCCAATTATTGATCCTAAACCTGGACCAACATTTGAAATAGAAGTCGCAGCACCTGAAATTGCGGTTATAAAATCAAGTCCATTTAATGATAATAACGCAGATAATAAAAAAAATATTATTAAGTACATGTAAATAAAAGAAATGATCGATGCTATAAATTTATCATCAATTGGATTTTTATCGTATTTCAACACAAAAACACCTTTAGGGTAAATAATTTTTTTTAGTTGATTAATTACAAATGAATAAAGAATTTGAAAACGAAATATTTTTATGCCACATGTTGTTGAACCAGCACAGCCACCTATGAACATCAAAGCTAAAAATAATACTAGAGGAAAGCTACCCCAATTGTCAAATTGAGCATTAACATAACCAGTTCCGGTTAGAATAGAAATAACGTTAAAGAAAATTGATCTTAAATCAAATGAACTTGAATTGTTTAAAGTAAGATAAATCGATAAAATAAAAATCGATATAAATATTATCTTAATAAAAGTTTTGATTTGAGAATCTGATGTAAAAATAGACCTATTGCCATTCAAAAATTTAATGTACACGATAAATGGAACACTTCCTAAAATAATAAATATCATAGCCGTAGTTTCTATCGCTAAGCTATTAAAAAAACCAATGGATTGATTATAATTAGAGAATCCACCAGTTGCTATAGTTGTCATCGAATGTGTAATACTATCAAAAATATTCATTCCAAAAATATTGTAAGTGATTGCACATAGCGCTGTTAATCCAGAGTAAATATAAATCAATCTTAGAGCAACCTCTTTAGACTTTGGAAGAATTTTTTCAGATGAATCATTGTTTGAAATTTTAAACAATTGCATTCCCCCAACATTCATGATGGGCATTAATGTAATCGCCATCACTATGACACCAATACCTCCCAACCATTGAAGTATTGCTCTCCAAAATAATATCCCTTTAGGCATATTTTCTAAATTTGATATGATTGTTGAACCAGTTGTTGTAATACCTGACATACTTTCAAAAAAAGCATTTGTTACTGAAAATTCTAAATTAGAGAATATAAAGGGTAATGAACCAAATATAGCAATACTTAACCATGCTAATGCAGTTAGAAGGAATGCTTGTTGCAAATTAAGTTTTTTTTCATGATCTAGATTGGAGAGAAAAAATAAGGTTCCAAAAATAATTGTAACAATTGCTGCACCAAAAAAAGAAGAATCTATTTGACCATAAATAAATTGTACAATTATTGGAACAAGCATAAAAATACCAAGAATTATTTGAAGAATTCCAAGAGTGAAAAAAACTGTTTTATAATTAGACATTTTGAAAGAACATTATTTTATGGTAAATAAATTTCAACTCTATAAGAATTAAGTAGTTCGCTAATAGAAGATTTTGTTGAATTATTCATGATAAAAAAAGAAAACTTAGAAAAAACTAGCTCTTGGCCAATCGTTGAAGCAAAAAAAATGCTTAGAGAAAGAAAATCTTTTTTAGAAAAAAAAGGTAAAATTACACTACAGACTGGATATGGCCCAAGCGGACTTCCTCACATAGGAACATTTGGAGAAGTTGCTAGAACTTCTATGATGGTTAATGCGTTAAAACAATTAACTGATCTTCCAACAGAAATTATCACTTTTTCTGATGACATGGATGGTCTTAGAAAAGTACCAGACAATGTACCCAATAAAGAATTGTTAGAAAAAAACCTTCATAAACCTTTGACAGAGGTACCAGATCCTTTTGAAAAATATAATAGTTTTGGTGAACATAATAATGAGAAATTAAAAAAGTTTTTAAATAATTTTAATTTTAAATATAATTTCAAAAGCTCTACTCAATTGTATAAATCAGGTTTTTTTAATCCAACACTTCAAATTATTTTAGATAATTATGATGGAATAATGAATATCATTATACCTACTTTAGGAAAAGAACGTCAAAAAACTTATTGTCCATTTCTTCCTATTTGTCCAGAAACAGGACATGTTTTAGAAATTCCAGTTAAAGAAATTGATAACTCCAAGTCTAAAATTGTGTTTGATAATAAAGGTAAAGATTTAGAATTAAGCATATTAGATGGTCATTGTAAACTTCAGTGGAAAGTAGATTGGGCCATGAGATGGTATGCGTTAGATGTTGACTTTGAAATGTACGGAAAAGATCTGATAGAAAGTGCAATATTATCCACTAAAATTATTAAACTAATTGGAAAAAAAAACCCATCTGGTTTTGCTTATGAACTCTTTTTGGATGAGAAAGGGGAAAAGATTTCTAAATCAAAAGGGAATGGAATAACAATCGAGCAATGGTTGGAGTACGCCTCACCAGAAAGTTTATCATTATATATGTATCAAAATCCGAAAAGAGCTAAAAAACTTTATAATGAGATAGTTCCAAAAGCGGTCGATGAATATTTGGAATTTATTGAAAAGGCTAAAACCCAAGATGAGCTTCAGTTACTGATGAATCCAGTATGGCATGTTCATAATGGTAGTGTTCCAAAAGAAAAAATGATTATGTCATTTTCTATGTTATTAAATCTTGTAGAAACAAGTAATGCCGAAAACAAAGAATTATTATGGAAGTTCGTAAAAAAATATAAGGAAAATATTTCTGAAAAAGATCACCCCATTTTTGATAATCTAGTTGGTTATGCTATTAAATATTTTAATGATGTAATTAAAGCCAAAAAAAAATATAAAATACCTGATCAAATAGAAAAAAAAGCACTAGAGGCTTTAATATCAACCTTAGACAAATGTAATGACAAGATGTCTCCTGAGGAAATTCAAACTTTAATTTATTCAACAGGAAAAGAAAATGGGTATTCAGAAAATTTGAGAGACTGGTTTAAATTAATTTATGAAGTTGTATTTGGAGTCGAAAATGGCCCTCGAATGGGTTTTTTTATAAGTTTTTTTGGTGTTAAAGAAACTAAAGATCTTATAATAAATAAAATTAAATAATGTTTTCAAATTTAAGATCTTTAATTTTTAAACTTGATCCAGAGACAGCCCATGGTTTGGCAATTAAGTCATTAAAATTTAATTTTGTGCCAAATGTTTTGGATAAAAATAAAAATAGCCATTTATTCAAGACTAAATTATTTGAAAAAGAAATAGAAAATCCAATTGGAATGGCAGCAGGATTTGACAAAAATGCTGAGGTTTATAATTCTTTATTTAAATTGGGATTTGGTTTTGTGGAGGTGGGCACAGTTACACCTCTTAAACAATATGGTAACCCCAAGCCAAGAGTTTTTAGATTAGTTGAAGATGAGGCATTAATTAATAGATTGGGTTTTAATAATTTAGGTGCAAAAAACATTGTTGATAGGATCTCAAGTAATAAACAAATTGGTTTACTTGGAATTAACATAGGTCCTAATAAAGATACAAATGATAGATTGAAGGATTATGTTGAATGTTTAAAAACCTTCCATGAATTTGCAGACTATATTACGATTAATATTTCATCTCCCAACACTGAAGAGCTGAGAAATTTTCATGATCAGGAAAAATTGAATAGTTTATTAAATAAAATCAATAGTGAAAAAACAAAACTAAATTCAAAAATTCCAATTGTAGTCAAAGTCTCACCAGATATTAAAGATCAGGAAATACCCAAAATTTCTGATGTTCTTTTAAGCAATAATATAAAAGCAGTCATTTTATCGAACACCTCTGACTCTACTCGAGATAAATTAAGTGACATTCAAAAGCATCAAAAAGGAGGTTTGTCAGGTAAACCAATAGAAGAAAAATCTACAATGCTGATTAATAAATTTTATAAAACTCTTGGTAATAAAATTAAAATTATTGGAGTTGGTGGAGTGGACTCTGGAATAAGTGCCTACAATAAGTTTTTAGCTGGAGCGAGTTATGTTCAACTTTATACAGGTATGGTATACAGAGGACCAAATATTGTAAATCTTATAAAAAAAGAGCTTAAGGAGTTATTGATAAGAGATGGAGTTAAACATTATAGTGAAATCATAGGAAAAAAAACAGTTTCTTAAATTTTATAAACTTGACGCAATCATCAACTCACCTTATATAGTCGAAAACATTATGTCAAAAAAATGTGAACTTACCGGCAAAATTCCTCTTAAAGGTCATAATGTTAGTCATGCTAATAATAAGACAAAGAGAAGATTTTTACCTAATTTAAAAAAAGTAAAATTTACCAGTGAACTTTTAAAGAGAAGCATGAAACTTACCGTAAGTAATGCTGGTGTAAGATCTGTAGATAAAAAAGGAAGTTTTGACGAGTTTTTAAAGACTGTGAAAAATAAAAATTTATCTCCAAGATTAAAGAAGATGAAGAAAAGTTTATTAATTAAGTCTCCATTTCAAAAAAAACAGGTTCAATCTAAGACAGCTTAATGAATAAAATTTTTTTTATACTCTCATTTTTAATGGGAGCAGTTGTTTTGGCATCTAATTATTTAGTTCAGTTCCCTATAAAACATTATGGTTTAGAGGAAATATTGACTTATGGAGCATTTAGCTATCCAATTGCTTTCTTGATCACAGATTTAGCCAACAGATCTTTTGGCAAGATAGTTGCTAGAAAAATTGTCTATATTGGTTTTGCTATAGGTATTAGCTTTACACTTTTATTCTCAACAAACTTCACGGACTTGATATCTATAAGAATTGCAATCGGATCGGGTACGGCTTTTTTAGTTGCCCAACTCTTAGATGTTCAAATTTTTGATCAATTGAGAAAAAAAGAATGGTTTGTTGCACCTTTAACGTCATCTTTGATAGGCTCGACAATTGATACATTCTTATTCTTTTCAATATCATTTTATGCGACAGGTATACCTTGGGTTACATTATCTTTAGGTGATCTTGCAGTTAAAATCTTTGTTGCATTGGTGATGTTAATTCCTTTTAGATTACTTCTAGGCACTTTGAAATCTGCTTAAGGGTTTAAGTATGGCTCTTGCTGCGTCATACAATGTATTGCTCCAAATCCCCAAATAAGCTCACTACAATCAATTGGTATTATCTTTCTTGATTTGAAAAATTTTTTAAATATTAGAAATACTTTTTTATCATTTTTATCATTAAATACAGGTAAGAGCACAATTTTATTAGCAATGTAGAAATTGAGATAACTGGCAGGAACTTTTATATTGTCAATATAAATAGGTTTTGGCATTGGAATTTTGATAATTTTTAACTTTTTTCCATTTTCTATTTTTGATTTTTTTAATATTTTCAAATTTTCTTTCAATCTTTTATAATTTTTATCTTTTTTATTATTTTCAATAGCTGTCATAATAGTGTTCTGGGATACAAATCTTGTAATATCATCTACATGGCCGTGTGTATCATCACCATCAATACCTCTATTTAACCAAATGAAATTTGATACATTCAAATAATCTTTCAAAGCATTCTCTAGCTTTAATTTTGTTACCCCTGGGTTTCTTTCCTGTACTTTACTTAATAAACACTCTTTAGTTAAAATTATAGTTCCTTTACCATTAACATCTATGGAGCCTCCTTCTAGAACAATTTTTTTAAATTTATTTTTTACTTTAATTACAGGTTCAACCCTTTTTATTTTTGTTATTTTGGAGATTTTTAGGTTTAATTTATCATCTTTTTTAAAGTCTTTATATTTAGACCAACCATTAAATTTAAAATTTAGAATAATTTTATTTTTAGTTTTTTTGTTTATTAAAAATATTGGACCAGAGTCTCTAATCCAAATCCTATCTGATTTTATTGAGTGAAATTTTATATTTGATATTTTACTTTTAAACTTTTTTATTATTTTTTTTATTCTTGAAATATCTTTTAAATTTCTAATAATTAGGTTTACATTTTGATTTATCGATAAACATGCAGAAATTTTACCAACAACATCTGGAATTTTTTTAAATAATTTTGGCCAATCTCTTTCATTGTAGGGCCAAATCAACCATACTGATTTTTGTGTTTCCCACTCCCCTGGCATCCGAAAACCCTTTAGAGTAAGTTTTTTACTCATCTTCAGGGTTTTTGAGCAAACCTTTATAGTAATCAATTCTTCTATCTCTTAAAAAAGGCCAATGCTGTCTAGCATCTTCAATTTTCTTAAAATCTATATCACAAATTATTGTTTCTTCTCTATTAAAATGTGATTGTTTTAAAACATTTCCATATGGATCAATAATTATAGAATTACCCCAAAATTGGATTTTTCTATTTTTTATTTTTTCAAAACCTATTCTATTAATTGCAGCTACATAAACTCCATTAGCTACAGCATGGGATCTTTGCATTGTAATCCATGCATTTAGTTGTGCTTTTCCAAATTTTTTCTTTTCTTTAGGATGCCACCCTATAGCTGTAGGATAAAATAAAATTTCTGCCCCCTTAAGAGCGGTTAGCCTAGCCGCTTCAGGAAACCATTGGTCCCAACAAATTAGCGAACCAATTTTTCCATATATTGTTTTTGTTGATTTAAAACCTAAATCACCAGGAGAAAAATAAAATTTTTCGTAATAACCAGGGTCATCTGGAATATGCATTTTTCTATACTTAGAAATTATTTTACCTTTCTCGTTGATAACAATACTAGTATTATGATAAAAGCCAGTTAATTTTTTTTCAAAAAGTGAAATCATTAATATAACAGAAAGTTCTTTTGCAAGCTTGCAATATGTATTAGTTATTGGACCAGGTATTTTTTCCGCAAGTTTAAATTTTGAATGATTTTCAGTTTGGCAAAAATATGGAGAAAGAAATAATTCTGGTAAACAGATAATCTTTGCATTTTTCTTTGCTGCTTCTTTTATTTTTTTAATGGAATTTTCAATATTTGTAATTGGATTGTTTGAAACTTTAATTTGAATTAAACCGATGGTGGTTTTTTTTTTCATTCTTATTTAAAAATTTCTGAAAAGTTTTTTCTATCTCTATTTTTCCATTCACCTTTATGATATGCATCACTTGCAATCAAAGGTAATACACTTGTTGCCTCGGCAAAAACCATTTGTTCTTTCGTGACATCAACTTTACCCCATGAACTTGCCTCTTTTAAAGTTGAACTGCTACACGCACCATCTCTTGAGTCTGCTACAGTAATTTGCACAGCATATTTATGCATTTCAACATCTTTACCTAAAAGTTCAGCACATATGACTGTGTCCTGAATAAAATTTTTTGGCACTCCGCCACCTATCATAAATAATCCAGAACCTTTTGATTTAATTTTTATTTCAGTTAATTCTCGAAATTCTCTTATAGAGTCTATTGTAATATGAGATTTCGGGTTCTTTTCTTGATGAATTACTAAACCAAAACCAGCGCTTGAGTCTGTAAAAGCAGGACAGAATATTGGCACATTGTGATCATAGGCAGTTTCAATTAGAGAGTCTTTCTTTACTGAGTTTTTTTTAAGATATTTTCCCACTTCGTGAATAAATTCTCTAGAGGTATAGCTTCTAGGCTCCAAGTTATCAGCTATTTCACAAATTTTCTTATCACAAATTTGTAATTCATCTTCGTCAATGTACGTATCATATATTCTATCAATATAATTTTTTCTAAGTTCAGTATCATCCTGAAATTGAGAGCCTTGATAATGCTTAAATCCTAATGCCTCAAAAAAATCCATATCAATTATCGAAGCACCAGTTGCAACGATTGCATCTACCATATTGTATTTGACTAAATCTTTGTAAATATTCATACAACCAGCTGCTGAGGTCGAACCAGCTAAAGTTAGAAAAATTGTACAATCTTTATCTTTTAACATTTCATTATAGATGTTTGCTGCATTTGCAGTTTCTCTAGATACAAATGACATTTTCTCCATTGATGAAATAATTTTTCTAGAGTCAAAAGATGTAATATCTATATGTTCAACTGGATTTTTAAGAAAGTCTTTTTTACTATTATGTCCTAAATTTTTATTTTTTGACATTAAGCAACTAAAGTATCTTTATTGCTGTCTTTATTATAGAGGCTCATTATAGCATTATCTTCAACCTCATAAATTTTATCAGAGTAGAAACCATTAAACTGTGTTCTAAAGGTAAGGCCGTACGAACCTAATTGACCAAGTTCTATATAATCATTTTCTTTAATATTATTTGGTAAAAGGAAAGGACCTTTCATGTAATCCATGCTGTCGCATGTTGGTCCATAAAAATCAAATGCAGTTAATTTTTTTGAAATAATTTTGTTTGAATTATCTTTTATCATTTTAGATGGAAACACAATATTCGGTGTTCCTGCATCAAAAAGTGTTCCATAAGTTCCATCATTTATATAAAGTTTTTGTTTTTTTCTTAAGTTAACCCGAACTATAGTTGAACCACTTTCAGCAACTAAGGCTCTACCTGGTTCACAAATGATTTCTGGTAATTTTTCAATCTTTAAATTTTCTAAACCTTTCTTAATTTCATCAAAATAACTCTCTAAAGAGGGTGGAATTAAATCTGGATAGATAGTTGGAAAGCCGCCTCCTATATTTAAATAATCAGGAACAATTTTTGTTTTCTTTATTATATTTGCAATTTCGGAAATTCCTTTTGAGTATGAAATTGGATGCATACATTGTGATCCAACATGAAAACTTAATCCGATTTTTTTTGAATGTTGTTTTACTAATCTTAAAAGTCCTGCCGCCTCCGAATTTATAGCACCAAATTTTTTTGATAAGTCAATTTCAGCATGTTCATTTGATACAGCCACCCTTACAAATAATTCTAAATCTTTTGCATTGCTGGTGCTCTCAATAATTTTTATCAATTCATCTTTAGTATCAAGTGCAAATGTTTTAACTCCATATTTGAAGTATGCTTCACTTATATCTTCTCTACTTTTAATTGTGTGCATGAAAGAACACTTAGATACTTGATCAAATTTTCTTACTGCTTTTATCTCCTCCACTGAGGCAACATCAAATTGATTAATACTGCTTTTTAATAAAGTTTTAATTACTTCAGGATGAGGATTTGTTTTGACAGCATATAGAATTTTACCTGGAAAGTTTTTTTGAAAAAATTTGGAAGCTGAAAGAATTGATTTCTTTCTAATACAATAAACCGGTTTGTCTGGCCTCAGTTGATTAACCAATTCTTCAACTGACTTAAATTTTTGCATTTTTCATGCCCCCCAAAAAAAATTTAACAAAAAAAAGCCTTTTTATTTAAAAAAACTTTAATAAATCGAGCAATTAATTCAATACTTACCTAATGTAAAGCAAATAATGACCTATTGAATTGTGGAAAAAAATTCCCATATTGGACTTATGAAAAACGAAGGCGCATTACAAAATTTAGCTGATTTCAACAATAAATCACTATTAATTGTTGATGATGACAATCCATTTAGAGAAAGATTGGCTAGGGCCATGGAAAAAAAGGGTTTTGAAGTTATTCAAGCTGAAGGTGTGCAAAAAGGAATTGATACAGTCAAAGCAAAAAAACCAGGATTCGCTGTTGTTGATTTGAGACTGGGTGATGGTAATGGTTTGGAAGTTGTAAAACAAATTCAAACCTCTAATCCTGAAAGTAGAATAATAATGTTAACAGGATATGGAAATATTCCAACTGCTGTTGCAGCAATAAAAGAGGGTGCAATCGATTATTTGGCTAAACCTGCAGATGCAGATGATGTTGAAAAAGCTCTTTTAGCTGATCCTGCTAAAAAAGCGGCTCCACCTGAAAATCCAATGTCAGCAGATAGAGTGAAATGGGAACATATACATAGAGTTTTTGAATTGTGTAACAGAAATGTTTCAGAGACAGCAAGAAGACTAAAAATGCACCGAAGAACTCTTCAAAGAATTTTATCTAAAAGATCACCTAAATAAGTTTTCTAAATTTTAAAATTTTCTTAGCAATAAGCACTAGTAAAGCTATCTTAAATATTTCAGCTAATAGAAAAGGCTTAACACCTAAATCGAGTATAGGTTTGTCCCATCCGATTAGTGTCCCTAACCACAAAATACCAAAAATATAGATTGTTGATACTGCAAGTATAAGTTTTGAGAAAATGATTAAATAATTATCTTTTAATTTTACAAAAGAAGCTAAAAAACAAGCTGAAAGAAATCCAATTAGATAGCCCATTGTTGGACCTGTAAAATAAGCTAAACCTATTCCTCTTTCAGGGGAATTTGAAAACACAGGAAGACCTGCAATTCCCTCAATTAAATATAAACCAATTGTCGCAACACCTATTTTATATCCAAAGCTTATTCCAATAAAAAGAACTACAAAAGTTTGCATTGTCATTGGAACTGGATAGAAAGGAATTTTAATTTTTGCTGAGACAGCAAGTAAAACAGAACCTAAAAAAATTACAAGTATTGATTTAATTATTTGGGCTTGTGTATTTTGCTTTATAAGTTCCATAAAAAATAATACTCTTATTTCTGTCGATAATCTATATTAATTTCTGATGGGAAAAATTAAAAAAACAGATCATTTTTATTTAATTGATGGATCAGGTTACATTTTTAGAGCGTATTATGCGTTACCACCATTAACGCGTAAAAGTGATGGATTACCGACTGGAGCAGTGAGTGGTTTTTGCAGCATGCTTTTTAAACTTCTAGAAGATTCAAAGTCAAATCAAAATTTACAAAAACCAACACATTTTGCAGTTATATTTGACTCTGCTAGAAAAACTTTCAGAAACGAAATTTATAGTGATTATAAAGCTAATAGAGCTGAAGCACCTGATGATTTAGCTCCTCAATTTGATTATATCAGAAAATCAGTATTAGCTTTTAATTTACCTTCATTGGAATTGATAAATTATGAAGCCGATGACTTAATTGCAACGTATGTTGAAATGATTTTAAAAGAAGGTGCAAAAGTAACAATAGTGTCCTCAGATAAGGATTTAATGCAATTATATAAAAAAAACGTTCGAATTTATGATCCAATGAAAAATAAGTTTATTTCAGAGGAAGATATTAAAAATAAATTTGGTGTAGGTGCAAGTAAGGTCATTGATGTCCAGGCTCTAGCTGGTGATAGCAGTGATAATGTACCAGGAGTTCCTGGAATTGGTGTTAAAACAGCTGCAGAATTAATTAATAAATATGGAGACCTTGAAAAACTTTTAAAATCTGCTCATGAAATTAAGCAAAATAAAAGAAGAGAAACACTTATTGAGAATAAAGATAAGGCTTTAATCAGTAAAAAATTAGTGACATTAAAAAGTGATGCTCCAGTAAATAAAAATCTAACTGATCTTGAATTAAAAAGCATTGATAAAGATAAACTCTATAAATTTTTGAGGGAGATGGAATTTAATAGATTGTTGAGCTCAGCTATTTCTGCATATGGAGAACCAAATTTAACAAGTATCAAAAACGAGGTTAAAATTGAAAAAAATCAAAAATCAATCAATAAAAAAGAATATTATCTAATTGAAAATTTGGAACAAATCGACAACTGGATAACTGAAGCTGAAGAGTTAGGAGAAGTTGCGGTAGATACCGAAACAAATTCATTAGATCCTCATCAGGCAGATCTAGTCGGTGTTTCATTAAGCTCAAAAATTGGAAAAGCTTGTTATATTCCTATCGGTCATAAATCTAACAAATGTATCGAAAAAGATTTAGTTTTAAAAAAGTTAAAACCTTTACTCGAGGATCCTAGTATCAAAAAAATAGGTCAAAATATAAAATTTGATTTTATAGTTTTTTTCAAACACGGAATTAATATGACTTCAATGGAAGATACTATGCTGATGTCCTATGTTCTTGATGCAGGAAAAAATAGACATAATATGGATACATTGTCAGAAATTCATTTAAACCATAAAACTATATCTTTTAAAGATTTAGTTGGCACAGGAAAAAAGGAGATTAATTTCAGTGAGGTAGATGTTGAAAAAGCCAAAGATTACGCAGCCGAAGATGCTGATATTACATTTAGATTATACAAAAAATTTCAAAAAAGTTTGAAGGATGAAAAAATGATAAATATCTACGAGATATTTGAAAAGCCTTTATTAAAAATTCTTGCTTTTATGGAAATTGAGGGAGTTAAAATAGATAATAAATTTTTAAAATCATTATCCACTAAATTTGAAAAAAAGATTGTTAAAATTCAAAATGAAGTTTTTAAAATATCTAAAAAGGAATTTAATATTGCATCACCAAAACAACTGGGAGAAATATTATATAATGATCTTAAAATTGCAGATTTAAAAAAAACAAAAAAAGGGAGTTTTGCAACAAGCGCTTCGGTTTTAGAAGATTTAGCGTTTAAAGGTCATAAGTTTCCCCAATTAGTATTGGATTGGAGACAGGTTTCTAAATTAAAAAATACCTACTCAGATTCCTTGCCGGAACATATCAATCCTAACACACAAAGAGTTCATACCTCTTTTTTATTGGCAGCTACTACAACTGGCAGATTAGCGTCAAGCGATCCAAACTTACAAAATATTCCGATTAAATCTGAGGATGGTAAAGATATTCGTAAAGCATTTATAGCCAAAAAAGATCATGTTTTAATTTCTGCAGATTATAATCAAATTGAGATGAGAATTTTAGCTGATTTGGCTGACGTGAAAGGATTAAAAAAAGCTTTTAAAAACAATGAAGATATTCATTCACTCACAGCTAGTCAAATTTTTAATGTTGATATAAAAAAAGTAAATCAAGATCAGAGAAGAAAAGCTAAAGCTATAAATTTTGGAATAATATATGGGATTTCACAATATGGATTAGCAAAACAAATAAATGTCACAAATCATGAAGCTGAGGAATTCCTTAATTCTTATTTTTTGAAATTTCCTGAAATCAAAATTTATATGGACCGAACAATAAAGTTTTGTAGAAAAAGTGGATTTGTGAATAATATTTTTGGAAGACGATCACATTTTATTAATATCAATGATAAAAACTATAATATTAGAAATTTTCAAGAGCGCGCAGCAATTAATGCCCCAATTCAAGGCTCAGCCGCAGAAATAATGAGATTAGCCATGATAAGACTTGATAAAAAATTAAGTGATCAAAAAAATCAAAATACAAAAATGTTGTTGCAAATCCATGACGAGTTAATTTTTGAAACTCCCAAAGAAGAAGCAAAAAGAATCAGTAAAATTATAATTGATGAAATGTCTAGTGTTGTTAAGAGTGAACAGCATTCTTTTTCCATACCTTTAACAGTTGATCTAAATACCGGAGAAAATTGGGGTACACTTCATTAATTTAATTGCCCAAATTAGAACAATTTAGTATTTTTATAATTGAGTATGCAGAAACAAACAATTGCCCTTGTCGACGATGATAGAAATATTTTAACAAGTCTGAGTATAGCTTTAGAGAAAGAGGGATTTAAAGTTCAAACATATATTGATGGTGAAAGCGCTTTAATTGGCTTAACTAGAACCCCACCGGATCTTGCAATCGTTGATATTAAAATGCCAAAAATGGATGGAGAAGAACTACTTAAAAAGCTAAGAAAAAAAACTTCATTACCGGTTATTTTTTTGACCTCTAAAGATGATGAAATTGATGAATTGCTTGGATTGAAGTTAGGAGCAGATGATTTCATAAAAAAATCTGGAGGCTTTTCAATTAAAGTGTTGATTGAGAGAATAAGAGTGCAACTTAGAAAGAAAGATTCAAAAGAAATTATAGAGGAGAACAAAAGTATAATATCTCATGGAAAATTAAAACTAGATCCTTCACAATTAGAGTGTGAATGGAATGGTAAACAATTGCCAGATAAACTTACAACGACCGAATTTTTATTAGTTAAGGAATTAGCAAAAAGACCAGGTATAATCAAAGAAAGAGCTCAGTTAATGGATATAGCCTATAGAGAAGATACCGATATAGAGGACAGAACAATAGACAGTCATGTGAAAAGAATAAGAAAAAAATTTAAAAAGGTTGATCCTGAATTTTCAGCAATAGAAACTAGATATGGAAGTGGATATAGGTGGAATGTTAGCTGATGTTAAGCAACCTTCTTAAAAACTTATCTATATTAAAAAAATTTTTATTTATTAATTTTATTTTTTTTACAATTATTGGAATCTTTCTTTTTATTTACTTAAAAAATGTTCAACCAAATTTAATAAAAAAAAAATCATCTAATCACATTGAAGTGATTAATAATACAATTGATAATTTGATGAGACTAAATGTCGAATTTGTAGAAGATGATATTAGGAAATTTCTTTTTTCCACAAGATTTCTTTTTCAAAATTTAGATAGAGTGATATTTTTCGATAATCAACTAAACTTAATTGGTGATACAGATACCTTAGATCTTGATCCTAGATCGTTTTCACAAAGATTAGATATTGTTGAATTTGAAGTGTTAACTGAAAAAAAAACTAAAGAAATCACTGAGAAAAAAAATATTGATGTTGGAAATAATAACGTTGTTTCTCTTAATGATGTACTTTTAAATTATGCATCCTCTAAAAATTTTGGAACGCCTTTTACTTTTACCCAGGAAGAGTTCAATAAATTTAAGCTGACAACAATTAAAAATGTAATGCAAAAAGGTGAAAACATTGGCTATTTAGCTATTACAGAAAATGCAAATGATGTTAAAGCAGCTATAGATGAAAGAAAGACATTTGTAATTAGAACAGCTCTGGCTATTGGCTTAGTAATATTGATTTTCTCCTTTGTTTTAAATAGATATTTCTTAAAACCAATCAAAAATTTAGTAACGTATACGGAAACAATCAGAAATAAAGATCCAAAAGTCACTAATCTTGATATTTTAAAAAAAAGGAATGATGAACTAGGATTACTCTCAAAATCGCTAGATGATATGACAAATGAATTAACTAAAAGGATTTCACATGCTGAAAATTTTTCAACAGATTTAGTTCATGAAATAAGAAATCCACTAGCATCTCTCAAAAGTGCTTCTGAAATTTTACATGATACGACTGATGTTGAGCAAAGGATTAAATTAATTGATATTTTAAGCCACGATGTTCAAAGAATTGAAAGATTGATTACAGATTATTCACAAATGTTAAAAGATGAAGTTGCGTTAAGTAAAGAAAAAATTAAAAAACTTGATATTGAGCCAATTATTAAATCAGTAGTAGATGATTTTAATAATATTTATAAATTAAAAAGAGGAATAAATATTTCTTATTCGAACGATGGAAAAAACAAATATTTGATAAATGGAATAGAAAATAGAATTGAACAAATAGTTGCTAATCTTTTGGATAACGCAATATCTTTCAGCGGTGATAATAAAGATGTAATTGTTAAGGTTTCAAAATCAGAAAACGACAAAGTTTCAATCAATATTTTGGATGAGGGACAGGGATTTAAAGAAAAAGATACTAATAAAATATTTAAAAGATTTTATAGTAATAGACCTGATAAATTTGGACAACATTCAGGACTCGGTTTAAATATTGTTAAAAATTTAGTCGATTTACATAATGCTACAATAAGAGCATCTAACAGATTGGACAGAAAAGGAGCAAGTATGGAAATTATATTTCCAAATGCTTAAAGAGTTCTATTGATTAATTAATTCTTTATTGTTAGAAGACGCACCATGGATGATTTCAAAGTAAAAGATTTGACCCAAGCTGAATTTGGAAGAAAAGAAATTTCAATAGCAGAGAGTGAAATGCCTGGCTTGATGGCTTTAAGAGAAGAATACTCTGGAAAGTCACCGCTAAAAGGAGCAAAAATTATTGGATGTCTGCACATGACTATTCAAACAGCTGTTTTAATTGAAACACTTGTTGCCTTAGGTGCAGAGGTAAGATGGTCATCATGTAACATTTTTTCAACCCAAGATCATGCAGCGGCTGCAATTGCCAAAGCTGGCATTCCAGTATATGCCTGGAAGGGAGAAACTGAAGAGGAATATATTTGGTGTATTAAACAAACGATTGAGGGTAAAAAAGATTGGGCGCCTAACATGCTTTTAGATGATGGAGGAGATCTCACTGCGATGATGCATCAAGAGTACAAAGAATTACTTAAAAATGTGAAAGGTGTTTCAGAGGAGACAACAACAGGCATTAAAGCTCTTAATAAAATGGAAAAAGATAAAACTTTGTTAGTGCCTGCAATAAACGTAAATGATTCTGTCACCAAATCTAAATTTGATAATCTTTATGGATGTAGAGAAAGTTTAGTTGATGGCATAAGAAGAGCTACAGATGTTATGATGTCTGGAAAAATTGCTATAGTAGCTGGATTTGGAGATGTTGGTAAAGGAAGTGCTGCATCTTTAAGACAAAGTGGTGCTAGAGTATTAGTTACAGAGGCTGATCCAATTTGTGCATTACAAGCAGCAATGGAGGGTTATGAAGTGGTTCTGATGGAAGAGGCAATTAGCAAAGCTGACATCGTCGTTACAGCAACTGGTAATAAAGATATTGTTACAGCTGATCATATGAGAGAAATGAAAGATAGAGCAATTTTGTGTAACATAGGACACTTTGATAACGAAATCCAAGTTGAAGCTTTGAAAAATTATAAATGGACTGAAGTAAAACCTCAGGTTCATGAGATAGAATTACCAAGTAAAAAAAGGATTATTTTATTAGCAGAAGGTAGATTAGTTAATTTAGGTTGTGCCACAGGTCATCCAAGTTTTGTAATGAGCGCGTCGTTTACTAACCAAGTGATTGCACAGATAGAGCTTTGGAATAATCATAAAAACTATGAGAACAAAGTTTATGTTTTACCAAAACATTTAGATGAGAAGGTTGCCACACTTCATCTTAAGAAAGTTGGAGCAAAATTAACCAAATTATCAAAAGAACAAGCGGACTATATAAGTGTCGGAGTCGAAGGTCCTTTTAAACCTAATGCCTACCGCTATTAAAAGTGATAAAATAGATTTATCTTCAGAAAAAGAAACAGAGGAACTCGCAAGTACATTTTTAAAAAAAATCAAGCCTGGATGCTTTATTTTTTTATATGGTGAAATCGGAGTAGGAAAAACTACTTTTATTAGATATCTTATTAATCGATTTCAAAAACTTAATAAATTGGAGATAACAGAAGTTACGAGTCCCACTTTTAATTTGTTAAATGAGTATCAAATAAATGATTTCAAGATAAATCATTATGATCTTTTTAGATTAAAATCTGCTGAGGAAATTAAAAATTTAGATTTATTTGAGGATAATAAAAATATAATTACTTTAATAGAATGGCCACAAATAATTAAAGAAAAACCAAAAAATTTGATAGAATTAGTTTTCGAGTATGGAAAAGATCACAAAACTAGGTCTGTGCATATTAAAGGTTTATAGCTTCTATTCCTGAATGTCAAAATTAATAAAAATAAAGGGGGATGCATCTTTTAGAAGTTTTTTTAGAAAAAAAGCAAATGGTAAATCCTCTATCGTTGTTTATGCCAAAAAAGAAAAATTTAAAAATTTACTTGTGTATGATGCAATAAATAAAATTTTAAACAAGAACAAAATTTTAGCACCACGATTATATACCCAGAGATATGATAAAAATTTCATTGAAATAGAAGATTTTGGAAATGAAACTGTTTTCAAAACATTAAAAAAAAAGGGCAAAAATAAACTAAGCTATTTTAATCGAATAATTAAATTGTTAATACAAATACAGTCTATCAAACATAGAAAAGTAAAAAATTTTAAAAATCAAAATTATATAATTCCAAAATATGATAAAAAGATTTTAATAAATGAGGCAAATTTATTTTGTGATTGGTATGCAAAAAATAATTTATCAAAATTAAGGAAAAAAAGATTTTGTAAAAAATTTAAAAAGATTATTAAAGAATTAACTTTGAAATTAAAATTAAAAGATAATATTTTCGTCCACAGAGATTTTCATGTTTCAAATTTAATGTCAGTTAAAAACCAAATAGGTCTTATTGATAGTCAGGACGCATTAATTGGTAACAAAGCTTATGATTTAGCTTCTTTAATAGATGATGTGAGACTAAAAACTTCTTACTCTTTTAAGGAGAAAATTTTTAAGTTTTATACAAAAAAACAAAAAAACTTGGATATTAAAAAATTCAAGAATGATTTTGAAATATTATCAGTTTTAAGAAATCTTAAAATTATTGGAATATTTACCCGCCTAGCATTCAGGGATAGAAAAAAAAATTACTTAAGATTTATTCCTTATACATGGCAACTGATTAATATGCGTATTGATCAAAATCAGACATTCATTGATTTGAAAAATTTATTAAGTCAAAATTTTAAAGAGATTAAATGAGAATTAAAACAGCTTTGATATTATGCGCAGGCTTCGGATCGAGGTTAAATCCACTTACTTTAAAGACACCCAAACCTCTTTTGAAATTAAATGATAAAACAATGTTAGAAGTCTGCATAAATTTAACTTTGAAATTGGGTGTTCAAAAAATTTTTATCAACACATTCCATTTAGGTGATCAAATCTCAAAATTTATTGAAAATAAAAAGTTTCCAATAAATATTCAAATAATCAAAGAGGAAAATGAGATACTTAATACAGGTGGAGGAATATTAAATTTGATCAATTATTCAGATGATAACGATTTTATAATTTTTAACCCTGATACTTTATGGCACAAAGATTATCTTCATGAAATCACTCAAATGCAAAATTTTTATTTTTCTAATAAACTAAATAATGTTCTCCTACTTTCAAATAAAGAATTAAGTTTTGATAAAAATTTTTTAGGTGATTTCACATTGGAAAATAATTTGATAAAAAAAAATGAAAAAAACGATTTGATATATATTGGTTGTCAAATTCTGAACAAAAGTTTATTTAAAGAATATAGAGTCTCAAATTTTTCTATTACAAAAATATGGGATAATTTACGAAAAGAAAATAAATTAAATGGTTTTCAAAGTAAAAAAAAATTTTATCATTTAACAAATTTAGATGTCTTCAAAAAACTAAAAGATCTTTAGCTCTTTCCTTATCAAGATATTCACATTTCGCTATTGCAAAATTTTCTCTAAATTCTATCAACATTGGGTTTCCAGTGGGTATTTCTAAATTAGAAATTTGTTTATTATCTAAATTAAATAAATTCTTACATAGAGCCCTAATAGAGTTTCCATGTGCAGATATCAAAACATTATTATTTTTTAAATTTTCTTTTACGTGTTTTTCAAAAAAATTTATAACTCTTTCATAAGTGTCTTTTAAAGACTCAGTGTTAGGTAATAATTCTTTTGGAATTTGTTTATAAGCATCAATATTAAGTGGATGATATGGACTTTCCTTTTTTAGTGGATCTGGTCTTAGATCCCATGATCTTCTAAACTCATAAATTTTATCCTCGCCAATTTTTTTACTCATTTCAATTTTATTCAAACCAGTTAGTGCTCCGTAATGTCTCTCATTCAATTGCCAAGCTTTAGTAAAATTTTTTTTATCATCTAATTCTTGTTGAATTATTTTAAGAGTATTATTTGCTCTTAATTGAAGAGAGGTATAATAAAAATCAATTTTGATGTTTTTATTTTTCAATAAGGATCCTGCTTTTTTTGCCTCCAATATACCTTTTTCGGTCAAATCAACATCAACCCAACCAGTAAATTTTTTCTCTAAATTCCATGTGCTTTGTCCATGTCTCACTAATATTAAAAAACTCATATAATTATCTTTAAATTAAATTTATAAATAACACCATCAAATTAAATGATAAATTTTTTTTTAAAATTTAAAATATTTTTTTATGTAATTAATTTATTATTAATTATCTTATATTTATTCCCTGGAAGTTTATTGGGATGTGTTTTTTTTGATAATTGTAAAGTGCAACCACAAATTACATCAGATTTTATAATATCATCTAACCATTTTTACGCTTTTGGTTTAGTTACTATTTTAGGATATTTTACTTTTTTAAATTCAGAAAAATTAAAACTAGTTTTATATTATCTTTTAGTAATTTCAGTTCTATTAGAAGTGTTTCATATAGTAATTCCTGAAAGGAGTTTTCAGTGGTCAGATCTGTTTGGAAATTTATTAGGGGTGATAGTTGTAATTTTTGTTAAGAATCTTATAAATAAATATGGGATCACTAAAAAATAAATTTTTTATACTATTTATTTTTTTCTTAACAGGATGCTCATCAGTTCCATCAAATACTGCAAATAGTTGTTCAATTTTTAATGAGCGTTATCTCTGGTATAAGTATACAAAAAAAACAGAGCAAAAATGGGGTACTCCTATTTATATCCAATTGGCTATAATAAAAATGGAGTCAGATTTTGACTGGTTAGCTAAGCCAGCTAGACAAAAAATATTTAAAGTAATCCCTTATAAACGCCCATCAAGTTCATTTGGATATTCTCAGGCAGTAAAAGGGACTTGGGAACAATATAAAAAAGAAACAGGAAACAAGTTAGCAACAAGAGCTAGATTTAAAGATAGTGTTGATTTCATTGGTTGGTATACTAGTAAATCAGAAACAATTTTAAAAATTTCCAAACAAGACGCTTTTAAACAATATTTGGCCTATCATGAGGGCTGGGGAAATTTTAAGCATTATAAAAAAAATAAAAAAGTTATTGGATTAGCTAAAAAAGTTGAGAAACAATCTAATATTTATAAAAAACAATTATTAAGTTGCAGCAATTCTTTAAATAAAAATAAATATATTATTTTTTAGAGAGTTCTTTTTTTAACTCCAGGTCTATTACATCAATCCTTTTGGTGTTTTTTGCTAAAGCTAAATACATAGATGGAGTAACGTATAATGTGAAAAAAGTTGAAATTATCATACCACCTAAGATGGTTGCTCCCACAGCTAATCTTGATCCTTCACCTGCACCTGGGCCAATATTCCCTATAACTAAAGGTATCATTGCGATCATTGTACTTAATGATGTCATAATGATAGGTCTGAATCTTACTGCACAAGCCTCTTTCACAGCTATTTCAATACTTTTTCCTGTAGTCCTTATTCGATTGGCATAATCAACAATTAAAATACTATTTTTAGTCGAGATACCAATAAGAATTATCAAAGCGATCTGAGAAAAAATATTAACTGAACTATTCAAAAATAAAATAAATACTAACCCACCAAAAATTGCCAAAGGAACAGTTAAAACTATAATGAATGGATGAATGAATGAGTTAAATGTTGCTGCCATCACCAAGTAAGCTGTAAGTAATGCGAGAGCAAAAATTATAAACAACTCATTACTAGTCTCTTTAATTTCCTCTGATTTACCTTTCCAAGTAATTTGATTTTTTGGAGCCAAATCTGCCATGATATTCTCAAAGAATTTTATCGCTTCAGTCAGAGTGTATCCTTCATTAATATTTGCAGATATTGTGACTGCTCGTTGTCTATTGTATCTTGCAAGTTGTTTCGCTGAACCCTCTTCTTTAAAATTAACTAAATTTGATAAAGAAATTAGTTTTCCATTTGTTTCAGAACGAACAAAAATTTTTGAAACTCCTTCTTTATTCCTTCTATCAGATAAATATTGCTGAACTACAATTGGGTATTCTTTACCTAATTTATTGAAAGTTGTAATTTTTTTTCCCCCATAAAGAGTCTCAAGTGTTTCTCCTATTGCTTTTGTTGATACACCTAAATCTTTAGCTTTATTTTTATTAATAACTAATTTCACCTCAGGTTTGTTTCGATTATAATCAGACTCAATTCTTGAGAGACTTTTATTTGATCTTAATTTTCTAATTACTCTTTTTTGAATTTCCTCAAGTTCCTCATAGGTACTTCCATAAATAACCATTTGTACTGGCTTATTATAATTAGATACCCTGATTGATTGTGGAGATATTGGAAATGCAAGAGCTTGAGGTAATGTAACAATTTTTCCAATAGCCTCTCTTAAAACAACTTGCTGTCCTTTTTTCCTATTTTTCCAGTCATCTAAAAGTGCAATTATGATAAAACTATTATATGAGTTTGCAGAACTACCAAAGCCAGGTACTCTCATAATAAATCTTGAGTACGGACTATCCTCAGATTGTAAAAGTGGAATTAATCTAGCTTCGACTTTTTGTGCTTGTTCTTGTGTGTACTCAAAAGAGCTTCCTTCATCTGTTGCGCCAATGATTAAATAAGCACCACGATCTTCCATTGGCAATAATTCTTTTTTAGAGAAACTAAACAACAATACAGAGCAAATGATTATAAATACAATAAAAGAACCCACTGATTTTGTTTTGTGAGCAATTACATCTAAAGTCTCTCTATAGAATTTTGAAAATCCTAAAAATATTTTTTCAAATTTTTGAATCAAAATCCTCTTTGAAGTCTTTTTATTTAAAAATTTACTAGCGAGCATTGGCGACAAAGTAAGAGCAACAAATGATGAGACAACTATTGAAAATGATAATGCAATTGCTGTTTCTCTAAATAATGTTCCTGAGATTCCCTCTATGAATATCAGTGGTAAAAATACAGCTACTAAAATCAATGTTGTTGCTATGATTGCAAATGAAATTTGTTTGGACCCTTTATAAGCAGCAACTAGTGGAGTTTCTCCATTTTCTATTCTTCGATATATCGCATCAGTCATAATAACCGAGTCATCAGTAATTATTCCAATCGCTAAAATAAAACTTAAAAGAACAAATATATTTATCGACAATCCAAAAATATAAAGACCTAAAAAAGATGCTATCAAGCTTACTGGAAGAGCAATCGCTGGAACGACTACAGCTTTAAGATTCCCAAGAAATAAATAAATTATTAGTACTACTAATACAAAAGCAATCAAAAGGGTTTTATATACCTCTTCAATAGCAGCCTCCACGTAGTTTGCTCTATTAAATGAAACTCTTAAATCTAATTCACTTGGTAAAGATTTTTTAACTTCTACTATCTTTTTTTTGATTTCATTCGAAAGTTCGACTGTTGAAGCTCCACTTCTCGCATAAATACCAATACCCACTGTCCTTAAATTAACCTGATCTTTTGTTTGAGCTTTAAAAAGTGTTTTTTCTGAAACAGGTCCAAATTCAATATCAGCAACATCAGATAACAAAATGACTTTATTATTTGTTTTTTTGATTGGTAATTGTTTTATCGAATTTATATCATTGTAGGATTTATCTAAATTTAATGTTAGGTCAATGTTATCTGCCTCAAGAGTACCAGCTGGAAGACTTATATTTTCTCCACGCATTGCAAGTTCGACTTCCTTAATAGTTAAATCATTTGCAGCAAGTTTAATTGGATCTATCCAAACTCTGATACTTAATTCTCTCAGACCACCAACAAGTATCCTTCCAACATTTTTAATACTAGAAAACTGATCCACTAAATATCTTTCTGCATAGTCACCTAATTCAAGATCACTCCAAGTTGCAGATGATAACGACAACCACATAGTCGTAGTAAAACCAGCTGCCCTTTTTAATATTTGAGGAGGATCAGATTCTGATGGTAAATTATCTACAACTCTCGCAACTCTCTCTCTTATATCGTTCGCAGCATTATCTAGATCAATGCTAGTATCAAACTCTACGTTGATTGTACTTCTTCCATTCTCAGATTTTGAGTCTATATTTTTTATGCCTTCAGCACCTCCAATAACATCTTCAACGACTTGAGTAACTTCTTGATCCACAATTGATGCTGATGCAGATTTATAATCTACTTGGACTTGGACTACAGGCGGTTGTATTCCATTGGGTAATTCTCTGACTGGTAATTTCCAAAAGACAAATAAACCAAAAATAATTAAGATTAAAGACATTACCCAAGAAACAGCTGGTCTTTTTATGCTTAGTTCAGTAATAAACATTTATTTTGTAATAGGTTTTATTTTTCCTCTAGGTCTTACTTTTTTCAATCCTTCCGCGACGATTATTTCCCCTTCACTTAATCCAGAAATTACCTCGATGTTTTTATTACTTCTTAGACCTGTTTTAACCTCAGTTTTATTTGCAACATTTTCGCCATTTATTTTGTAAACATAGGATTTGTCGCCTTCAATCATCACACTTGTATCAGGTACACTCAATGAGTTTCTTAGATTAAATTTAACGCTTACTTCTAAAAGAGATCCTGATATTAGTTCGAGATCATTATTTTGCACTTTAATTCTGGATAATATACTTCTTGTATCAGCGTTAATCCTGCTCGATACAAAATCAACTTCACCTGAAAAAGTTTTATCTTTAAAACTAGATAATTTTACGTTAACTGGAAGACCTTTTTTAATAGATGCCGAATAATTCTCTGGAATTTTAATGTCTGAGTAAATAGTTGAATTATCATCTAATGTTATGATGAATATATTATTAGATACAAGAATATCTTCCGTAAGACCAGTATAACCAAGTACTCCGCTGAATGGAGCTATAATATTTCCACTTTTCAACTTGATTAATACATCTCCTTTTTTAACAAAGTCTTTTAATTTTAAATCTTCAAAAAGATCATCTTTTTTTATTTTAAAAGTTTCAGATTTTTTTGAGATTGCAGTACCAAAGGTCTCTATTGTTTCAGCAAATTCCTTTTTTACCACTTCGGTGACAACTATTCCTGGAGGGGGTCTTTTACTAAATTTTTTTTTAAAATGATTTCCAATCATTGTTCTACCAATAATTACCGTTGCAATGATTAGAAAAAATATTAAAATAATTGATATAGTTTTAGTCGATCTTTTCATTTTTTTTAAATTAACCCGTATTCAGCCCAAGAGCCATCATAAATACAGGGTCGATATTTATCATTTATCAAAGAATAAGCTAGTGCCAAAACACACGCGGTGACCCCGGATCCACATGAAAAGACAATATTTTTATCATTTAAGTTTTTTAAGGAGGATTGAAAAATTTTTTCAAGTTCTTGTTTACTTCTAAAAGTTCTATCTTGATTAAGACAAGAGCCAAATGGTATGCAAACAGAATTTTTAATATTCCCACTTTTTAATCCCTCTCTAGGCTCTGGAACTCTCCCTTCAAATCTTTCTTTGCTTCTCGCATCAACAACTCTAAAATTTTGGGTTTCTATATTTTGATTAATTGAATCTTTGTTTTTTACTAATTCCTGATTTTCAAAACTTTTGTAGTCTGACTTCATAACTTTAGATAAATTATTTGTTACTTTTCTTTTTTCCTCCAACCATTTTTTTAAACCACCATTTAAAACATGAACTAGTTTAGGATCATGACCATAATAGATAAAATTAAACCAACAGCGACATGAGCTCACAACATCAGAATTATCATAAATAATAACCATATCCTCATTTTTAATTCCCATCTTTGAGACTATTTTTTCCCACTCATTTTTATTCACCAACATATGTGGAAGATTTGTTTTTTTGTCAGAATTATCATCAAGGTCAAAAAAAATGGACTCCGGGATATGTTGAGTTTTATACTCTTCAAAACCATTTCTTTTCGTTTGTGGCATATGCCATGAGCAATCAATTATTTTTACTTTGTCTTTGTTATTTTCGAGCCAATCAGTTTCTACTAATGACATTATCTCTTTTCTAAATATTTTTGATGATATTCTTCAGCAGTACAATAGTTTTTTAGTAGGGAAATTTTTGTTACAACTTTCCCTGATAACTTTTTATTAACCTGGTCAAAAACATCTTCTGCAATTTTTTTTTGATTGTCATTTAAATAAAAGATTTCACTTCTATATTGTGTACCAAAATCTGGTCCTTGAGAATTTAGTGTGGTTGGGTCATGAATTTCAAAAAAAATTTTTAAAATTTCTTCATAAGTAATTACTTTCTCATCAAAATCAATTTTAACAACTTCAGCATGATTTGTACTCCCTGTACAAACTTCTTTATAGGTGGTTTGTGAACTATTACCACCGCAATAGCCAACTTCAGTTTTGATAACACCATTAATTTTGCTGAATTTGATTTCAGGTCCCCAAAAACATCCAAGTGCTAAAACTGCTATTTCCATTGATTATGATTTAAATTAATTTACAAATTATTCGTATGCTTAGTAAAAATCAATTGGGATTTTTGTACATGTTTATGTCTGTTTGTGCATTTTCACTAATGGATATAATTGTCAAGTGGTCAGTCGATTATCCAATTGGACAGGTTTTATTTTTTAGAGGGTTTTTTGGAATACTATTTTATTTTTTCATTATACCAAGAGATAGACTTCACAATTTTTATCAAACCAAAAGACCAGGCTTGCATGCCTTAAGGTGCTTGTCGGGTTTAATTGCTTTAGTAGCAATTTTTATTGCTTTAAGAAAATTACCTCTCGCAACTGTGGTAAGTATTTCTTTTGCTGCTCCAATCTTTACAACTATATTTTCAATTTTTTTATTAAGTGAAAAAGTTGGCATTTATAGATGGTTAGCTGTTATAGTTGGTTTTATAGGAATATTAGTAATCACTGAACCAGGGATAAGTGAACTAAACATTTATTATATTTTTCCCATAATATTTTGTCTTGGTCTATCTTATGTAGCGATATCAATAAGACAGTTATCGACCACAGAACCAGTTTGGTTAATTTCATTCTATTTTTCATTATCAATAACCTTATTGAGTTTTTTAACTATTCCACAAGGATGGGTTATGCCTAATTTACAGGATTTTATTTTATTATCTTTTGTTGGCATTTTTGGAGGCGTTGCAAATTTATGGTTAGGTCAGTCATATAAATATTCAGAGGTTTCTTTGGTAACTCCTTTAAAATATTTAGCTCTTTTATTTGCAATAATTTTTGGATATTTCATTTGGGGTGAGGTTCCAACAATCAAAACTCTTCTTGGAGCCTCTTTGGTAATCATTTCAACATTAATTATTTTTAGAAGAGAAATTTATAATAAAAAAATAATCACTTCTAAAACAATCAATGACTAAAGTTCCAAAATATTGGAATAAAGCCAAAAGATATTTATCCAAAAGGGATAAAATAATGTCAAGATTAATTAAGAATTATCAAAGCCCCAATGAAACGATTCTTACCTCAAGAAAGGATATTTTTTTTTCATTGTGCAAAAGTATTATTGGTCAGCAAATAAGTGTTGCTGCAGCAAATTCAGTTTTTTTAAAATTTAAGAAAAAATGTAAAAATAAAATTAATCCAAAAACTGTATCTAAATTGACCTCAACACAACTTAGAAATTGTGGATTAAGTAGGCAAAAAGTCTTAGGAATAAAAAGTTTAGCAAAACAAATTATTAATAAATCCTTTAATCCTAGATTAATAAAGAATATGAGTGATGAGGAAGCTATAGTTTATTTATCTAATTTAAGACAAATAGGTAGATGGTCGGCTGAAATGATTTTACTTTTTACTTATAATAGATCTGACATTTGGCCTATACAAGATATTGGGCTTTTGAGAGCGATTTCTAAAAATTATAATAAAAAATATTTTCCACCAGAAAAATTTGTGTCTTTACTTCAAAAAAGATTTTCACCTTATTGCTCAGTAGCTACATGGTATTTGTGGAGAAGTATAGATCCTGAGCCTATTCAGTACTAAATCCCTCAACGATTTGCATGTGTCTTATAGTGGTCTTTTTGGCTAAATCCCAACCAGCCTGATATTCTTTAGATTGATGACATTTTAAAGCTTGCTCGTAATTTGGAAATTCCCAAACCACAGTTCTTAAAAAATCATCACCATCGAAAGTTGTATGTTTGCCACCTCTAACCAAAGGTAAACCACCATAACTTTTAATAATTGGAGTTACTGTCTCTGCATACTTTTTTAAATTTTCTTGGTCATTAACTTTAGTATACAAACTTATCCAATAAGCCTTCATGATTTCTCCTTTTTAATTATTTTTAATTATGATAATAAATTTCATGGCAGAGAAATTAATTATCAGTTTTGATGAATATACTCAAATTGTTGAAAAGTTAGCAATACAAATTCATGAAAAATATAAACCAACTGTATTAGTTGGTATTATGAGAGGGGCAGCTCCTATTATTGATATTTTATCAAGAATTTTGAAATTACCAATCGCATATATTGTTATTCAAAGTTATTCAGGTAAAGGTTTAGAGGATCAACAGGGCCAATTGATGTTTGCAAGAGAAATAAGTTCTTTGGCAAATAACAAAGATTTTAATAAGGTTCTTCTAATAGATGATCTCTCCGACACCGGTTTAACGCTTAATAAAAGCATTGAGTGGTTAAAAAATTATGGCCCAACTAAAGATTATATAAAAGAAGTAAAAACTGCTTGTTTATGGAAAAAGAAATCGTCAACTTTCGAACCTGATTTTTGTCCTATCAGATTAGACTCAGATCCGTGGATTGTTCAACCTACAGAACATTATGAAGAATTGTCTATTGAGGAGATTGTGAAAAAAAATAAACAGGGCTAGTTTATACTAGCCCTGTTCAATTAATATTTAAGCAACTGCAAAACTTACAACACTCAAAATTGCTATTACCCAAATAGCTGGTGAGGTAGTTGCAAATTTACCAGTGAATATCTTGATCAAAGCATACGATACGAAAGCTAGAGCAATACCATTGCTGATACTATAAGTTAAAGGCATAGCGATCATCGCAAGAATTGCTGGAGCAGATTCTGAAACATCATTCCACTCTATGTCAGTAATATTTCTAATAAATAAAACTGAAACAAAAAGTAAAGCAGCACCATCAATTTGCTTTGGCAAACTAGTTGCTAAGGGCGCAAAAAATATACATGCTAAAAATAATATACCAATAACCAAAGAGGTCATTCCAGTCTTTCCACCAGCTTTTACCCCAGCCCCAGACTCAACGTAACTAGTTACAGTTGTAGTTCCCATTACAGC
>CACLEX010000003.1 GCA_902606065.1 uncultured Pelagibacteraceae bacterium
TTCCAGCTATGAAGGCGGCCAAACTAGATCCAATAAAAGCATTAAAATATGAGTAATTTAATTCAGCTGTCAAACATTAATAAAAGCTTTTTAAGTTTGAAAAGGATAAATGTTTTAAAAAAAATTTCATATAAATTTAAGTCTGGAAAAATTTATTCTTTAATGGGACCCTCAGGCTCAGGTAAATCAACATTATTAAATTTATTGTCCTTAATAGATCGACCTAGTTCAGGATCTATAATTATTGATAATAAAAAGATTGATCCAAACAATTCTCAAAAAAATGATCTATTAAGAGCTAATAAAATCGGGATAATCTATCAACAAGATAATCTTCTGTCTGATTTTACAGCAATAGAAAACTTATCCTTAGCTAGTTTAGCAAGCGGTAAAAATAAAGACGACGCTTCAAATATATCAAAAATGATGCTCAAAAAAGTTGGTCTAGCAAAAAGATTAAATCACTACCCCTCACAATTATCTGGAGGTGAGAAGCAAAGGGTATCGATTGCAAGAGCTTTGATAAACAATCCGCAAATTATTCTTGCAGATGAGCCAACTGGAAGTTTAGATATTGAGACTGCAAAAGGAATTTTTGAGCTTTTAAAAAAACAGATAAAGCCTGATAGAATAATAATATTTGCAACTCATAATAGATTTTTTGCTAATAAGTCTGATTGCTTATTGGAAATAGTTGATGGTAATATAAAAACCATTAATGGCTGAGTCTCAAATTCAAAACTTTAATCATCTAAAAATACATTCTCAATTTTCGATATGTGAAGGAGCGATTAAAATTGACGACTTAAAAGAAATATCTAAAGAAAAGAAAATTAGATCTCTAGCTTTATGTGATACATCGAATTTATGTGGTGCTCTAGAATTTGCCGAAAAAATATCTAAAGTTGGAACTCAACCAATTATTGGTACGCAAATCAATTTTAAATTAGATGATACTATTGGTTTATTGCCATTATTCGCATTGAATGAAATTGGATATAAAAGAATAATTGAATTATCTTCATTATCATATCTTAATAACGATGGAACCTCTGATCCACATTTAGATTTAAAGGAATTATTAGAGAATAACGAGGGGGTTGCCATTTTTTCGGGAACAATAAACGGATTAGTTGGTCAATTATTTAATAAAGGAAAATTTTCAGAAATTGAGAAATTATACTCTAAACTCAAACAAAAATATGGTGATAAATTTTATATAGAAATTCAACGTCATGGAGATCAAAATGAAAATTTATTTGAAAAGTTTAATCTATCGCAGTCTTTAAATTTAGAAATATCAATAATAGCCACTAATGAAGTTTTTTACTCAAACAAAGACATGTATGAGGCTCATGATGCATTAATTTGTATTAAAAACAAAACTTATGTAAATGAGAAAAATAGAATTAAATACTCAAATCAACACTATCTTAAAGATAATTCTGAGATGTCAGAATTATTTTCTGATTTACCTGAGGCGTTAGAAAATAACTATAACTTCCCGTATCGTTGTAACTTTCGACCACATTTTTCAAAACCCATATTACCTGATATCAGCTCTGATAAAGGTGGAAATGCTGATGAGATATTAAAAAAAAACTCTTTGGATGGATTAAAAGAAAAATTTAAAAATATTTTTAAAATTCAGGGTGAGGATCTTTCTAAAAATGAAAAATTTTTACTTTACAAAGATAGATTAGATCACGAACTAGATATTATTATACAAATGAAATATTCCAGTTATTTCTTAATTGTTTCTGATTATATTATATGGGCAAAAAAAAATGATATACCAGTAGGGCCTGGAAGGGGATCGGGTGCAGGTTCTTTAGTAGCATGGTGTCTTTTAATTACAGATGTTGACCCAATAAAATTTAATCTCATCTTTGAAAGATTTTTAAATCCTGATCGTATTTCAATGCCAGACTTTGATATAGATTTTTGTGAGGAAAAAAGAGACCTAGTTTTTAAGTATTTAAATGAAAAGTATAAGGATAGTGTCGCTCATATAATTACTTTTGGAAAATTAAAAGCCAGAATGGTTATTAGAGATGTAGGAAGAGTATTAGGGTTATCATATGGTTTTGTTGATAGTATATCCAAAATGATACCTTTTGATCCTTCAAGACCTCAAAATTTAACAGAATGCATTGCTGGAGAGCCAAGGCTCCAAAAATTAATTAAAGATGATCCAAGAGTAAAAAAACTTACAGAACTCTCTTTAAAACTAGAGGGGTTGAACAGAAATGTAGCAACTCATGCAGCAGGTGTAGTTATAGCTGATAGAAAACTACAGGAAGTTGTTCCTTTATATAAAGATGCATCGACGGATCTATTACTTCCCTCAACTCAATTTGATATGTATTCAGCTGAGGATGCTGGATTAATTAAATTTGATTTTTTAGGATTAAAAACATTAACAGTGATTAATAACACTCAAAAATTAATAAAAAAAAAAGAAAAAGATTTCTATATTGAGAACATTAATTACGAAGATAAAAAAGTTTTTGAAATGTTATCCTCGGGTAATACAGTTGGCTTATTTCAAATTGAAAGTTCTGGAATGAGAGAAGCGTTAACTCAAATGAAGCCAAATCATATTGAGGATATTATTGCATTAGTTGCTTTGTATAGACCAGGTCCTATGAGTAATATTCCAACTTATAATGACTGTAAGCATGGTAAACAAAAACCAGATTATCTACACCCATTATTAGAAGATATTTTAAAACCAACCTACGGTGTAATTATATATCAAGAACAGGTAATGCAAATTGCACAAAAATTGTCAGGTTTTACTGCTGGTCAAGCAGATATTTTAAGAAGGGCGATGGGAAAGAAAAAAAGATCTGAGCTTGAAAAACAAAAACAAAATTTTATTGCAGGGGCTGTTAAAAATGGAATTAGTAAAGAGGTGGCAGCTGGAATTTTTTTGAAAATAGAACCATTTGCAGAATATGGATTTAATAAAAGTCATGCTGCTGCATATGCGATTATATCTTATCAAACAGCATATTTGAAAACTTATTATCCAAAAGAATTTATTGCTGCTTCGATGACTATGGATATATCTAATCAAAATAAACTTAGCGAATTTTATGAAGAGCTTAAAAGATTGAATATTGAAATTGTTAGACCTGATATAAATCAATGTTTCGCAGAATTTAGAGCTGAAAATGAGAAATTTTATTATGCTTTAGGTGGAATTAAAGCCGTGGGATATGAAGCTGTTTCTAATATAGTTAAAGAAAGAATAAACCATGGACCATTTAAATCCATTAAAGATTTTTTAAATCGTGTAAATCCAAAAGATATTAACAAACTGCAACTAGAGGGACTTGTTAAAGCAGGAGCTTTTGATAATTTAAATGTTAATCGTCAATCTTTATTTAATTCCATTCCCAATTTTATCACAAAATCAAAAAATATTTTTGAAAATAAATCTGCTAACCAAATAGATCTATTTGGTGAAAATGCTAATGAAGAAGATGAAATAACTACTAATATTGATGACTGGAAGTTTGAGGAGAGATTATCTAAAGAGTTTGAAGCAGTAGGTTTTTTTATTTCAGATCATCCATTAAATCAGTTTAAGGATGTTTTTGATGATTATAATATTTATGATTATCAAAAATTTAATAGTCAAAATGATCTAAAGGAATCAAATGTAGCTGCAACATTACTAAAAATACAAGAGAGAAAAACTGCAAAAGGTAACCCTTATGCGGTGTTAAAGCTCACTGATTTATCTAGCGTTTTTGAGTTGTTTATTTTTTCAGACATATTGGAATTAAATCGAGAAATTTTAAAAGAAGGAAATTCTTTTATTTTGACTTTATTTAAATCTTTATCAGACGCAGAAAATAGATTTAAAAGATTAAATGTTCAAAAAATTGTATTTTTAAAGGATTTGTTAAACAAACCAATTCAAGAAGTAACATTTAATTTAAAATCCACTAAAGAACTAGATGAGATATCAAAATATTTGCCTCAACAAGGAAATACATTGATAAAGATTAATATTAGTGACAACAGAAATGATTTAAAGTTTCACTTAAAAAACAAGAGAAATATTGACAGAAAAACAATAAATATTTTAAGAAATAGGGAAATTTCAGCAATAATTGGATAATTAAGACTTGTCTAATTCAAAATTTCTTTGTAAATAATCTTCAATTTTAAATTAACACGCACACAGTTTGTTGGTTTTAAACCTCCGGTCCTTAATTGGAAATAACTGTGGTGGCTTAACCGGGAAAAAATATGAAGATACCTAACGTTACTATTCAACAATTATTAGAAGCTGGAGTTCATCTTGGTCACAAGACTTTAAGATGGAATCCTAAAATGAGGAAATATATATTTGGAAAAAGAGATAGCATTCACATTATCGACCTTACCCAAACCTTAGAATTAACTAAAATTGCTTTAGAAAAAGTTTACGAAACTATTTCAAACAATGGAAAAATCTTGTTTGTATCAACTAAAAAACAGGCTTCCGAAGCAATTGCAGAAGTAGCGAAAGAAACAGGCCAATATTTTGTAAATTATAGATGGTTAGGTGGGATGCTCACAAATTGGGGTACTATTTCAAATTCTATTAAAAAACTAAAAAAATTAGAAACAGATTTAGTTGCTGAGAATAGAGGATTTACAAAAAAAGAGCTTTTAAAAATGAGTGTAAAAAAAGATAAATTACAAAGATCACTTGGAGGAATTGCTGAGATGAAAAAAGTTCCTGATTTAGTATTTATTATAGATACAAATTACGAGTCACTTGCAATTCAAGAGTCAGTAAAATTAGGAATTCCAATAATTGCTATATTAGATAGCAACTCAAATCCTGATGGCATTGATTTTCCAATACCCGGCAATGATGACGCTAGAAGATCAATAGATCTATATTGTAATCTTATTAAAGAAACGATTGAAGGTGCTAAAAAAGCTGCACCGGCTGTTGAAACAAAGAAAGATACAGAAAAAAAAGAAAAAGTTGATAGATCTAAAACAATTGCTGAAACAGATCGGGAAAAGCTTGAAAAAAAATTCTCAAAAAAAAAGCCTGAAAAACTAAATTAAATGAGTGATATAGAAAAAGTAAAAAAACTGAGAGAGGCGACAGGTGCAGGGTTTAAAGATTGTAATTTAGCAATTAAAGAATCTGGAGGTGATTTAGATAAAGCAGTAGAAATTTTAAGAGTAAAAGGGATTTCAAAAGCCTCTAAAAAAATGTCAAGAGATGCAAAAGAAGGAGTTGTTGCGGTTAGTGGAGATCAAAATAAGACATCAATTATTGAAGTAAATTGTGAAACAGATTTTGTTGCTAAAAATGATGATTTTATAAATTTTGTGAAAGAATTAAGTGAAATAAACAATCAAAATAATTCAGATGTTGAAAAATTAAAAACATCTAAAATGAAAAATAATATTACTGTTGAAGAAAATTTAGTTGCTTTAATTGCTAAGATTGGAGAAAAAATTACCATTGGTAAAACAAAAACAATTTCAAATTCTTCCTCAGTAAATTATCAATATTTACATACTGTAGTAAAAGATAACTTAGCTAAATTAGCTGTAATTGTCTCATTAGAAACTAAAGATAACTCTGAAATTGTAAAAACATTTGGCAAACAATTATCAATGCATATAGCAGCATCAAACCCTCTAGCTTTAGAGTCTAAATTAATTGATAAAGCTATCATAGACAAAGAACAGGAATTGGTTACAGAGGAACTTAAAAATTCAGGAAAACCAGAAGAGATTGCGAAAAAAATTAGTTTAGGTAAGATGAACAAATTTAAAGAGGAAAATGCTCTTTTAACACAAGCTTGGGTTATGGAACCAAAAAAAAAAGTTCAAGATGTTTTAAAAGAACTTGCTATAAATGATTTAAAGATTAAGGAGTTTAGTAGAATTAAAATAGGGGAATAGATGTTTGATGAAAAATCACATAGCCTCAAAATGGATAAGTCTATAGAAGCTTTTTCAAAAGAATTATCATCATTAAGAACAGGTCGAGCAAATGCTGCAATGTTAGATATTGTAAGAGTGGATGTTTATGGACAACAAATGCCAATTAATCAAATTGGCAGTATAACAACACCAGAGCCGAGAATGATAAATGTTCAGGTTTGGGATCAAAACAATGTTACTTTAGTTGATGCGGCTATAAAAAAATCTGAATTAGGACTAAATCCACAAATTGACGGTCAATTAATTCGATTGCCAATACCTGAACTTAATGAAGAGAGAAGAAACGAATTAAAAAAATTAATTAAATCAATGGGTGAGAAATGTAAAATTTCGATTCGAAATATCCGAAGAGATGCAAATGAGGAACTTAAAAAACTTTTAAAATCTAAAGAAATTGGTGAAGATGAAGAAAAATCTTTTGAAAAAAACGTTCAAAACATAACTGATATGCACATTCAAATTGTTGATGAAAAAGTTTCTTCAAAAGAAAAAGAAATAATGACCATATGAACCCATTAAATCATGTAGCCATTATCATGGATGGTAATGGAAGGTGGGGTTTAAAATACAAAAATTCTAGAAACGTAGGGCATAAAAAAGGTTTAAAAACAGTTGAAACAATAATTAAATCATCAATAAAAAATAAAGTTAAATTCCTAACACTATATGCTTTTTCCACTGAAAATTGGAAAAGACCAAAAAAAGAAATCAATTATCTTTTTAAATTATTAGAAAATTTTTTAACAAAAAGACTTAATGACATTCATAAGCAAAATATTAAAATTAAGATTTTAGGCTATAAAAAATTTTCAAAAAGATTGAATTTTCTTTTAAACTTCGCAGAAAAAAAAACAATAAATAATTCAAAATTACAGATTAACTTGGCATTAAATTATGGCTCAAAATTAGAGCTGATAAATGCTTTTAAAACAATTAGAAGAAACAAAATTCAAATTAATGAAAAAAACCTAGAAAAAAACCTTCAAACTAAAAATATTCCAGATCCAGATATATTAATTAGAACTGGCAACACAAAAAGATTAAGTAATTTTTTATTATGGCAACTAGCTTATTCAGAAATTTTCTTTGAAAAAAAATTATGGCCAGCATTTACAGAAAAAGATTACATTAAAATTATTAAAGAGTACAAAAAAATTAAAAGAAATTTTGGAAGAATATGATTGATCAAGAATTACAAAAAAGAATTTTTAGTTCAATAATTTTGATCCCAGTATCATTTTTTTTTATTATCCAGGGATCTTTAACTTTTATATTTTTTTTGACTTTAATTTTTTTGGGAACAAGTATGGAATGGTTTAAGATGACAAAAAACAGAGATTTATTGAGAATTTTTGGATTATTTTTTTTATTTTTTTCATTTTTTTGTGCAATTTATCTTAGACAATATATTGGATTAAATTTCTTCATATTTTTGATTATAGTTTGCATGTTTACTGATATTGGTGGTTATATTTTTGGCAAAATATTTAAGGGACCAAAATTAACGAAAGTAAGTCCGAAAAAAACTTATTCTGGTGTTATTGGAGGTTTTTTGATTTCATTGTTATTTGGTTTAATTTTTATTAAATATTTAGGGCAAAAAAGTAAAATTCTTTTAGACACAGATCTCATATTTTTAATCTTATTAATCTTATTTATTTCACTAGTAAGTCAAATAGGTGATTTAATAATTTCATATTTCAAAAGAAAAGCTAAATTAAAAAATTCCGGAAAAATTTTACCAGGCCATGGAGGTCTTTTAGATAGGATTGATGGTATAATTTTTGTAATGCCAACAACATATTTATGTGTATTACCTATTTTAATTTACAAATTAAATATAATCAAGTTATGAAAAAAAAAATTGCTATTCTCGGTTCCACAGGTTCAATTGGGAAATGTTTAATCGATATTATTAAAAATGATAAAAAAAACTTTGAAATTATTCTTTTATCTGCAGAGGGAAATTATAAAGAATTAATAAAGCAAGCCAAATTTTTTAATGTAAAAAACTTAGTCATAACTAATCAAGAAAGTTTCAATTGCATAAAAAAAGATAAATATTCAAAAAAAATAAATATTTATAATAATTTCAATAATCTAGGCAAAATTTTTAAAAAAAAAATTGATTATACAATGAGTTCAATTTCGGGCATTCAAGGATTAAAACCTACGATTGCAATAATTAAACACACAAAAAAAATAGCAATCGCAAACAAAGAAGCAATTATATGTGGCTGGGATTTAATTGAAAAAACATTAAATAGATATAGGACTGAATTTATACCAGTAGATTCAGAGCATTTTTCAATTTGGTATGCACTAAAAGGAATAGATAGAAATCTGATTGATCAAATTTATTTGACAGCCTCTGGGGGACCTTTTTTAAATAAGTCATTACAAAAATTGAAAAATGTAAATATTAAGCAAGCAATTAATCATCCAAATTGGATAATGGGAAAAAAAATATCAGTAGATTCTGCAACAATGATAAATAAAGTTTTTGAGGTTATTGAGGCAAAAAAAATATTTAAAATTTCTTACGACAAATTATCAATCATAATTCATCCAAAATCTTATGTTCACGCAATAATTAAATTTAAGAATGGTTTAACTAAGATTATTATACACGAAACAAGTATGAAAATTCCAATTTTTAATTCTTTATACTCATCAAAAAAGAATTTTGAAACTGATAATTTAAATTTTGAAATATTAAATAATTTAGACTTCAGATTTGTAGATTACAAAAAATTTCCATTAGTTAAAATTCTTAAAGATTTACCTGACAACACATCTTTATTTGAAACAATTTTAGTCTCTATTAATGATAAATTGGTAGAATCATTCTTAAATAGTAAGATTAAATTTACTGATATTTCAAAAAAAATGAATAAAATATTAAAATTGTATAATTTAAAAAAATATAAAAAAGTAATACCAAAAAAAATTGAAGAAATTATAAGAATGGACACAAAAATTAAAAATGATATTGAATTTTTAATAAGATAATGGATATGTTTAAGTCAATTTTTAAAATTAATATACTATTAATATTTATTTTTCTTTCATTAACAACTTCTTTAAGATCTGAGATAATTGATGAAATAAATGTAGAAGGAAATCAGCGAATTTCAAAAGATACAATTATAATGTTTGCTGATGTATCAATTCAAGATGAGGTATCAGATAAAGATTTAAATGAAATACTAAAAAAATTATATAATACAAATTTTTTTGATTTAGTTTCTGTCAAAATTATTGATAGAATTCTTTCAATCAAAGTAAAAGAAAATCCAATTATACAAAATATAGATTATGAGGGAATTAAATCATCTGAATTGCTAGAGAATTTAAAAAAAAACGTCATATTAAAACCTAGGTCCTCATTTAATGAAGTTTTATTAAACAAAGATAAAATTAGTATTAAAAGTTTTTTAAAAAATTCTGGTTATTATTTCTCAAAAGTGGAAATTTCGTTAGAGGAATTGGAGGATAATAAGATTAATCTTAATTATATAATTTCTCTTGGAAAAAAAGCTAAAATTCAAAAGATTACTTTTATTGGTGATAAAATTTTTAAAGACAAGAAGTTAAAAGGTGTAATTTTAAGTGAAGAATATAAACCATGGAAATTTTTGTCTGGTAAAAAATATTTAAACGAGACTATGATTAATTATGATGAAAGATTGCTTAAAAATTTTTACCTAAATAAAGGTTATTACAATGTGGACATTAATTCGTCATTTGCGAAAATGACTGATGATCAATCGTTTGAGTTAATTTTTAATATAGATGCAAATTCTAAATTATTTTTTGGAGATTTAAAAATTGACTTACCAAATGATTTTTCTAAATCTAATTATGAAGAAGTAGAAAAATTTTTTAAGAAATTAGAAAATGAACCATACTCAATCAATCGGATCGAAGATATTGTAGAAAAAATTGAAACGATTACAATTAATGAGCAATTTGAGTCAGTCCAAGCCAAAGTAATAGAAAATATAGTTTCTAATAAAATCAATTTAGATTTTAAGATTGAAGAGATGGAAAGATTTTTTATTCAAAGAATAAATATTTTTGGAAACAATGTTACCAGAGAGTCTGTGATAAGAAATCAAATAGAAATTGATGAAGGTGACCCATTTAATCAAATTCTTTATGCAAAATCATTAAATAATATTAAAGCATTAAATTTTTTTGAGAATGTTCAGGGAGAAATTTTGGATGGAGATGAGTACAATACTAAAATCATAGATATTATTATTACTGAAAAAGCTACTGGTGAAATTTTCGCAGGAGTTGGTACAGGAACAGATGGTTCAAGTTTTTCTTTTGGAATTAAAGAAAATAACTATTTAGGAAGAGGCGTAAAGGTTGACAGTAATTTAAATGTTTCAGAAGAGAGAATTAAAGGTAAATTTTTAGTTTCAAATCCAAACTATAAAAATTCTGATAAGAATCTTGATTTATCGCTAGAAGCAACCTCAATTGATAGATTGGGAACATCTGGATATAAATCCAATGTTACTGGTTTTTCAATTGGAACTAACTTCGAATACTTAGATGATTTAATATTTGGATTATCTACTAGAAATACAATAGAGCAAATAGATGTTGATTCTAGTGCATCAGCAAGACAAAAAAAACAAGATGGTAATTATTTTGATAGTTTTATTGGATTAGATTTTTTTTACGATAAAAGAAATCAAAAATATGAAACCACCAGCGGTTTTTTTAGCAATTACAATGTGAGTATGCCAATATTAAGTGATACGAATACATTTACAAATATTTATAATTATAAAATTTTTAAAGAATTATATGAAAATAATGTTTCAACATTTTCATTTTCGTTTCAAGGTGCTAGTTCTTTAAGTGGTGATGATATTAAGTTATCCGAGAGATTATATATTCCAGGAAGAAAATTAAGGGGATTTGAATCTGGTAAAATTGGACCCAAGGATGGTAGTGATTTCATTGGTGGTAATTATGTTTCGACAATCAATGCAACAACGACAATACCCAAAATATTAGAAAATGTTCAAAATGTGGACATAGTTTTATTTGCGGATGCAGCCAATATATGGGGAGTAGATTATGATAGTTCTTTGGACAAAAGTGGTATCAGAAGTTCTGTAGGTGTTGGATTAGATTGGTTAACACCAGTTGGACCTCTAACCTTTTCATTTGCTCAGCCAATTACAAAAGAATCTACTGATATAGAAGAGACATTTAGATTTAATATAGGTACAAGTTTTTAATGAATTTTACAAAAAAAATTTCCACTATATTTATAGTGTTGATAATTTTTATATCCACATCAAATAGTGAGGAACAAATTGTTTACTTAGATCTCGACAATGTAGTAACTAATACAAAAGCTGGAAAATCAATTTTAAGTAAACTTGAAAAATCTAAGAAGTCAGCATTGTTAAAATTCGAAAAAAAAGAAAAGGACTTAAAAAAGATTGAGGAAGAAATTAAGAAGCAAAAAAACGTAATCTCAGAAGATGAGTTTAAAAAGAGATTAATTGAATTTAGAAAAGAAATTTCTAAATTTCAACAAGATAAACAAAAAGTAGTAAATGAATTTAATCAAAAAAAACAAGTTGAATTTGGTGAATTTTTTAAAAAGATAACCCCAATCATTGAGCAGTATGTAAGTGAAAAAAAAATTGATATTGTACTTGATAGAAAAAATGTATTTGTAGCATCAAAAAAAAAAGATATTACACAAGAAATAATAAATATAATAGATTCTAAGATTAAATGACTTCATCTTTAAATAAAAAACAAATAATTGAACTATTGCCTCATCGTGAGCCAATGTTATTAATTGATGAACTTCATGATATAAAAAAATTATCTTCAGCTACTGCTATTGTTAATGTAAAAAAAAATAGTTTTTTTGTTGATGGTCATTTTCCAGGTCAACCTGTAATGCCAGGTGTCTTAATTGTTGAGTCTTTTGGTCAAGCTGCTGCTGCTTTGACAGCACAAGGATTGGATAAGTCAACATATGAAAATAAATTGGTTTTTTTAATGGGAGTTGAAAAGGCAAGATTTAGAAATCCAGTTATTCCAGATTGTAAGTTAATTTTAAAGATAGAGGCAATTAGGTCTCATGGACGTGTTTGGAAATATAAGGGCGAAGCGTTTGTTGATGATAAAAAAATGGCAGATGCAATATGGTCTGCTACAATTGTTGATAAGAAATAATCAGCAATAATTCTTGATAACATACTTATAATTGCTTTGGTAAAAGCAATTATGTCTAATCCTTTTTTTTCTAATTGTGGACCATTTTATATTTCTGAGATTTTAAAATTACTTGATATAAGTTCCGAAATAAAAGAAAAACATAAAGTTAGAGATATAGTAGATTTATTTAACGCTGAAAAGGGATGTATTACGTTCTTTCACTCAAAGAAATATAATGAAATTGCAAAGAAAACCAAGGCTTCTTTTTGCATAACAACAAAAAATTTAAAAGATCATCTACCAGATAATTGCAGTGCAATTGTTGTTGATAATGTTTTGCTTGCTACTTCAATTGTAACTCAGAAGTTTTACCCAAATTCAATTGAGGATGAATATGATAAATCAGCTATAGATATTAACAATACCCAATTAAAAGATAAAGTTCAGTCGGGAAAAAATGTGTTAGTTGGAGAAAATGTCGAAATTGGAAAAAATTGTTTAATTGGACACAATACAATTATTGAACGTAACGTAAAGGTTGGTGATAATTGTAAAATTGGATCAAATACAATCTTAAGAAACTCTGTAATTAAAAATAACGTTACTATTTTAGATAATTGTGTAATTGGCAAAAAAGGTTTTGGTTTTTTTCCAGCAAAAAATAAAAACCAAAGATATCCACATATAGGTATTGTTGTAATAAATGAAAATTGTGAAATCGGGTGCGGTTCTACAATTGATCGTGGATCTTTATCAAATACAGAAATAGGTAAGAATACTTTTTTAGATAATCAAATTCATATAGCTCACAATGTAAAAATTGGTGAAAATACAATTTTGGCTGGACAAGTTGGAATTGCCGGAAGCACAATCATAGGAGATAACGTAAAAATTGGTGGTCAAGCTGGTATATCTGGTCATCTAAGAGTGGGAAATAATGTTGAAATCGGTGGTGGCAGTGGTGTTATAAAAGATATACCCGATAATGCAAAAGTTATGGGTTATCCAGCAAAAAGTATTAGAGAATTTTTAAAAGATAATAGATGATACATAAAACTGCTATCGTTAATCCAAAATCCAAAATATCATCTAATGTAGAGGTAGGTCCCTATTCAGTAATTGGGCCAAATGTTGAGGTAGGAGAAAATACTATTATCCAGTCTCATGTTAGTATTGTGGGAAACACAAAGATTGGGAAGAAAAATAAGATATATCCATTTGCTTCTATAGGAAACGATCCTCAAGATCTGAAATTTAGCGGTGAGGATACAAAATTAGAAATTGGAGATAACAATAAAATTAGAGAATATGTAACAATAAATCCAGGTACTGAAGGTGGGGGTGGAATTACTAAAATTGGTAATGGATGTTTATTTATGGTTTCTTCACATATAGCACATGATTGCATAGTCGAGGACAATGTAATACTTGCAAATAATGTTCCTCTTGGTGGACATACACATATTGAGCAAAATGTAATAATCGGAGGTAATTCAGCTGTACAACAATTTACTAGAGTAGGTAAGTTTGCAATGATAGGTGGAATGTGTGGGGTTGTAAGAGATATCATCCCTTATGCGATGGTACATGGAAATAGAAGTGTTCTTCAGGGTTTAAATTTAATTGGTTTAAGAAGAAAAAATATACCTAATAAAGAAATCTTAGCTTTAAGTGAAGCATATAAAGAAATCTTTAAAAACGAAAATTTGACAGAAAATTTAAAAAATTTAAATGCTGAATTCAAAAAAAATGGTCTTGTAAAAGACGTTATTGAATTTTTAGAAAAAGATAAAAAAAGACCAATATGTACACCTTTTTCAAAATAAAATGATAGGTTTGTTTTTAGGTGATACGGATTTTTCGAAAATTGTTCTAAAAAAAATAAAAAAATTAAAAAAAAAGTACTTTATAATTGATTTTTCCAATAAGAATGATTTTGCTAAAGAAAAAAATTCTTACAGAATTAGTATTGGAAAATTTGGGAAAATAATAGACCTAATTAAAAAGCAAAAATCGAATAAAGTTCTTTTTGCTGGGAAAATTGCTAAACCAAAATTTTCTAAATTAAGATTAGATTTAAAAGGCATTTATTACATGCCGAGTATTATAAAAGCTGCTAAATTGGGAGATGCAGCTATAATTAAAGTTATAATTGAGATCCTTAAAAATGAAAAAATTGATGTTATAAGTTCAATTCATTTCAATCCTGAGTTAACCGGTAAAAAAGGTTTACATACAAAGATAAAACCATCTCGAGCTGATATCAAATCAATCAATCAAGGTATAAAATATTTAGCTAAAACAAATAGTTATGATCATATTCAAGCAATAGTAGTCAGAGATAATAAGATAATAGCAAAAGAAGACAATAGAGGTACCAAAAAAATGATAACTAAATTAAAGAATAATTCTGGTGGTATTTTAATCAAATTCCCCAAAAAAAAACAAGATTTGAGAATGGATTTACCAACAATAGGGATACAAACGATTAAAGATTGTAAAAAATATAGATTAAAAGGAATAGTTCTTAAATCAAAAAAAAATATCTTTTTAGATAAATCTAAAAGTATTGAATTTGCTGATAAAAATAAAATTTTTATTTTAATAAAATGAAAAAAATATTTGTACTTACAGGAGAACCCTCTGGGGATAAATTAGCTTCCACAGCAATTTCAAAACTTCAAAAAGATTATACGGATATTAAATATTTATCTGTAGGTGGGTCAAATTTAAGAAAAATTGGAATAGAGTCTATCTTTGATTTGAAAGAAATAACTTATTTGGGTTTTACGAGTGTTTTGTTAAATATTTTTAAGATTAATAAAAGAATTAATCAAACTGTTGAAGAAATCCTGAAATTCAATCCAGATATTTTGTTTAGTGTTGATAGTCCAGATTTTACTTTAAGAGTTGCAGAAAAGGTAAAAAAAATTAATCCTCAAATTAAGACAATTCACTATGTAGCCCCGCAAGTTTGGATTTGGAGAAAAGGAAGGGTAAAAAAAATTAAAAAATTTATTGATCATATTCTTTTATTATTTGATTTTGAAAAAAAATTTTTTGATGAAGAGAATATAAATAATACTTTTGTAGGTCATCCGTTAATAGAAAATAATAAAAATAATAAAACAGATATCAATAATTTCATTTCTAATAATAAAAAAATAATCTCTATATTTCCAGGTAGTAGAAAATCAGAAACAAATGTTTTGTTACCAATATTAATTGATTTTATAAATATGATGAATAAAAGAAATTCAAATCATAATTTTATTTTTCATGCCACTGAAGAAAACAAAAATAATATTGTTGATTATATTAAAGATAAGGGTTTTAATAATATTGATGTAATTTCAGATGAAAATATGAAAAAGGAAATATTATCAAATTCAATTTTTGCCATATGTAAGTCAGGAACAATATCTCTTCAAGTCTGTAATGCTAATGTTCCTTCAATAATTATTTATAAGTTAAATTTTATAAATTTTATGATCTTTAAATTATTAGTAAATGTTAAATTTGCAAATATCATCAATATAATTAATAATAAAGAAGTCATTCCTGAATTGTTGCAAAGTGAGTGTAATGCAAAAGAAATTTATAATTCTGTTTTATATATGCTTAAAAATCCAGAGATTGGAAAAAAACAATTAGAACAATGCAATCAAACTTTAAAAGGAATTAGATCGAATTCTTCATCATCTAATGAGGTAGCCACAATCTTAAGAAATAGTCTTGTTGGATAATCTTTTTTCAACCTCCTCTTTACCCAGAGATATAATTATATCATAAATACCAGGGCCAAATTTTGACCCTGTTAAAGCCACCCTTAAGGGCTGACCAACACCTTTAAAATTGGTGTTATTAGATTGTATTAGTTTCTGAACTACAGGTTCTAAATTTTCTCTTGTAAAGTTGCTTATTTCCTTAATATTATCTTTAAATTCAGAGATAATTTTTTGTGCATTAGCATCAATTAATTTTAGATCTTCTTTATTAAAATTAACTTCATCATTAATAATATATTGGCTATTATTATATATATCCTCTAGTGTTTTAGCTTTATTTTTAAGAAAACTTAAAGATTTTTTAATTTTATCTTTTTTTTCCCCAATAATCTTATTTTTAAAAATCTCACAATAATTAATTAGTTGATTAAAAAGTTCATTTTCATCAATGCTTTTTATATAGTGTTCATTCATAGATAGAATTCTACTTAAATCTAATTTTGATGGTGATTTTCCAATACCTTCAAGATTAAAATATTTTACGCTTTCATCTAAAGTAAAAATTTCTTTATCTTCATATGACCAACCTAATCTTAAAAGATAATTTCTCAAAGCATCTGGCATAATACCTATTTTAGAATAGTCCTCTAGAGTTGATGCTTTATCTCTTTTTGATAATTTTTTCCCCTCAATTGTATGAATTAATGGTATATGTGCAAATGTTGGTAAAGCCCAATCCATTGCTTCATAAATTTGAATTTGTTTAAAAGTATTGATTTTATGATCATCACCTCTAATAATGTGTGTCATATTCATCTGATGATCATCAACAGCAGCTGATAAATTATAAGTTGGTGTGCCATCATTTCTTAAAATTACAAAATCTTCAATCGTATTATTTTCAATTTCTACGTTTCCCTGAACTTTATCTTTTAATATTGATGTACCATCAATTTTACTTTTAAATCTAATTACTGGTTTTATATCTTTAGGCGCTTCATTTTCATTTCTGTCTCTCCATTTTCTATCATAAACATATGGAATTTTTTTTTGCTTAGCTCTTTTTTTTTGTGCTTCAATTTCTTCAGTCGAGCAATAACATCTATAAGCACTACCTTTTTTTAATAGTTCATTTGCAACTTTTATATGATCATCAATTTTTTGAGATTGTATATATTCTGTTCCATCATGATTGATACCTATCCATTGAAGAGATTTTATAATTTGATTTTTGTATTCCTCTTTTGATCTTTCTTTATCTGTATCTTCTATCCTTAGATAAAAATTACCATTTTGGTTTTTTGAATATAACCAATTAAATAAGGCTGTTCTCACCCCACCAATATGTAAAGGTCCGGTAGGGGACGGAGCAAATCTAGTTGCTACTTTTTTCATTAAAAATGGTTTAGACTATTTTTTTAGAAGTTTCTATATAAAGATACTAAAACACCTTGAACTTTTACTCTATCAGGGCCAAAAATTTTGGTTTCATAGTTTTTATTAGCACTTTCTAACGCTACTACTTTACCTTTTTTTCTAATTCTTTTAAGCATAGCTTCGTGTTCATCAATTAGAGCTACCACTATTTTTCCATTATCAGCTGTATCGGTTCTTTTGATTATCACTGTGTCACCCTCATGAATTCCAGCTTCTATCATTGAATCTCCTTGAACTTTAAGGCCAAAATAATCTCCATTTTTTTCTAAGTTATTTGGTAATGGAATTCTTGAAACTTCATTTTGAATTGCTTCAACAGGTGTTCCAGCTGCTATTTTACCTAAAACTGGCACCTCTGCATCGTCGGATAAAGGTTTTTCTTCATCCAAACCTCCTTTAATGACACTTGGGGAAAAATTATTGTAAATATCATTTGCAGAAGCAGTCTCTGGTAATTTTATAACCTCCAAAGCTCTAGCTTTATGAGCAAGCCTTTTAATGAAACCTCTTTCTTCTAAAGCACTAATTAATCTGTGAATCCCGGATTTTGATTTAAGATTTAAAGACTCTTTCATCTCTTCGTAAGAAGGGGATACACCAGAGCTCCTCAACTTCTTGTTGATAAATAAAAGCAGGTTTTTTTGTTTTTTTGTTAGCATAAGAACAAATATCGTACAAACAATGTTCTATAAAAGTTCTTCATAATTCACAATAGTTAAAAAGTTATGAAAATAAGGACTTTTTTGACTATAAAACAGAAAAAATTGAATTATTGCTTAAATTTTTTAAAAGTGATTCACCAATTAAAAAGGTTTTGATCGATGTTTTATTTGATAGTTCCAATAGTTCTTCTTTAGATTTAATTCCACTTTCAGAAATCAATGGACCAGGGTGATTAACCAAAACATCGTGGATATCATAAGTTGTATTAATATCAGTTTTTAGAGTTTTCAAATTTCTGTTGTTAATACCTAATAAAGCATCTTTAAATCTAAGTGCTTGTTTAGCTTCATGAACAGTATGAACCTCTACAACAACTGACATATTTAATTTTAAAGCTTCTTCATATAATTCATCTGCCAATTTATCTGAAACTCCAGCTAAAATAATTAAGATAGCATCGGCACCGTAACTTTTAGCTAAAGGAATTTGAAATTTATCTATAAAAAAATCTTTACAAAGAATTGGTAAATTAACTTTTTGCTTTATTTGACTAATATGTGTTAAGTCCCCTAAAAAAAAATCCTCCTCAGTTAAAACAGATAAACAGGTTGCTTTATTTGATTTATATATATTAGCTATTTCTATAGGATCATAGTCTTTTATAATTATACCTGCAGAGGGACTTGCTTTTTTTATTTCAGCAATAATTGAGAATTTTTTATTTTCAACATTTTTTTTAATTGTATCTTTAAAATCAACGTATGAACTATCTTTTTTTATTGATTCTTTAAGTGTCTCAAGACTTATAGTTTTTTTAAGCTCTAAAATTTTTTCACTTTTAATATTTATTATTTTTTCAAGAACATTTTCAGCCATTTTGAATTTTCTCTAGTTGTTTAAATGTATGACCTGATAAAATGTGTTTTCTAGCTTCATCATAAGCTTTTTCGAAATTCTGATGAGTTTCATTAACAACTAATCCTGCCGCAGCATTTAAACAAACTGCTTTAGAAAAATCATTATCCTCACCTTTAAATATATTAATCATTCTATCTGCATTAAAAGCTGCATCATTACCAATGAGATTTTCAAACTTATCTGCATTTATATTTAATTTATTTGGATCAATAATAACCTCAGAGATGACTCCATCTTTTAATTGAATTACATTGGTTTTAGCATAAGGTGAAATTTCATCTAATCCATCCTCACTATTGACTATCCAAGCAAATTTAATATCTAAATTTTTTAAAGCATAAGCAAATATTTCTAATAGTTTTTTATCAAAAACACCAATAACTTGTCTTTTTACTAGAGCTGGGCTACTTAAAGGTCCAATCATATTGAATATAGTTCTTTTTCCAATTTTTTGTCTTGTGGGCCCAACAAATCTCATTGCGCTGTGGTAGTTGGGCGCAAACATGAATCCAAAATTATTATTATTAATTTGATTTTCAATATCTTTTGGCTCTAAATTTATTTTTATATTTAAAGCCTCTAAAACATCTCCAGATCCGCATTTCGAGGATACAGCTTTATTTCCATGTTTAGCTACTTTAACACCCATACTTGCAAGCAATAATGCTGAAGCTGTTGATATATTAAGTGTATTCATACCATCTCCACCAGTTCCGCAAGTATCAACACAGTTTTCTACATTTACTCTTTTAGACTTGTTTCTTAGAACAAAAACTCCACCAGCTATCTCATCAGAAGACTCACCCTTAGCTGATAAAAGTGTCAAAAAATCAAATATTTCTTGATCTTCTGCTTTACCCTCCATTAATAATTCAAAAGCAGTTTTACTTTCATTAAAAGTTAAATTTATTTTTTTTCTAATTTTTTCAATGAATTGTTTCATTATCTTTAAATTTTAATAAAATTTTTTAAAATTTTAATCCCTAATTTAGTTTTAATACTTTCAGGGTGAAATTGCACTCCATGTGTATGATATTTTTTATGTTGTACTCCCATTATAAGTCCATCTTCAGTCTGAGCAGTAATTTCAAGATCCTTAGATAACGATTTTTTATCAATAATTAAGCTGTGATATCGAGTGGCTTCAAAAGTTTTAGGGAGATCTTTTAAAATACCCATTTTTTTTGAAAAAATCTTACTAGTTTTTCCATGCATCAGCTTTCTAGCTTGGATAATTTTTGAGCCAAATACTTGACCTATAATTTGATGGCCTAAACAAACTCCGAGAATTGGTATTTTTTTATATAAAGATTTAACGATTTTAAGACAATTACCTGATTGATTGGGGTTACCAGGTCCAGGTGAAATTACGATCTTATGATATCTTTTTTTTAAAATTTCATGAGATGTAATTTGATCATTTCTAATTACTTCAACATTCACTTTTAATGAAGACAGATAATGGTAGAGATTAAAAGTAAAACTATCGTAATTATCAATTAAAATTATCTTTTTCATTTCAACGCATTAATTAAAGCTTTTGCTTTATTTACTGTTTCTTCGTATTCCTTTAATGGTTTGCTATCTGCAACAATCCCAGCTCCAGCTTGGACATAAAATCTGTTATTTTTTGCAACAGCTGTTCTTAAAGCAATACATGTATCAAACTCTCCATTCGCCGCGAAATACCCAATGCCACCGGCATAAACCTTCCTTTTTGTAAACTCTAGTTCATCAATAATTTCCATAGCTCTTATTTTGGGAGCTCCAGAGACAGTTCCAGCTGGAAAACCCGCTAAAAGAGACTTAAATTTAGAAAATTTTTTATCATGTTTACCTATTACGTTCGAAACTATATGCATTACATGTGAATACTTTTCAATTATAAAACTTTCAGTAACTTTAATAGAATTAGTCTTAGATACCTTTCCGGCATCATTTCTTCCAAGATCTAATAACATTAGATGTTCAGAAAGCTCTTTTTTATCTTTAAGTAAATCTTTCTCATAAAAACGATCCTCTTTAATCGTTTTTCCTCGAGGTCTTGTCCCGGCAATTGGTCTTACAGTTATTTCACCATCTCTTAACCTTACTAATATTTCGGGACTTGCACCTATTATTTGAAAATCAGTAAAATTAAAAAAAAACATAAATGGAGATGGATTAGTTATTCTCAATTTTTTATAAATATCGATTGGTTTTTTTGTCAATTTAGTCTCAAAACGCTGGCTTAAAACGACTTGAAATATATCTCCTAATTTAATGTATTTTTTTGCCTTATTAACTATAGATAAAAATTTATTTTTAGAGGTATTTGAATTAATAATAATTTTTTTTGACTTATTATTTATTACATTATCTATTTTTTTAACTGATGATTGTAAAGAGAGCGTGAAAAGTTCAGATTGGATATCTTTAAATTTACTTTTGTAATTCGTAATTTTTTCATCTTTAAAAATATTATTGATAAAGAATATTTCCTTTTTCAAATTGTCGTGAATAATAAGTGTTCTTGGACGTAATAATCTTACATCAGGTAATTTTAAGTCATCTTTACAATTGTTTGGGATTTTTTCGATGTACCTAATTGTATCGTATGAAAAATATCCTGAAATCAAAGAACAAATTTTCGGTAATTTATTAGGAGTTTTAAACTTAAAATCTTCAATTATTTTTTCAATCAAATATTTAGGTTTATCCCTTAACTTAATTTTTTTATTTTTTTTTATTAAATAAGAATTATTATTATTAAATTCCCAAATTTTATCAGGATTTTTACCAAATATAGTGTATCTGCCTCTAATCTTACCTTTTTCTACTGACTCAAAAATAAAGCTATTTTTTTCAATTAAAAAGTTATCAATTAAATTAATTATTTCTTCATCAGTTTTTACTTTTTTTGATGTATAGATTATTTGATTTTCGTTGTTTCTGTGTCGAAACTTGAATTCTTTGAAGCTTCGATTAATTTTCATTTAAAATAGTTTTTAACTCGTTCAATAGTCTGTTGATTTAAAGAAACATCATATTTGTTATTTAAAAATGTATCATAAGATTTTAATAATGAATTTTTGTTGTTTGAATTTTGTTTTGCAATATATTGTTTAAATTCCTCTTTATTTGTATCTATGATTTGTTTTTGAAATTTTTTGACTTTTGCTAAGTAAATATTGTTATTTTCATCATTTATTAAAGTAAATGATTTCTCAGGCAAGCTATATAAAACTTCAACAGCATTAATATCAAATTTTTTATTATCCCGCACAGAATTCAAATTTATTGCCTGGATCTTATCTTTTCCCATCTCTAAAAAATTATTGTCATTAAATTTTTTATTGGTTATTTCATTTAATAATTTTTGGTTATAATCAAATTTGTTTTTTTGAAAAACTAATTCGAGCACTTCTTCTTTAATTTGTTTATCACTTAAATCTGGTGATTTTTGGGTAATATTTTTTATGTTATAAAGGATATAGTCATTTTTATTTTCAAAAATATCAAATTTATTATTTCTTAATTTGTAAATTTTTTTTTCAATTTCATTTTTATCTGTAGAAAATCTAAAATTACTAATATCAACTGATTTTAAATCAAAATTTGATGTGATTGTTTTAAAATCAATCTCATTGGATATGGCAACTTCAATTTCGTCAATTTTGTCAAAAAAAGATTGATTGAAATCATCTACTCCAATTAAATTTTTAGGATTTATGATTGTGTAGCTGAAATCTAAGTACTCTATTTTCAACTCATCTTTATTATCCTTAATAAAATTTTCTAATTCTTTATCTGTGATATCATCTTTATTTACATAAAAATCATTTAAATCAATAAATTCTATTTCAAGTTTTTGATTTTCTTCTTTAAATAGTTTTGTTGTAAGAAATTGAGGTGAGGTTGTACCGGCACCAATATAATCAAAAAGATTTCTTTGCAATTCTCGTAATTTAAGTCTCTGTTCAAATCCCGGAGCAGATAAATTATTTTCTAATAAAAATTTTTCATATTTAATTCTTTGAAAAACACCATTTTCATCTCTAAAATTTTTATTTTCTTTTATCTTTTTTAATAAAGTGACCTCAGAAATTGTCAGCTCAAAATCTTTTATTTCTAGATCCAGTAAAGTAGTAGAAACTAAACCAGACAGAATTTCTTCAATAATGTTTTGCTCTAAATTTTCTCTGATTGTTTTTTCAGGGATTCCTGATTTATTTACGTAATCAATAAAATCTTCAGTGGAAATACTATTATTATTAATTTTAGCAATATTGTTAGTATTACCACTACTGAACATTCCACCCATACCCCAAAATACAAATGGAATTATCATTATAAAAACTAACAAACCAGCAAACTTAGTTTTTGCAAAATTTCTTAAACTACTAATCATTACTATAAATTTATTGATCTATAAAAAGCAAACCTATAAATTAAAATAAGCCTCATGACAAATAAATATATGTATTTTATTGCCAATTGGAAAATGTTTGGTGTTTTAAATTCGTTAAATACGCTGAATAGAGTTGTTAAATATTTTAAAAACTTCAAAAAAAGAAAGTCTTTGAAAATAATTTACTGCCCACCTAGCACTTTAATAGAGCCAATGTCAAAAAAATTGAGAGGTTCAAATATTGAAGTTGGTGCGCAAAATTGTCATGAGCTGGATGTTTATGGTGCTTTTACAGGTTCAGTCAATTCTTCAATGTTAAAAAGTGTTGGTGCTAAATATATTATTATTGGCCACTCTGAAAATAGACAATCTGGTGAAACTGATAAATTAATAAATCTTAAAATTAAAAGTGCGTTGAAGTCTGGGCTGAATGTAATTTTTTGTATTGGTGAGACGCTTAAAGCAAAAAGAAAAAAAATTACCAAAAGTGTTTTAAATAAACAGATTAAAGCAGGTTTGAAAAATATTAAAAATAATAAAAAAATTATAATTGCATATGAACCAGTTTGGTCAATTGGTACAGGAATTATACCAAAATCTGATGACTTATTTAAGACAATCAGTTTTATTAAAAAAGAAAAAAAGAATTATAAAGTTCTTTATGGTGGCTCAGTAAATCCAAAAAATATTAATCAGTTGAAATCTATAAATAATATTGATGGTTACTTAATAGGTGGGGCATCTCAAGATCCTAAAAAATTTATTGATATAATTAAAAAAACATATAATTAACCCCTCATGGAAAATATATTGTTAATTTTGAACATCATATTCGGATTAATATTGGTGTTACTAGTTTTGATGCAAAAGTCTGAGGGTGGTGCTTTAGGAATTGGAGTTTCCCAGGAAAGTTTTATGTTTTCCAGATCAGCAGGTAATTTTATGACCAAAGCAACAGCCGTTGTTGCCATTTTATTTATAATTTGTAGTTTAGCACTTACAATCGTATCTAGAGGAGAATTAACACCTACATCATCTGTTTTAGATACTATTGAGGAAAAAGCAGAGGATACTCCCGCTATTCCAGAAAATAATAATTAATACTTTTAATTTTCTTTTTTATTCGCTATAAGATACTTCCATGGCGCGATTTATTTTTGTCACGGGCGGCGTGGTTTCATCGTTAGGAAAAGGTCTCTCTTCTGCATCTCTAGCTTATTTACTTCAATCGAGAGGGTATAAAGTTAGATTAAGGAAATTAGATCCTTATTTAAATGTAGATCCTGGAACAATGAGCCCATTTCAACACGGAGAGGTTTTTGTAACTGATGATGGTGCCGAAACAGATTTAGATCTTGGGCATTATGAAAGATTTACCGGAGTATCTGCAAAGAAGTCTGATAATATTACAACAGGTAAAATTTATAACGATGTATTGAAAAAAGAACGTGAAGGAAAATATCTCGGAAAAACAGTTCAAGTTATTCCACATATAACTGATAGAATAAAAGAGTTTATAAAGAATGATTCATCGAAAGAAGATTTTGTTATTTGTGAAATTGGTGGAATTGTTGGTGATATTGAGAGTCTACCATTTATTGAGGCCATAAGACAATTTGCAAATGATATAGGAAAAAAAAATGCATTATTTATCCATCTTACCTTAGTACCTTATTTAAAGTCCTCAGATGAAATTAAAACTAAACCTACCCAACATTCTGTTAAAGAATTGAGAAGTATAGGTATTCAACCTGACATTATAATATGTAGATCAGAAAGACCAATCCCGTTAGAGCATCGTAAAAAAATCTCACTTTTCTGCAACGTGGATATTAAAAATGTAATAGAAACTGTTGATGTAAGAACAATTTATGAAGCACCAATAAGTTTTTTTAGAGAAAAACTTGATGTCCAAGTATTAAATTATTTTAAGCTTAAGTCAAAAAAATCTGCAAACCTTAAACCCTGGAAAAAAATTACTAAAATTATTTTACAAACTAAAAAACAAGTGAATATTGCAATAATTGGTAAATACGTTGAGTTAAAAGATGCTTATAAATCTTTAGATGAAGCTCTTACTCATGGAGGTATTCAAAACAATGTTAAGGTAAATTTAGTAAGAATAGACTCTGAAAAATTAAAAGTTTCTGAGATTAAATCAAAACTTAAACACATTTCAGGTATATTAATACCTGGTGGTTTTGGTAAACGAGGAACAACTGGAAAAATAGAGTCAATAAAATATGCTAGAAAAAATAGAATCCCCTTTCTTGGGATATGTTATGGAATGCAAATGGCAATTATAGAATTTGCGAGAAATCAATTAAATTTAAAAAAAGCAACTTCAAGTGAATTCGATAGAAATGGCATACCTGTAATTGGATTAATTAATGAGTGGATTAAAGATGGAAAAACTATCAAAGGAACTGATAAAAATCTAGGTGGAACAATGAGATTAGGTTCTTACGATGCGAAATTACAAAATAATTCCAAAATTAAAAAAATTTATGGAAAAAAAATTATCAAAGAAAGACATCGACACAGATATGAAGTTAACATCAATCTAAAAGACAAATTTGAAAAAAAAGGAATGAGTTTTTCTGGTTTATCACCTGACGGTTTTTTACCTGAGATCATTGAGTTGAAAAATCACCCCTGGTTTATTGGAGTACAGTTTCATCCAGAATTTAAATCTAGACCTTTTGCTCCACATCCTTTATTCTCATCTTTTATCAAAGCATCAAAAAATCATAAATGAGCAGCATTAAAGTAAATTGTGGAAAAATAGACATTTCGAACAATGAGAAAATTTGTATAATTTCTGGACCTTGCCAGCTTGAAAGTGAACAACATGCAATGGATATGGCAGGAAAAATTAAGGAAATTACCTCAAAATTTGGTCTTGGATTTATTTATAAAACTTCATTTGATAAAGCGAACAGAACAAGTTTAAAAGGCAAAAGGGGAGCTGGATTAGAAGCTTCTTTACCTGTCTTTGATAAGATTAAAAAAGAATTAAATATCCCTATCCTAACGGACATTCATAATGTTGAGCAATGTGCAATCGTTTCAAAACATGTTGATGTTTTACAAATCCCAGCTTTTTTATGTAGACAAACAGACCTGTTAATTGCTGCAGCTAAAACAAATAAAATTATTAATGTAAAAAAAGGTCAATTTCTTGCACCATGGGATATGGTTAATGTAACAAAGAAAATTTCAGAATCTGGAAATGACAAAATATTAGTAACTGAAAGAGGTGCAAGTTTTGGATACAACACTCTAGTTTCCGACATGAGGTCGTTACCAATAATGGCTGAGAATGGTTATCCAGTAATTTTTGATGCAACACACTCAGTGCAACAACCAGGTGGTCTTGGAGAAAAAAGTGGTGGTCAAAGAGAGTTTGTTGAATATTTAGCAAGAGCTGCAGTTGCAGTTGGAGTTGCAGGAGTTTTTATTGAAACCCATCAAGATCCAGATAATGCTCCATCTGATGGGCCTAACATGCTACCATTAGATAAATTAGAAGATCTTCTAAAACAATTAAGCGATATTGATAATCTTATTAAAAATTAAGTGAGTAAAATTCTAAAAGTTAAAGCAAGACAAGTTTTTGATAGTAGAGGAAATCCAACTATTGAAGCAGAGGTTCATGTAAAAAACAAAAGTGCAAAAGCAATTTGTCCCTCAGGAGCTTCTACAGGTACTTATGAAGCCTACGAAAAAAGAGATACCAATAATAAAAGATATTTAGGCAAAAGTGTTTTCTCTGCAATTAATTTAATTAATTCCAAAATATCAAGAGCTCTAAGAAATAAAAATGTACATAATCAAGAAAGAATAGATGAAATACTTATTAATTTAGATGGCACTAAACAAAAAACAAAACTAGGAGCTAATTCAATATTAGCGGTATCGATGGCCGCAAAAAAGTTATCAGCAAAAGTAAAAAGAATTCCTCTTTATAAATCTTTTTATATAACAAAAAATTTTCAATTACCTTATCCATTAATGAATATTATTAATGGTGGAGCACACGCAAATAATGGTCTTAGAATTCAAGAATTTATGATTAGACCAGATAAAGCAAAATCTTTTTCTGAGGCAATGAGAATATGTTTTTTAGTAATTAAAAACTTAAGTAAATTAATTAAAGCAAAAGGTTTAGCCACATCAGTTGGTGATGAAGGTGGATTTGCACCGATGATTAATAACAACAATCAGGCCTTAGATTTGATTGTTCTATCAATTAAAAAATCAGGATTTAGAAATGGTAAAGATGTTTCAATTTGTTTGGATGTTGCGGCAAATGAATTGTTTAAAAAAGGTAAATATTCTATTCACTCAAAAAAGTTTGTTTCTGTTGATAAAACAATTTCAGAATATAAAAAAATGATTAAAAAATATAAAATTAAATCGATTGAAGATCCATTTTCTGAAAATGATTGGACGTCGTGGAGTAAATTTATGAGATCTACTAAAAAAATGCAGATAGTTGGAGATGATCTTTATGTTACAAATTTGGAAAGATTAAAAAAGGGATTTCTAAATGTTTCATCAAACTCAATTTTGATAAAACTAAATCAAATTGGTACAGTTACCGAAACACTTGATGTCATAAGATTTGCTCAAACTATAGGGTTTAATACTATTATTTCACATCGATCAGGAGATAGTGAGAATACATTTATTGCCGATTTAGCGGTAGGTACAAACTCCAACCAAATAAAAACAGGATCTTTAGCTAGATCTGAGAGAGTGGCAAAATATAATCAATTAATTCGTATAGAAGAAGAACTTGGAAAAAAAGGTAGAATGAATAAGATTCATTAATGCTTCAAAGATTAAAAAAAAATTACCTTTTATTAGTTTCTACTTTTCTGATTCTTTATTTCTTTTTTAACCTTTTATCCGGTCAAAGAGGATTAATTTCATATTTTGAGAAAAAGGAGATTTTAAAAAACTTAAAACAACAAGAATCTTTAATAATTAACCAAATAAGCGACTTGGAATTTAAGAATTCATTGTTAAGTGACAATCTAGATCTTGATTATATAGAATCTTTGATTAGAGAAAGGTTCGTATTTGGTAAAAAAAATGAAAAAATTTATATAATTAAAAAAAATGAAAACTAGACATCCAGAAAAGCAGAATAAACCAATAAATCCAATTAAAAAAAAACCAGATTGGATAAGATCAAAATTAGTAAATAGCAAAGAATTTTTTTTAACAAAAACAATTGTAAATAAAAATAATCTTGTAACAGTTTGTCAGGAAGCTAATTGCCCAAATATCACTGAATGTTGGAGTAAAAGACATGCTACGTTTATGATTATGGGTGATACATGTACAAGAGCGTGTGCTTTTTGTGATGTAAAAACTGGTAAACCAGGAAAACTAGATAATCTTGAACCAATAAAAATTTCTCAAGCTGTAAAAAAATTAAATTTAAAACATGTTGTAATAACATCAGTTGATCGAGATGATTTAGATGATGGTGGTTCAAATCATTTTTTTGAAGTTATTAACCAAACAAGAAAAACAAATCCAAATACTACAATTGAAGTTTTAACTCCTGATTTTTTAAGAAAGGGTGATGCTTATAAAAAAGTTTTAGAGGCGAATCCGGATGTTTTTAATCACAATATTGAAACTGTTCCTAGTCTTTATCTAAAAGTAAGACCAGGTTCTAGATATTTCGCATCTTTAGAACTTTTGAAAAATGCTAAAATGATAAATAAGAAAATTTTTACAAAATCAGGAATAATGGTTGGCTTAGGTGAAAAAAAAGATGAAATTTTGCAGGTAATGGATGATTTAAAAGCTGCAGATGTAGATTTTTTAACTATTGGCCAATATTTACAACCATCCGTTAGACATCATCCTCTTGATAGATACTACACACCAGAGGAATTTGATGAATTAGGAAGTATTGCGAAATCAAAAGGTTTTTTATTAGTTTCGTCATCGCCATTAACAAGATCTTCTTATCATGCAGATGAAGATTTTGCTAAACTAAAACAAAATCGGATTAACAATCATTAATGCCAAAAGCTTCAGTTAAGCGATTAATTGAATGTGAAAAAAAAGACTTAATTGAACTTGTTTTAGATATAGAAAAATATCCTGAATTTGTTCCATTTTGTTTTGATGCGAAAATATATGAAAACAAAAAAGATGGTGATTTACAAAAAATTATTGCTGATTTAACCATCGGTAAAGGACCATTTAAAGATACATACAAAAGTGATGTTGCCTTTAATAAAAAAACTGACTCAATCTATGTAAAAAACATAGAGGGACCATTAAATCATCTAACAAATAATTGGACTTTTACTGATAAAAAGAATGGTACTACTGAAATCACCTTTGATATTGATTTTGAAATAAAGAATAAATTTTTAAATTCTTTAATGGTGCTCTCTTTTCAATTTGGTTTAGAAAAAATAGCTGATGCTTTTCAAAAAAGAGCTGAAGAATTATTTGGAAATTCTAAGAATTAAATCTAAAGCTCTTTTAACAGTGGCCTTTTGAATTGAAGATCTTTTTTTACTTTTAAATAAACACTTATTAATTTGTACTTTTTTGCCTTTTTTTATACCAATATAAACTAGACCTACTGGCTTTTGTTTGGTGCCACCTTTGGGGCCAGCGATTCCAGTTATAGAAACGTTAATATTGGCTTTTGATATTTTAAATAAGTTATTTACCATTGCCAAACAACATTGGTGGCTAACTGCACCATAATTTTTAATAATATTTTTATTAACTTTGAGAATTCTAATTTTAGCTTGGTTAGAGTAGGTGACTAGTCCTAAATTGAATACTTTTGAGGCACCACTTATTGATGTAATTGAACTAGCTAACATCCCTCCAGTACAAGACTCAGCAACAGAAAGTTTTAATTTTTTTTTGGTTAAAAGTCTGACTAAAGTTTTCATTAAATTAAATAACTGCTTAATAACATAAAACAAATTAATGATAGAACGACATATAATCCCGCACAAACATCATCCATTATTACACCGAAACTATTTTTGTAATTTTTGTCAAAATAATTTATTGGAAATGGTTTCAGTATGTCAAAAAATCTAAAAAGCACAAAACAAATACCATAAATAATTATGGCTTCATCAGATGTTTTTTGTGTTCCATGGGATATTTCATAGAGATAAATAGGTATAGATTGACCTATAAATTCATCAATAATAACTTCTTTTGGATCTTTATTTTCTCTCTCCTTTATGTGTGATGCTACTGCTATAAATGAATAAATAAAAATAATAAGCAAACCTATTAAGATTATATTTGGTGATAACTTTAATATATGAAAAAAAAAATAAAGAAAAATAGTTGTAGCAAAGGATCCAAAAGTTCCAGGAATAATCTTAATTTTTCCTAGCCCAAACATTGTGACTAATAATGAATTAAAAGTTTTAATCATATTTTGTGATTGAAATTATGGTTTCACAAGCGATAGCCTTTTCTTTTCCTATTAAACCTAATTTTTCCACAGTTTTACCCTTTAAATTTATTTGGTTTTCATTAAGACCAGTTAATTTTGAGACTGACCTAATTATTTTGCCTCTATACTTTGAAACTCTTGGTTTCTGACAAATTAAGTTTATATCCAAGTTATTTATAATTAAATTAGACTTATTTAGATTAAATATAATTGGTTTTAGCATTTTTGGAGATCTAATATTTTTAAATTTTTTTGTATTTGGAAAATATGTTCCAATATCTTTTTTTCTAATAGCTCCTAAAATACAGTCAATAATTGCATGTAAAATTACATCTCCGTCAGAATGACCCTGGAGACCTGAATGAAAAGGAATTTTTACACCTCCAAGATACAATTTCTTATTTTTTACTAATTTGTGAATGTCGAAACCTATACCAAAAAAAGTCTTAGGGGTTTTTATATCATCAATATATGTAATTTTATTATTTGCTTTTTCACCTTGTACAAATTTTATTTTGAAATCTTTATTTATAAATAATGTTGCTTCATCAGTAACTTTATTTTTTTGATCTTTTGCAATTTCATATAGTTCTTTAAATCTAAATGCTTGAGGAGTCTGGGTTAATAACAAATTATTTCTGTTAAGATTAAATATTTGATTTTGAGTTTTATATTTTATTGTATCTTTTGGATTGATAATTGGAACTACAGCTTTGTTATTTTTTAAATTTTCAGCAATATTTTTGAGTAATCTAATTGAGAAATTAGGCCTAGCAGCATCATGTATAAAAACATTTTTTGGCTTATATCTTTTTAGAAATTTTAATGCTTTAAAAGAGGAGTCTGATCTTTCTTTTCCTCCTTTAATGATACTTATTGATTTAGGATACTTCTTTTTTTTTAAATGTTTAAGATTATTTGAGACAATTAAAATTTTTTTAAAAAGCTTTGAATTGAGGGATTTTTCTATGGAATGATCAATTATTTCTTTATTTCGGTAATTAAAGAATTGCTTGGGTATTTTTTTATTAAATCTCTTACTTTTTCCAGCAGCTAATATTACAAAATAGTTGTTCATTCGTTTAAATGCTATAATTCTAATTTATGTTAGAATTTTTGAAAAAAAATATAATCATCATTATTCTATCTAGTATCACACTATTTCTAGGTTTTTTAACCTTTTTGACATTTATTGATAGAAGTTTTGTTGATTTAAATGAAAAAAATTTACAATATTTACTAATTTCAAATATTTTTTTACTTATTTTATTATTCATATTTATTTTTGTAGAAGTTAAAAACTCAATTAAAATTGATATTGATAAAGATGGCTTAACATCAAATAAAAAATACATAACGTATTTTTCATTATTTACTTTAATACCATCAATTTTAATTTCTATTTTTTCCTTATTTCTTTTTTCTTTTGCTCTAGAAAAGTATTTCGATAAGAAAGTTACAACAGTCGTAAATAATTCCTATGAACTTGCTAAAAATTATGTTGAAGAAGTAAGAAATAAAATCCAATCAGATATAATTTTGATTGCTTTTGATACTAACAAAAGTGCGAATTTTTTAAATGAAAATGCAAAGGAGTATTTAAGGTTTTTAAGGACACAAAAACTAATAAGGGATGTTGATGAAATTCATATAATAGATGAAAATAAAAAACTATTATACTCAACTGAAAAAAAAGAAAAATATATTCCACCTGTTGATAAAGCACTTAATTTAGTTCTAGAAGATGATAGACCATTAAAGATAATTGACACTAAAGCAAATATTTCAGCTGCGATAATGAGATTACAATCATCAAAAGATAGATTCATTTATGTGGTAAAATTTTTAGATAAAGATATTTCGAATTATTTAGCTGAGTCTCAAGAAGCTATAAATTTTTATTATACTGTTGAGGATAGAAGCACAGGCATAAAAATTTCCTTTTTTATCATTTATATTATAATTGTTTCATTGCTATTATTTATCTCTATTACAATAGCAATTAGATTTTCATCAAGATTTTTTAGATCTATAAACAATCTCATACTAGCATCAACAGAAATAGGTCATGGAAACTTAAATACAAAAGTACCAGAAATCAAAACTGATAAAGATATGGAAGTATTGAATAAAAATTTTAATTCTATGATTAGTAGACTAAAAAACCAGCAAGAAAAATTAATTATTAATGAGAGATATAAAGCATGGGGAAACCTATCAAGAAAGTTAGCCCATGAAATTAAAAATCCTCTTACACCAATACAATTAACAATAGATCGTATTAGAACTAAATACTCTGGACAAATAACTAATGAGGACCAACAATCATTTAAAGAAAATTTAAAAATAATAAACTCTCAAATAAAACAAATAGAAAATTTAGTAAATGAATTTTCTGATTTTGCGAGAATGCCAAAACCTACTTTAAAGAGCAATAATTTAGTAAAGTTATTAAATGAAAATATCAAATTATTATCAGAGGTTAATAAATCCATTGAAATAAACTTTAATAAAAAAGATGAGGAGATTTTACTCGAATGTGACAAAGAGCAAATTTCAAGAGTTTTCATTAACCTGATAAAGAACTCTATTGAAAGCATCGAACAAAAAGTTGAAAAAAACCCTGATTTTAAAAAGAAAATTTTAATTGATATTTCATCAAATAATGACCATATTTTAATATCAATAGAGGACAATGGTATTGGTTTTGATAAAAATAATATAGAGGAAATTTTAAATCCATATTACACAACAAAAAAAAATGGAACGGGACTAGGCTTATCTATAGTAAACAAAATTATAAATGATCACAAAGGTGAACTTGAATTCATTCCAATTACTGATGGTGCAAAAATACAGATAAGATTTTATTTTAATGACAACAGAAATATTAATAGTTGATGATAATGCGGATATTAGAAATATCCTCAATGAATTAATTGTTGATGCTGGTTACAAAACTAGAGTAGCTGCTAATTATAATCAAGCGTTAAAAGAAATTGACAAAAAAATGCCTGATGTGGCTATCCTAGATGTCAAATTAGATAAGGGTGATAATGATGGAATAGAGTTATTGTCCCATATCAAGTCTAAAAATAAAGATGTACCAGTAATTATTATTACAGGACATGCTAATATTGAAATGGCTGTTAATTCTTTAAAACATGGTGCATTTGAATTTGTAGAAAAACCTTTTGATCAAGCTAGATTATTAAACTTTATAACTAGAGCTGTTGAAAATCTTCAATTAAAAAAACAAAATAAGGATTATGAAAATAAATTATTTTCTTCATATGATTTAATTGGTGATAGTAAAAATATATCTACAATACGAGAACAAATAAAAAAGATATCTTTGACTGAGAGCAGAATTTTAATTAATGGGCCATCAGGTTCAGGGAAGGAATTAATTGCAAGAAAAATTCATAAAAATTCTAAAAGAGAAAAAAATCCATTTATCATTCTAAATGGAGCACTTCTTGACTCAGAAAAATACGAACAAGAATTATTTGGAGAGGAAAAAAGTGATGGTTCAATTTCATATGGTGCTTTAGAAAAAGCTAATAAAGGTACTTTACTAATTGATCAAGTTTCTGAAATTCCCCTGGTCATTCAATCAAAAATATTAAGAGTTCTTATTGATCAAAAATTTAAAAGATTAAATGGGAATAATGATATAAATGTTGATGTTAGATTAATTTGTTCATCAAGTAAAGATTTAAAAGATGAAATAAAAATAGGTAATTTTAGAGAAGATCTTTATCATAGATTAAACGTTTTTGAAATTAACATTAAATCTTTAAATGAACGAATTTCAGATATACCTTTACTAATAAGATATTTCTCAAAGATGATTTCTACAAATTACAATATTAAAGAGTTAGATATTGATGAAAATGACTCGTATATTTTGAATCATGATTGGAAAGGCAATGTAAGGGAACTAAGAAATTTGATTGAAAGAATTGCAATTTTACAACCTGATACAAAAGACAAAATTTCCAACATTGTAAAAGAGTCATTAAAAAGCGACAATTATGATGATAAAATTGGTGAAAATAGCTTATCTGTGCCGTTAAAAGAGGCTAGAGAAAACTTTGAAAAAGAGTATTTAACTATTCAGCTTAAAAAATTTAATGGGAATATATCTAAAACAGCTAACTTTGTTGGTATGGAGAGAAGTGCTCTTCATAGAAAGCTTAAAGGCTTAGGAATAAAAGAATTTAACTAAAATGAATATAATCATTTGTGGTGCTGGTAGAGTAGGTTTTACTATTGCAAAGTTATTGAGTGAACAAGGTCATTCGATAACAGTTATTGATCAATCAAGTGAGGATATCCAAAAAATCAACGATAGTTTGGATGTTAAGGCAATCGTTGGAAAAGCTACATATCCATCGATCCTTGAGAAAGCCAATGCTGCTGAAACAGATATGATTATAGCAGTTACAAGAAATGACGAAATTAATATGCTTATATGTCAAATAGCATTTTCTATATTCAATATTCAAAAAAAAATAGCAAGAATTAGGTCACAAGACTATCTAAACCCACGATTTACAAGAGTTTATAATAAAGAAAATTTACCAATTGATGTGATTATTTCTCCTGAGATAGAAATTTCCAAATCAATTCAAAGAAAATTGGAGGCACCAGGTGCGTTAGATAGTGTACCTTTTGCTGACAATAAAATAAGATTATTGGAGATATTCATTAAAGAGGGTTGTAAATCTATAGGAATTAAGTTTAATGAACTCACAAATAAATATCCAAAATTAGAGGCAAATATTATCGGAATTAATAGAGATAATAAATTTTTTATTCCAAAAAAAACAGACTCGGTAAAAAAAGATGACAAAATTTATGTAATTATTAATTCGTCACAAATGTCAGAAACTCTCGAAGCTTTTGGTCATGAGGAAAAAATATCTAAAAAGATTTTAATTATTGGTGGGGGGAATATTGGTTTTAATCTAGCTAAGAATATTGAGGAAACCCTAGAAACAGTCCGGGTTAAGATTGTTGAAAAGAGTAAAGAGCGAGCTGAATTTTTAGCAAATCAATTAAACGATGCGATTGTCATAAATGGTGATGGTCTAGATGAGGAAGTTCTAACCGAAGCAAATTTAGGGGAAGCTGAAACCGTATTAGCTCTAACAAATGATGATGAGGATAACTTAATGGTCAGTGTTTTGGTCGAAAAATTTGCTAAAGACCAAAAAGAAATAGACGACAAAAGAACAATGGCATTAATTAACAAACCAAATTATTCACTTCTTCAATCGTCATTAAAAATTGATGATTTAATTGATCCAAGAATGACAACTGTTTCAAGTATTTTAAAACATATCCATAAAGGAACAATTGAAAATGCATATACGTTATCAGATGGTGAATACGAGGTAATTGAAGCTGAAATAATTGAAACTTCTGAATTAATCAATAAAGAAATAAAAAATTCCAATTTACCAGATGAACTAAGAATTGGTGCTGTATTAAGAGATGAAAAAATAATTATACCTAGATCCAATTTTGTTTTTAAAAAAGATGATAGAGTTGTATTTATCGTAAAAAAAGACTCTATATCTTTTGTTGAAAATATCTTTAGATTAAGTTCAGTATAATTAGATGTTTGGATTGCAAATTAAATATCTAAGTTTCTTTTTTGGATTAATTTCTATCTTATCTTTTTTTAATATAATTTATTCTTACTATTTTAATCTTTATCTAAACTTAGATACTTATTATTTAAGTTTATTTTTATCTTCGGCTCTGGCAATTCTTTTCTATAGTTTAAAAATATCACTCAAAAAAACATCAATTTTTCAAAAAATTTTAACTGTTTTTCTGGGATATATTTTACTACCTTTAGTTTTATCTATTCCTTTTTACCTAAGTATTTATAATTTAACTTTTATAAATTCTTTTTTTGAATCAATTTCAGGCTTTACCTCTACTGGTTTTACTATCTTTGAAAATATAAAAAATATTGATCAAAGTCTGATATTATGGAGGTCAACTATCCAATGGATAGGAGGATTGTATTTCTTATTCTCAATAATTTATCTAATAGATATTTATGATGAAAATTTCAAAAAAACGTTAACAAATTTTTTTTCATTTAATACATCTGAAATATTTAAACAAGCTATTAAAGTATTTTTTATATATTCAGGTATAACTTTAGTAATTTTTATAATATTGAATTTATTTTCTATAAGGACTTTCGACTCATTAAATTTAGCATTTTCTTTAATTTCTTCAGGGGGTTTTTTACCTACAAACAATTTGTCAAATATAATAAAGAATGACACTCAAACAATTGTTTTATCATTTTTAATGTTAGCATCCTTTTTTAGTATTTTTTTTAGTTATAATTTATTTTTCTTTAAGAAAAAAAATATTAATTTTCTATATGAGGATATCAATTTAATAATTTATTTCATAATAGTTTTAATAATTTTCTTTTTATTCTTTAGTTTTAATCAAAATTTTTTGAATTATTTTTTATCAATATCAAGCAGTATGTCGAATATTGGTTTTGCACTAGATAATTCAAATACAAATTTGACTTTCATTTATTTGATTTTGGTAATTATTGGAGGATCTTTTTTCTCTACCAGCTCAGGATTAAGATTTATGAAGATTTATTCTTTATTTAAATACTCAGTAAATCAAATTTTATCATTCAGCAGACCAAAAAATATATATAAGAACAAGTTATTTTTCTCTGAAGTTAATTTTGACTTTGATGAGATAAGTAAATATTTTTTATCAGTTCTTATATTTATTTTATCACTTTTTATTTTAACAACTTTGTTGACCATAAATGAATTTAACTTTGAAAATTCATTTAAACTATCTATCTTAACATTAATGAATACTGTTAATTCAAGCTCATATGGTTTAGGTGATCTGACTTTTTATAATCTTTCATATTTTACCAAATATTGTCTTATTTTTTTCATGATTGTTGGACGAATTGAGTTGTTAACAATTTTGCTTCTTATGAAAAAATTTCTTTTTAAAAATTAATTAATTATTGTATATGTATTATGATTTTGCGCCCTTAGCTCAGCTGGATAGAGCATCGGTTTTCTAAACCGAGGGTCGTAGGTTCGAATCCTTCAGGGCGCGCCATTACTAGCACATTTTTGGTCAAAATTTATCTTGACTAGATTTTCAATTAATTTGAAATGAGATTAAATTTCCCTTGAACCCATATTTTTATCATGCTTAAATTAAGAATATTCAAAAGTAATTTTGAATTATTTGTTAACAAATAAATAAACAATAGGAAGAAATATGTTTAAATACTTAAAACAATTAACTTCTTTAGTTGCTATGGTTGCTGTGTTGTTCACTTTTACAACAGAGTCTATGGCTGCTAAAAAATCTAAAACACTTAAAAACACTCAGAAAAAAGGGTTTGTAAGATGTGGAGTATCTCAAGGTCTTCCAGGATTTTCTAATGCTGATGCTGCAGGAAATTGGACTGGTGTTGACGTTGATGTATGTAGAGCGGTAGCTGCTGCAGTATTAGGTGATGCAAACAAAGTTAAGTTTACACCACTAAGTGCTAAAGAAAGATTTACTGCTTTAACTTCTGGTGAGATTGATATCTTATCAAGAAACACAACTTGGACTCTTTCTAGAGATGCTGATATCGGACTTACTTTCGTTGGAGTAAACTTCTACGATGGTCAAGGCTTCATGGTAAGAAAAAGTTCAGGTATCACTTCAACTAGTCAATTCAAAGATGGTATCTCAGCTTGTACAAACATTGGTACAACAACTGAGTTAAACATGAGAGACTTCTTTAACTCAAAAGGAATTTCTTATGAGCCAGTTGCTTTCGAAAAAGCTGACGAAGTTGTTGCTGCTTACGATGCAGGTAGATGTGATACATACACTACTGATAAATCTGGTTTAGCTGCTCAAAGAACAAAAATGAAAAATCCTGATGAACATATTGTTCTACCAGAAACTATTTCTAAAGAACCTTTAGGACCAGTTGTTAGACAAGGTGATGCAGTTTGGGAAGATATCGTAAGATGGTCTTTGAACACTATGATTGAAGCTGAAGAGTATGGTATTACTTCAGCAAATGCAGACATGATGAAAACTTCAGACAACCCAGCAATCAAAAGATTAGTTGGAGCTGAAGGTGAATTAGGTGCTGCTTTTGGTCTAGACAACGACTGGAGCTTAAGAATTATCAAGCAAGTTGGTAATTATGGTGAAAGTTATAAGAGAAATATAGCTGACACTGGAATTTTACCAGACAGAGGTCCAAATCAATTATGGACAAAAGGCGGAATACTTTACGTTCCACCTGCAAGATAATTGTAGTTTAAATTAATTAAAAAGGGCTAGATTTTTCTAGCCCTTTTTTTATAAACTCATATATTATCGGCAAAGTGAATTTTAAACTTAAAGATATAGTCCCACAATTAATTACAGTTTTAGCTGTAGTTTTAGTTTTCGGTTTTTTTACTTATAACGCCCAAATCAATATGGAAAATAGAGGTATTGATTTTGGTTATGGTTTTCTATCTCAAGAATCATCTTTTGATGTTCAGTTTTCACTAATTGAATATGATGGATCACACTCATATTTCAGAGCCTATTTAGTTGGCCTTTTGAATACAATTCTTGTTTCAGTCATTGGAATAATTATTGCAACAATCTTAGGAGTAATAGTTGGTATAGCAAGATTATCACCTAATTATCTAATTAATAAATTTGCTGCTTTCTATGTTGAGTTTTTTAGAAATATTCCATTATTACTTCAAATTTTCTTTTGGTATTTTGCTGCATTACGTGCATTACCACTTCCACAAGATGCTGAAGCAATGTTTGGAGTTTTTTTTCTAACTATAAAAGGGTTATACGTCCCAGCATTTATTTGGCAAAATTTTAATATTTTCTTTTATTCAATTATAGCTGCAATCATAGCTATCATTGTTATACGAGCGCATGCTAAAAAAGTTCAGGAAAATCAAGGTAAACAAATTCCAGTTTTTTTAATTTCTATAGGACTGATATTTATTCTTCCACTTTTAAGTTTTTTAATCGGTGGCGTAAGACTTTCTTTTGAAGTTCCTGTTTTAAAACAATTGGCAACAACATCATTTATTTATGAGGGAGGAGTTAGTTTACCCCCAGAATTAATAGCATTAACATTATCTTTATCTTTATATACAGCAACATTTATCGCAGAATGTGTTAGAGCTGGAATTCAAGGTGTCGGTAAAGGTCAAAAAGAGGCAGCAGCATCAATTGGACTTACTCCAAATCAAGTACTTAAATTAGTAATTATGCCTCAAGCATTGAGAATAATAATTCCACCAACAACAAACCAATACTTAAATTTAACTAAAAATTCATCTTTAGCGGCAGCGATAGCATATCCAGATTTAGTATTAGTCTTTGCTGGAACAGCATTAATGCAAACAGGTAAGGCAATTGAAATAGTATCAATCACCATGTTTACTTATTTAACTTTGAGTATTTCAATCTCCATTTTAATGAACTGGTATAATAAGAAAATAGCAATTCAGGAGAAATAATGTCGAGTATTAATTTTTTAAAACCTGATAGAACTAATCTTAATACCTTTTTGTATCTTGGTTCTTTTTTGTTTTTTATCAGTATTTTAGATGTTTTTCTAAACTCTTTTTTTAGATTAAATTTAACTGGTTTTTTACCAAATTTTTTAAGTTTCTTACTACCTCTAATACTTGGTTTTGTGGGTCTTTATTTCATTCGAATAGAGTATAGTGGAATTAAAAATTTAGACCTCTTAAACAAACATATTAATACAAATAATTTTAATGCTGTTTTATCATTATTGATAATATTCATAATCATTAAATCAATACCACCTATATTAAGCTGGTTTGTTATTGATGCTAGTTTTGCAGGAGATACAAAAGATGTTTGTACGGGTTCTGGTGCATGCTGGACATATATTAAGGTTTGGATAAGAAGATTTATGTATGGAATGTATCCAAATGCAGAACAATGGAGAATTAATCTATCATTTGTAGCTTTAGTATTACTCGGCTCTGTTGGATATTTTGCGACTGATAAATTTAAGAAATATTTAACACTTTATTATGTAGTTATTTATCCTTTAATTGCATTTTTGTTTATCTTCTTTTTTATTTCTGGTGGCCCGGTATTTTTTGACTTTTCTTATGGGATTATTGCTGCAATTTTATCTATCATTATTGGTTTTTTTATTCCAAGTAAATTTAAGTTTTATTACTTTTTAATAGTTCCTTTAGCGCTTTATATTATTTTGAAATATTTTCTTTTTTTTGAAGAATACATTGAGCTTGGAAAATTAGATGGTTTAAATTGGGTTGAAACAGGTGCATGGGGAGGTCTATCGCTAACATTTATAATTTCTTTTTTCTGTCTTATATTCTGTTTTCCAATTGGAATGGCTTTTGCTCTTGGAAGAAGATCAGAATTTCCATTAATTAGATATATATCAGTTGGCTTCATTGAATTTTGGAGAGGGGTTCCATTAATAACAGTTTTATTCATGTCTGCTGTAATGTTTCCGATGTTTTTACCAGAGGACTTTTTCATTGATAAACTAGTAAGAGCCATAATTGCAATTTCTTTATTTGAGGCTGCATACGTTGCAGAAGTTATCAGAGGTGGCTTACAAGCTTTACCAAGAGGCCAATATGAAGCTGCAAAATCATTAGGTATGGGTTATTGGAAAATGCATATTTTTGTAATTTTACCTCAAGCTCTTAAATTAGTAATACCAGGAATAGCAAATACTTTCTTAGCATTAGTAAAAGACACTCCATTAATATTTGTTGTCGGATTATTAGAAATAGTTGGAATGTTAAATTTAGCTAAAACAAATCCGAAATGGTTAGGATTTGCTATGGAAGGGTATGTATTTGCTGCTATAATTTTCTGGATTATTTGTTATGCAATGAGTAAATATAGTTATAATCTAGAACAAAAATATAAAACCGATAGATAAAGATTTATGTCAGATAGTATTATCCAAATAAGTAATATGAATAAGTGGTTTGGTGATTTCCAAGTTTTAAAAGGAATAAATTTAGAAGTTAAACCAAAAGAAAAAATTGTTGTTTGTGGTCCATCTGGATCAGGAAAGTCTACATTAATTAGATGTATTAATAGATTAGAAGAGCATCAAGAAGGTAATATTGTCGTGGATGGAACTGAATTAACAGAGGATACAAAAAATATTGAACAAATTAGAGCTGAAGTTGGAATGGTATTTCAACAATTTAATTTATTTCCTCATTTATCTATTTTAGATAATTGCTCATTAGCTCCAATTTGGGTTAAAAAAATGCCCAAAAAAGAGGCAGAAGAATTAGCATTAAAACATCTAGAAAGAGTGCAAATTCTTGATCAAGCACAAAAATATCCAGGACAATTATCTGGGGGACAACAACAAAGAGCTGCAATAGCAAGAGCTTTATGTATGGAGCCAAAGATAATGCTTTTTGATGAACCTACATCAGCTTTAGATCCTGAAATGATTAAAGAAGTATTAGATGTAATGGTAAATTTAGCAAAACAAGGAATGACTATGATTGTAGTTACTCATGAAATGGGTTTTGCAAAAGAAGTTGCAGATCAAATGATATTTATGGATGAAGGAATGATAGTAGAGAAAGCTGATACCAAAGAATTTTTTGATAATCCAAAGAGCGATAGAACAAAACTTTTCCTCAGCCAGATACTATAGTTTAAGCTAATTTCAAGAAATATTTCTCAAATTATAGTTGAAGTAATGCTTGACACATTTCCCTTAATACGGGTTTTTAGGCAAAAAAAATAAAAATTTATTGTTGCAGTAGGTATTAAAAACTAGTTGAATTAGTTTTTATAAAAATTAAGAGGGGTCTTAATGGAAGATAATTTTAATAAGCATTTAGGCAACAAGCTTAAGCTTAGAAGACTAGCACTAGGTTTAACTCAAACTAAAGTAGCAAAAGCAATTAACGTAACATTTCAACAAATCCAAAAATATGAAAAAGGCACTAATGGAGTAAGTTCAATAAGATTATTACAATTATCAAATTATCTTAAAGTGCCAATAAATTATTTTTTTGAGGATTTTTCAGAATATCTTATAAATTTAGAAAAATCACAAGAAGGGCATATGAATGTAAATTATAATTTTTTAGTGAAATTATATTCTGAGTTAAATGCTGATCAAAAGTTAAAGTTTAATAAATCATTACAGGTAGCAGGTAATATTTCAAAAGTCGTTTAATTTCTGGCTCCTCGGGCAGGACTCGAACCTGCGACCAATTGATTAACAGTCAACTGCTCTACCAACTGAGCTACCGAGGAATATTAAAATCTCAACTTACTTTTTTTTTTCACTAAAACAAGATTTTTTTTGGAGGCAACGCCCGGAATCGAACCGGGATACAAGGATTTGCAATCCTCTGCGTAACCATTCCGCCACGTTGCCATATGTTTTAGAAGATAGCTACACTGAGTTTTATATAAAATATTTGCAATTAGTCTATTAAATAACGTTCCAATTTGATTATTGTTAATTTAGATTATTAAATTATAAACTAATAAAACCCATGATAAGCGATAAATATATACATTCAAAAGTTGAAGATAAAATTTATGGTTATTGGGAGAAAAATAAATTATTTAAACCGCAAAAAAATTCAAAAAAATTTTCAATTGTAATTCCACCACCCAATGTAACTGGAAGCTTACATATGGGTCATGCTTTAAATAATTCAATTCAAGATTTATTAGTTCGTTATTATCGTATGAATAATTACGAAACATTATGGCAACCTGGAACTGATCATGCAGGTATAGCCACCCAAGCACTCGTAGAGAAAAAATTAGAAAAAGAAAATTTAAGTAAAATTGACCTTGGTAGAGAAAAATTTATAGAAAAAGTATGGGAATGGAAAAATGAATATGGGGACATTATTATCAACCAACTAAAAAAATTAGGATGTTCATGTGATTGGTCAAGAAATGCATTCACTATGGATGAAAATTTATCAAAATCAGTCATTAAAGTTTTTGTAGAATTACATAAAAAAAAATTGATTTATAAGGCTGAAAAACTTGTTAATTGGGACACTGTTTTAAAAACTGCGATTTCAGATTTGGAAGTGGATCAAAGAGAGATGAATTCTAAGATTTACTATATAAGATACCCAATAGACAATTCGTCAGAATTTATCACTATTGCCACAACGAGGCCTGAGACAATGCTAGGGGATACCGCGATTGCGGTAAATCCAAAGGATAAAAGATATAAAAATCATGTTGGCAAAACTGTCGCAATACCAATCGTAGGTAGAAAAATAAAAATTATTAAAGATGATTATGCTGATCCTGATCAAGGAACTGGAGCACTTAAGATCACGCCAGCGCATGATTTTAATGACTATGATGTTGGTCAAAGAAATAAATTAGAAATAATTAATGTTTTTACGGAAGAGGGAAAAATAAATGATAATGCTCCAAAAGATTATATTGGCTTAGATAGGTTTGATGCCCGTAAAAAAATATTAAATGAACTAAAAGAAAAAGATTTTTTTGTAAAAGAGGAAAATATCAAAAATAAAGTTCCATATGGCGATAGATCAAATTCAGTAATTGAACCTTTTTTAACAGAACAATGGTTTGTTGATGCAAAGAAATTAGCGATCAAAGCTAAAAAAATTGTGAAGACAAAAAAAACAAATTTCTTTCCAACTAACTGGTCTAAAACTTATTTCCAGTGGATGAATAATATTGAGCCATGGTGTATTTCACGACAATTATGGTGGGGCCATCAAATACCAGCTTGGTATGGACCTGATCAAAAAATTTTTGTTGCGATCAATGAAAATCATGCAATTAAACAAGCGAAAAAACATTATAAAAAAGATGTAAAACTTACTAGAGATCCTGATGTTTTAGATACATGGTTTTCTTCAGGATTATGGCCATTCGCAACTTTAGGTTGGCCTGATAAAAAAGATTATGTAAAGAAATTTTATCCAACAACAGTTTTAGTAACAGGTTTTGATATTATTTTTTTCTGGGTAGCTAGAATGATTATGTTTGGTATGGAATTTTTGAATAAAGAACCATTCAAAGATATTTATGTACACGCGCTAGTAAGAGATGAAAAAGGACAAAAAATGTCTAAGTCAAAAGGGAATGTTATTGATCCATTAGATCTCATTGAAAAATATAGCGCTGATGCATTACGTTTTACTTTGCTTTCTATGGCGTCCCCAGGAACTGATGTTAAACTTTCAGAAGATAGAGTTAAAGGATATAGAAACTTCTTAAATAAATTATGGAATGCTAATAATTTTTTAATTACTAATAAATGTGATTTTAAAAAAACCAATAAAGTTCCAAAAATCTCATTAAATATCAATAAATGGATCTATTCGGAGTTAATAGAAACTAAAAATAAAATTCAAAAAAATATTGAAGATTATCGATTTGATGAAGCAGCAAAAAATGCCTATCAATTTGCATGGCACTCATATTGTGACTGGTATATTGAGCTGTCTAAAACAATTCTTTACTCTGAGGATAAAAAGGCAAAAACAGAGGTAAAAGAAGTTTCTGCTTATGTTTTTAAGCAAATATTGGTTATGCTTCATCCTTTCATACCATTTGTAACTGAGGAAATATGGTTAAAGAACAAATTTGATGAGTCTAATAAAAATTTCCTTATGTATAAAAATTGGCCTACTGGAAAAATCAAAAAAGACCAATCTCTCAAAGAAGTTGAAAAAATTATTAAAATTATCTCTGAATTAAGATCATTTAAAAATGAGTTAAATGTCAGCCCTGGTTCATTTGTTGATGTTGCAATAAATAAAATTGCCAAAAAAAACAAATTATTAGTAAATAATAATGATGTTATTTTGAAAAAACTGGGTCGTATCAATAATTTTTTTGATAAAGAACAGGATAAACCCTCTGCAACACTTGTCATTTCTGGTGATATTTTTAAGATTTATTTTGATGAAAATGTTGATCTTAATTTGATTAAAGAAAACTTACAAAAACGTCAGAACAAATATCAAGACGAACTAGATAAGATTTATCAACGATTATCTAATAAAGGCTTTACAGATAGAGCACCAAAAAATATTGTTGAACAAGAAAAAACTAATTATAGTAGTCTTAAAGATAATATCAAAAAAATATCTTTAACTATTGAGAGTTTATAATGCGGAAATTTAATAAAAAAAAATTACCTAGTAGACATACATCCTTAGGTCCAGATAGAGCACCTCATAGATCTTTTTATTATGCAATGGGTGAAACTGAAAAAGATGTATCAAAACCATTTATAGGAGTTGTATCAACTTGGAATGAAGCTGCTCCTTGCAACATTGCCCTTATGCGACAAGCGCAATCAGTGAAAAAGGGGGTTAGAGCATCAGGAGGGACACCAAGAGAATTTTGCACAATTACTGTTACTGATGGTATTGCCATGGGTCATGAAGGAATGAAATCGTCTTTAATTTCTAGAGAAGTTATAGCTGATAGTGCTGAATTAACAGTAAGGGGTCATTGTTATGATGCATTAGTAGGTATTGCAGGTTGTGATAAATCTTTACCAGGATTAATGATGTCCATGGTTAGATTAAATGTACCAAGTGTATTTATATATGGCGGCTCAATCCTTCCGGGAAAATATAAAGGTAAAGATGTAACTGTAGTTGATGTTTTTGAGGCGGTTGGAAAACATTCATCAGGTCAAATGTCTGCAAAAGAATTAAGAAAATTAGAATTAGTAGCGTGTCCTACAGCGGGTGCGTGTGGTGGTCAGTTTACAGCTAATACTATGGCATGTGTTTCAGAAGCAATAGGTTTAGCATTACCTTATTCTGCAGGAACACCAGCTCCTTATGAAGAGAG
>CACLEX010000004.1 GCA_902606065.1 uncultured Pelagibacteraceae bacterium
CCCGATTTTATATTGACAAATATTGGTGGGGGTAAACAGGAAATATTAGGATTGTATTTAAAAAAAAACCTTAAGTTTAAAACAACTATTCTATGTACTGGGGCAGCTATTTCTTTTTTTACCAAAGATCAAGCTCCCGTCAATAACTTTATAGATCGATACTACCTTGGTTGGATTGTCAGATTGATATTTAGTCCTTTAATTTTCCTCAAAAGATACATATATGGTTTAAGACTAATACCAATGGTAATCTTTAGTAAAATAAAAATTATTAAATAACTAGTTCTAGAATTAAAGTATTAGTTATATTATATAAGCATAACTAGTTCATAACTTATAATTTTTAAAATTTTATGAAAAAAAAGAAAGCATTAATATTTGGAGTTACAGGCCAAGATGGTGCATATTTATCAAAATTTTTATTAAATAAAAATTATATTGTTTATGGAGTTAAAAGGAGGTCATCTATTATTAACACTCAAAGAGTTGATGATATTTATAAAGATATAAATTATAAGTCAAATTTTATTTTACTTTATGGAGATTTAACTGATGCGTCTTCAATATTAAATTTGATAAAAAAAACAAATCCAAGAGAAATATATAACCTCGCAGCACAATCCCATGTAAAAGTTTCTTTTGAAGTCCCAGAGTATTCTGCTGATGTAAATGGTCTTGGAACCCTAAGAATTTTAGAAGCCATAAGAAGTTTAAATTTAGAAAAAAAAGTAAAATTTTATCAAGCGGGCACCTCGGAAATGTTTGGAAGTACAAAAGAAAAATTTCAAAATGAAAAAACATCTTTCCATCCAGTAAGTCCCTATGGTGTTTCAAAATGTTTTGCTCATTGGATTACTAAAAATTATAGAGAAGCATATGGAATATATGCATGTAATGGAATCTTATTTAATCATGAAAGCCCTATTAGAGGAGAAACTTTTGTAACAAGAAAAATTATACAAGGTCTTGTAAGAATAAAACAAAACTATCAAAAAAAATTATTTTTAGGCAATCTATATTCAAAGAGAGATTGGGGGCACGCTAGAGATTATGTAGAAGCTATGTGGAAAATGCTTCAACAAAAAAAGCCTGATGATTATGTAATTGGTACAGGAAAAACTTTTACAATTAAAGAATTTGTAAATATAGCTACGAAAAAAATGGGATTAAACATAAAATGGATTGGTAGAGGCATTAAAGAAAAAGCTATAGATATTAAAAGTAAGAAAATTATTATTGAATGCAGAAAAAGATATTTTAGGCCTTTAGAGGTAGATTATTTGAAAGGTAATGCCACTAAAGCAAAAAAAATATTAAAATGGTCTCCAAAAACATCTATCGATAGTCTTATAGATGAAATGATTAAACATGAACTAAATAATAATGATCAATATTAATAGTAAAGTATTTATTGCAGGCCATAATGGAATGCTAGGTTCATCGATATTTAGAGAGCTGAAAAAAAAAGGATATAAAAACATAATCACAATTAACAAAAAAAAACTAGATTTAAGAAACCAAAATGCAGTTAGAATGTTTTTTAAAAAAAAAAAACCAGATGCTGTAATTATTGCTGCTGCGAAAGTTGGTGGAATAAAAGCTAACATTCACTATCCAGCAAATTTTATAAATGATAATTTACAAATTCAAACAAATATAATTTCTTCAAGTCACTCTAACAATGTGAAAAAATTAATTTTATTTGGCTCGAGTTGTATTTACCCAAAAAGTATAAAAAAACCGATTAAAGAAAGTCAAATTATGTCAGGAGTTTTAGAATCGACAAACGAGAGTTATGCTATTGCAAAAATTGCAGGTATTAAGATGATAGAATCTTTCAATAGACAATATAATACAAACTATTTATGCCTTATGCCATGCAATTTGTTTGGCCCAAATGATAATTATGATACAAAAAACTCACATTTTTTACCCGCTTTGATAAAGAAAATATATTCGGCAAGTAAAAAAAAAGGAAAAAATAAAGTTGTTAAATTGTGGGGAACTGGAAAACCTAAGAGAGAAGTTTTACATGTTGATGAAGTTGCAAATGCTTGTGAATTCTTCCTTAAAAAAAAAATTAAAAAAACTATAATCAACATTGGTTCCCCAATAGAAATGACTATAAAAAATTATGCTAGTTTGATCAGGAAAAAAATTGATCCAAAAGTTTTGATAAAATTTAATAATGACAAAAAATTAGATGGTGTTATGAGAAAAAAATTAAATCTTTCTCTGGCCAATAGTTATGGATGGAAATCAAAAATGAATTTTATGAGAGTATTAGATGAAGTTATTGAGGACTATATAAATACTCATAGATAAATAGTATGATTTTTTTTCAAATACTTATATTTATTGTAAGTATCTTTCTATTGTCATTGTCTATTTCTGGATATGGAAGATTAGTAAATTTTAATTTTAAAAATAATTTTTTTTTAGATATATTTTTAGGCTTTATATTAATATCTTTAACAATAACCTTAGTTCATTTTTTTTTTAAAATAAATCTTATTATTAGTTTTGCGATTTTTATTTTGGGGCTATTCTTTTTTTTTTATAAAAAAAAAATAATCCTACAGAATTTAATTAAAAATGAAAACTTCTACAGCTTTATAATACTTATTTTATTAATACCTATTTTTTTATCTCAAAAATATCATGAAGATTTTGGATATTATCATTTACCATATGCACTTGGTTTCATTGAGGAAAAAATAATCTTTGGATTTGCAAATATTGATAAATCTTATATCTATAACTCTATTTGGTTGAATTTATATTCAATCTTTTTTTTAAGTGATAAAAATTTTAATTTTTTAACTTTACCTAGTTTTTTATTATTTGTAGCGTTCGTACTTTTTTCTTTTCAACAATTAATTTCAAAAAATGACAAATTAGCAAGTGATTATTTTCTGCTTACAACAATATTTTATTTCATTCTAAAATTTACTAGAATTTCTGAGTTTGGAGTAGATTTACCGACATCTATTTTTTCCATTCTGAGTATTTATTTTTTCTTAAAGTTTTCTGAAGTAGATCTGATAAGTGAAAGAAAAGAATATTTTTTTTTAATTTCAATTTTTACTTTTTTTTCAATTCTAATAAAATTAAGCACAATCCCTCTCATTTTATTACCAATTTTCCTTTACTTGAAACATTTCAAAGTTTTGAAATTTGATATTTTTAATTTTAAGTTTTTATTAATATATAGTTTATTAACAATATTTTTAATTCAACAATTTATCTATACTGGATGCTTTTTTTTTCCATCCAAACTGACATGCTTAAATGTAAGTTGGTTTAGTGAGGAAAATTTAGAATTATCAAAACAACTTAAATTAATTAATAAAAGTTATGGTGTAGCAAATGATATTTATACTCCCAGGGAATATCTTGAAAATTTTAATTGGTTAAGTTTTTGGTTTAAGAGAAACTTTGTTGAGATTTCAGAACACCTCTTAACTATAATTCTGCCATTGTTGTTATTTTTTTCGATACAAAAACAAAAGATTAATCATAGATTTATTTTAAAAGATAAGTTAGGGCTATATATTTTTTTATTCTTTGGTTTTTTATTTTGGCTTAATTTTTCTCCAGTTTATAGGTTTGCAATACATCTATTTTTGACTCTAATTTTTGTTCTGCTGATCAATAGTTCAATATCAAAAAATTTTTCAAAAAAATTTTTTTTCATTTTTATGATAACTTTTATTCTATACAGTTTTTCAAAAAATATGATAAGATTAAATAAAGTTGATACTATATTTTTTGGTATCTTAAAAATAGATAATGCATTTATACTTAATGAAAAAAATACTAACGAGTTAGTAAAAATTTATCAGCCCGACATTAAGAATAACTCATCAAATGGTTGGCAAGGTAGACTTTGTTGGGATATTCCATTCATCTGTTCTTCTAACAAACTGCATATTAGAAAAAAAAATGGATATTTAATAATAAATAAATAAATTAATTGAATATGATTAATAGAGAAACATTTAAGTTTTCAATTATAATTCCATGTTATAATGAAAAAGATACAATTGAAAAAATTCTTGAAAAAATAATTCAAAGTTTAAAAAATCATGAAATTTCAAAATATGAAATCATTATTGTTGATGATTGTTCGAACGATGGCACAAATGAAATATTAAAAAATTTGCCAATTAAAGAAAAAGTTCAAATTTATTTCCACGATAGTAATTTAGGAAAAGGTGCTGCGATACATACTGCACTTAAACATATAACTGGCGAAATTACTTTAATCCAAGATGCAGATTTAGAGTATGATCCATCTGATTATGATAAATTATTAATTCCTTTTTTTGAGACAAATGCAGACATAGTTTATGGATCTAGATTCCTTGGTGGTGGGAAATACGTAAGAATACATTTTTTTTGGCATTATTTAGCAAATAAGATTTTAACTTTTATTTGTAATTTATGTATTAATTTAAATTTAACTGACATGGAAACTGGATATAAAGCATTTAAGTCTTCAGCTCTAAAAAGTGTAAATCTCAAAGAAAAAAGTTTTTCATTCGAACCAGAAGTAACTATTAAATTAGCAAAAAAAAATTTCAAATTTTTTGAAGTTCCTATAACCTATAATGGGAGATCATATGAAGAAGGTAAAAAAATTGGTCTAAAAGATGCATTTATTGCTCTAAAAGCTATTATTTTTTATTCTTTCACGAAGTAAACATTTTTTATTTTTCTTTGACTAAAATTTTTCTTTAGGTATAAATACCTCGCCTGGTGATTATAGCGAAGAGGTAATACCCGATCCCATTCCGAACTCGGAAGTCAAGCTTTTCAGCGCCGATGGTACTTTGTCTTAAGACATGGAAGAGTAGGACTTTGCCAGGCTAAACTCTTTAAAATTATGAAAATTAAAAGTTCACTGAAATCAATCAAAAGAAGAGATTTAAATTCCAAACTTGTAAGACGTAGAGGAAGAGTTTATATAATTAACAAATCTAATCCTAAATTTAAAGCAAGACAAAAATAATTTTTATGGATAATGAAAACCATAAAAAAACTTGGAATAGTTTTACCAAATTTGTGTTGTGGGGAACTGTCGCGGTAGTGTTAGTATTGGTACTAATGGCGATATTCTTATTATAGAATTTTTCAATGAAAATCGGATCAGTTTCAGAAAATCAAAAAAAAGAAAAAAGAATTTCAATTACTCCTGAAATCGCCAAAAAGTATATTTCAATAGGATTTGAAGTTCATTTGTCAAAAAATTATGGAGTCCACTTAGGAATTTCTGATGATAAATTTAAAAATTTAGGTGTTAAATTTTCAGATGATGAAAATGAAGTCATAAATCTTTCAAACATAATTGTCCAGTTAGGATTATTGTCTGAGGATAAATGTTCATTAATCAAAGAAGATAAAACTCTTGTTGGTGTTTTAAACCCTTATGATAACAAAGAAAGATTAGACAAATTAAAGCAAAAAAAAATAAATCTCTTTTCATTAGAATTATTACCAAGGATAACCAGAGCTCAATCAATGGACATCTTGTCTTCTCAAGCGAATCTAGCTGGATACAAAGCAGTAATTGAGTCATTTGCTTATTTTGAGAAAGCTATTCCTATGATGATGACAGCCGCTGGTACAATTCCAGCAGCAAAGATTTTAGTTGTTGGAGCTGGTGTTGCCGGCTTACAAGCAATAGCAACCGCAAAAAGAATGGGGGGTATTGTTTTTGCTACAGATGTAAGAATGGCATCAAAAGAACAAGTTGAAAGTTTAGGTGGAAAATTTTTAACGGTCGAAGGTACTGAAAATTTAGAAACTGAAGGTGGCTATGCGAAGGAGGCCTCTGATGAATTTAAAAAAAAACAAGAGGTATTACTTTCTGAAACTTTAAAAAAAATTGATATTGTTATTTGCACGGCATTGGTACCTGGGAAAAAAGCACCTGTGATTATCAAAGAGGATATGATCAATTATATGCAAGCTGGATCTGTTATTTATGACTTAGCCGCTGTACAGGGTGGCAACACTGCATTTACAAAAGCAGATGAAATTATTGAAAAAAATGGAGTAAAAATTATGGGTGAAAGTAATATTTTAAATAAATTACCAGTGTCTGCCTCTAGTTTATACGCAAAAAATATGTTTAATTTCATTGAGAACTTATTTGATAAAGAAAATAAAAAATTAAATATTAATTTAGAAGACGAAATAATAGAAAAAACACTTATTAAATAAAATATGGAAATTGATCCTTTAATATTCAGATTAAGTATATTTATCCTTTCAATATTTGTAGGGTATTATGTTGTTTGGAGTGTTACTCCATCATTACATACTCCTTTAATGTCAGTTACTAACGCAATCTCATCTGTAATTATTGTTGGGGCAATAATTGCAGGGTTATCTAGTAACGAAGATAGTGTGTTTAATATTTCTAGTATTTTTGGTTTTTTAGCTATTGCATTGGCGGCGATAAATATTTTTGGTGGTTTTTTAGTAACCCAAAGAATGCTTGCGATGTACAAAAAAAAGAAAAAGGATAAAAAATGATATCAGCAAACTTATCAGCAATATTTTACCTAGTTTCTGGTGTGCTCTTTATTTTAGCTTTAAGAGGTCTGTCATCTCCTGAAACATCAAGACAAGGTAATTTTTTTGGTATTCTTGGAATGATAATAGCTGTAACTGTAACTTTTTTATCTACTGGTAATTTTTCGACCGGATTTGTATATGTTCTAATATTCATCTTAGTTGGGGGTTCTTTAGGAGCTTTCATAGCTTATAAGATACCAATGACAGCAATGCCTGAATTAGTAGCTGGGTTTCATAGCTTAGTTGGGCTCGCTGCAGTATTTGTTGCAATATCAGCTTTTTTAAATCCTGAAGCATTTAATCTTGGAAGCCCAGGAAACATAAAGCTTGGTAGTTTAATAGAAATGTCAATTGGAGCGGCTGTTGGAGCTATCACATTCTCTGGTTCAATAATTGCCTTTTTAAAGTTACAAGGAATAATGTCAGGTTCACCAATCACCTTTAAAGGTCAACACCCATTAAACGCTATAATTTTAATTTCAATAATCGTTTTAATTTATTTGTTATGTTCAACGCAATCATCGAACTTATTTTGGATTCTGTTAGGTGTCTCATTTTTAATTGGATTTCTTTTAATAATCCCAATTGGTGGGGCTGATATGCCAGTAGTTATTTCTATGCTTAATTCTTATTCAGGCTGGGCAGCTGCTGGTATCGGATTTACTCTAGAAAATACAGCTTTAATAATTACTGGTGCGCTTGTTGGATCATCTGGAGCAATATTATCATATATAATGTGTAAAGGAATGAATCGTTCATTCTTTAATGTAATCTTAGGTGGATTTGGTGCTACAGATGAAGCCTCTAGTGTTTCTTCAAAAGAACAGCGACCGGTAAAAAGTGGTAATGCTGATGATGCAGCTTTCTTAATGAAAAATGCTTCATCAGTAATAATAGTACCTGGATATGGAATGGCAGTTGCTCAAGCTCAGCATGCTTTAAGAGAAATGGTCGATACTTTAAAGAAAAACGATATTAAAGTATCTTATGCCATTCATCCTGTTGCAGGGAGAATGCCTGGACATATGAATGTTTTATTAGCAGAGGCTAATGTTCCCTACGACGAAGTTTTTGAATTAGAGGAAATTAATAATGACTTTGCTAATGCAGATGTAGCATTTGTAATTGGAGCAAATGATGTGACTAACCCAGTTGCAAAAACAGATCCACAAAGTCCAATCTATGGAATGCCAGTTCTAGATGTAGAAAAATGCAAATCAGTATTATTTGTCAAAAGAAGTCTTTCACCAGGGTATGCGGGTATTGATAATGATCTCTTTTACAAAGAAAACACACTAATGCTTTTTGCAGATGCGAAAAAAATGACAGAGGATATAACTAAAAATTTATGAGTACTCAAATTTTCTGTGATATTGCAGATTTAAATCAAATTAAAAAATTTAGCAAAAAAAAAATAGTCAAGGGCTTCACCACAAATCCTAGTTTAATGAGAAAAGCAGGAGCAAAAAACTATAAATCATATTCAAAACAAATACTTCAAGTTTGTAAAAGTAAACCAATTTCATTTGAGGTATTTGCTGATAATTTTAAGTCAATGTTGGAACAAGGAATTAAGATTAATACTTGGGGTAAAAATGTTTATGTAAAAGTACCTGTGGTCAATTCTAAAAGCCAATTTACAGGAAGAGTAATAAAAGATTTAAATAAAAGAAATATTAAGTTAAATATTACAGCAGTTTATACAGCTAAACAAACAGCCAGAATTCTAAGAGTTATAAATAAAAAAACAAAAGTTATCATTTCAATCTTTGCCGGAAGAGCAGGTGATACAGGAAAAGATCCATTACCTGAATTAATAAATAGTATCAAAATGGTAAAAAGTTATAAAAATGTGAAAATTTTATGGGCCAGTGTAAGAGAACCTTATAATTATATTCAAGCGAAACAAATAGGTTGTCATATAATAACGATACCCCCATCAATTATTGAAAAAATTCAAAATTTTGGTAAATCTTTTGATAAACTTACTAGGGAAACTGTAAAAGGTTTTTTAATAGATTCTAAAAAATCAAAATTTAGAATATAAGCCTGATACCAAGTCTTTTGATTATGGACCTTTTAATTGAAAAAAAAAATTCAAAAAAAATACTTTTTACCCCTGGACCTGCAAGCTTATCAAAAGCGAATCTAATTAATTTAAATCCAGCTTTTGGAAGAGGTGATAAATCTTATCAAAATACTGAAAAAAAGGTTTTGTCAAAAATAAAAAAATTATCAGGTCACAAAAATATTATAACTACCCAAGGCTCTGGTAGTACGGTTCTTGAAATGGTTTCTTTAAATTTTTTAAGAGGTAGAGTTTTAATTGTTTCAACAGGATATTATTCAGATCGATTGTATAATTTAGCTTTATTCGCAAAAAAAACTCATAACTTTATAAAAAGAATTGATAAGGTCGAATGGAATAATTTGGAAAAAGTAAAAAAAAAATATGATTGGATTTGGGCTTGTTATACAGAAACTAGCTGTGGTTTAAAACTCTCAATGAATGATCTTAGAAAAGTATGTAGATCCTCCAAATCGAAACTGGCTATAGATGCAACTGCATCTTTTGGTTTAGAGAAGGATCACAAATATGCAGACGTGGTTTCATTTAGCTCCTGTAAAGGCCTGTTAGGTTTAACAGGAGCTGGTTTTATTTGCTATAATCAAATGCCAAAAAATAAAGTAAATTCATTTGTATTGAATTTAATAAGTGCTAGGGATAAAAAAATGACAGGACCTTATCATTCAATTCAATCTTTGGAATTGATACTTAAGAATTTTAAATCTTTTAGAAAATCTGTTGTTATAAATAAAAAACTAATATTAAAAAAATTTAAGGATTACGTTTTATTTCCGAAAAAAAATCAACCCTTAATTTGCACTTATCTGAAATGTAAAATTAAAGGTACTTCTTCAAAAGTTATTTTGTATCAACCTAGGGTAAAATTACCAGGTTCAGTAGTTTGTCATTTGGGCGAGGCTCATTTAGGAGCAAAAGCAAAAGGAAAAATTCTTGATTATTTAATAATTGATGAAAAAAAATAAAAAAATTTTAGTAGATATGACTTGTTCGTTAATTCATCATGGACATATCAGAATTCTAAAAAAAGCTTCTAGTTATGGAAAAGTGATAGTTGCACTTACTAAAGACAAAGATATTTTAAAATATAAAAAATTCAAATCTCCATTAAACTTTAATCATAGAAAAGAAGTTTTAGAGTCTATTAGATATGTTTCAAAAGTAATTCCATCTAATTATTTTATTTCTCAAAAATTTTTGATTAAAAATAAAATTGATTATCTAGTGCATGGCAATGATAACAAAAATGATATTGATAAAAAATATTTGAAAATATTTAAAAGAACAAAAAAAATATCAAGCACTAAGTTAAGAAAAAAAAAAAAATTAATTAATTTTTAATTTTTTGCTTAAAATTTATGTAAATTTGGTTGCGGGGGACGGATTTGAACCGCCGACCTTCAGGTTATGAGCCTGACGAGCTACCAGACTGCTCCACCCCGCGATATATTTAAATTCTATTTTTTAATTTATTAAGTTTTTTAACTCTCTTAATATTTTCCTGGAGTATTCTTTTTTTCTTTTCAGAGGGTTTTTCATAAGTATTTTTTAATTTTATTACCTTAAAAAAACCATCTCTTTGAAGTTTCCTTTTTAAAACTCTAAGAGCTTGTTCTACATTATTATCTTTGACTTCTATTTTAATAAATACCTCCAAAAAAATGTGTAGTTAACATTTTTATATTTTTATGTCTATCTAATTTATTCACAATAAGGGATTATATTGATTGTTTTTGTTTTTCTCTCTCTTTTTTTTCTCTTTTAATTCGTCTTTCAGCTTTTTCTAATGCTTGAATCAAATCCTTTTGAGAAAATAAATTTAAAGCAACGGGGTCTTTTGGATTTAAATTATTATAATTCCAATAACTTTTATTTCTTATTGAGGTGACAGAATTTTTAGTCACCCCCACAAGCTTTGCAATTTGTGAGTCTTTTAAAATGTTATGATTTTTAATAAGCCATAATGCTGAATCTGGTTTGTCTTGTCTTTTTGATAGCGGGACATATTTTTTAATTTTTTTTTCAGAATTTGATATTTGAATGTCAGTATTTTTTATTTCTAAAGGCCTTAATTGATCTTTTGAGGATAATTCAATTTCTTCTCTTGAAAGCTGTCCTGAGATTATTGGATTATAAGCTTTAATTCCTTTTGCAACCTCTCCATCAGCTATCCCTTGAACCTCTACTTCATGCAAATTACAAAAATCGGCTATCTGTTTAAAAGTAAGTGTTGTATTTTCTACAAGCCATACAGCTGTTGCCATAGGCATTAAGGGAGCGTTTGTCATTAACTTTTATTTTCTGACCTAAAATTTTGGAATTTTTTGTTAAATTTACTTATGCGACCTTTATCTAATAATTTTTGTTTTCCGCCCGTCCAAGCAGAATGTGATTTTGGATCAATTTCTAGTTTAAGTATATCACCCTCAGCGCCCCAAGTAGACCTTGTCTCAAATTGAGACCCATCAGTCATTTCAACTTTTATAGTATGGTAATTAGGGTGTATTTTTTTTTTCATCACGAGACTTATAACAAAAGAAATTTTTAAAACAATTAAAAGTTGCCCAGTTTTTCAATGAATTTGGCATTTATTTCTACCGATGAAGCTAAAACTTTTATATTTTTAATACTATTAAGATCAATATCATTTATTAATCCACCAGCTTCTTTAATTAAAACTATACCTGCAGCTATGTCCCATAAATTTAAGTTACTTTGTGCGTATCCATCTAGTCTTCCAGATGCTACGTATGCAATATCAAGTGCAGCACATCCGGATCTTCTATAAGTTAAGCCTGGTTCATTCTTTAATTTTCCAACTGCAAATAAACATTCATCTAAATTGTTTTTTTTTGAGACTCTTATTCGCTGATTGTTAAAAAAAGCTCCATTATTCTTTTCAGCATAAAACATTTCGTCTTTAATAGGATCAAAAATCAATCCACATATAATCTCATCGTCTGATTTCAAAGCAATGGATATTGCAAAATGTGGTATTCCATGTAAAAAATTAATTGTTCCATCAATAGGATCAATTATCCATGAATTAGAAATATCTTTATTTTTTTCAACACCACTCTCTTCACTAATGATTGAATAGTTTGGTCTTGCTTTTTTTAGCTCCTCTATAATTATTTTTTCTGCTTTAACATCAGAATTAGTTACAAAATCTCTTGGTCCTTTTTTGGATACTTGTAACTTCTCTAATTCACCAAAATCTCTTATTAAAATTTTAGATGCTTTTTCACATGCCTTTATCATCACATTGAGATTTGCAGATATTGAATTCATAAATTAAATTTTTTTGATGTATTCTAAATTTCTGGTATCTATGACAACATTATCTCCCGCTTCAATAAATGGCGGTACCTGAATACTTAATCCATTTTCTAAAACTGCAGGTTTATAAGATGATGAAACAGTTTGACCTTTTAATGCAGCATCTGTGGTTTCAATTTTACAAGTTACCTGGTTTGGTAAATCTACAGAAATTGGGTTATCATTATAAAAACTTATAGTTACCTCAAGATTTTCAGTCAATAACTTCCCTTTTTCACCAATTAGACTTTTTTGAATTTCTGTTTGTTCAAAAGTTTTTGGATTAATAAAAAAGTACTTTTCTTGGTCCTCATATGAAAATGTAAAATTAGTTTCTTCTAATGAGGCCTTTTCAATTGTTTCATTGGATCTAAATCTTTCATTAAGTTTGGTATTTTTGTTTACACTCTTCATCTCCACTTGTGCAAATGCTCCACCTTTTCCAGGTTTAACATGCTGTGTTTTCAGCACCTGCCACAAATCATTTTTATATTCTAGCAACATGCCCACTCTAATTTCACCTGCATTTATTTTCATATTAATTTTTTTATCGCGTTCTTTGGTTTAAGTTTTTTATTTTTCCAAATGTAGCCTGAAATAGCTAAAAAGTTTGCCTTATTCAACAAAAGATTTTTATAATTATTAAAGTTAATACCACCGATTACAACAATTGGAGTGTTTGTGATCTTTTGAGCTTTTTTAAGCAAACTTATGGATGCTTTATATTTAACTTTTTTTGTTTTAGATGAATTAAAAGCTCCAAAAGCTAAATAGTCCGCTTTATTTTTTATCGCATTTTTTGCTAACTTAATTGAATTATGACATGTAATCCCAATTATTTTTTTTCCAATTAATTTTCTTGCCTCTTTAATTTTCATATCTTTTTGACCAAGATGGCATCCATCTGCATTTAATTTTTTTGCAAGGTATACGTCATCGTTAATTATAAATTTTACCTTAAATTTTTTACATATCTTTTTAATTTTGCCTCCAATTATTAATTTTCTTTTGAAACTATTTTTTTTAAGTCGTAGTTGAAAAAAACTTGTTTTTTTTTGTTTCAATACTTCATTTAAATTTTTAAAAAAATTTTTTTCAATTTTAGGTGGGGATATTAGGTAGATAAATCTTTTTTTATTATATCTCAAGATCTTTTGACCATTTTCCTTGAGCAGCTAATGTATTCATTTTGGCTCGGTGGTTAAAAATCTGCTGAGTGCCTTCAAGATCCTTTATGTTTTTAGACCAATACTTTAAGGCGCTTTGCTGAAGAGCCCTACCATAAGAATAACTCATCACAAAACCTGTATTATTGTGTTTATTAATTAAATTCAAATTTTCTGTTGCTTCTATTTCGGACTGACCTCCTGATAGGAAAGCTATGCCCGGAACTTCTGGGGGTACTGAGGATTTTAAACATTCCAAAGTTAATTTTGCCACTTCCTCATTAGTAATTTTTTCTTTAGAACTGTTTCCAGATAAAACCATATTAGGTTTGAGTATAATTCCCTTCAAATCTACTTTATGTATTATTAGTTCTTCAAAGCATTTTTTTATAACTTCAGAAGTTTTTTCTAAACACTCTTTAGCAGAATGATCACCATCCATTAAAACCTCAGGCTCAACTATTGGAACCATGTTGCACTCTTGAACTAGAGCAGAATATCTTGCCAATGCATGTGCATTAGAGTGTATTGAGAGTTTGCTTGGATAATTTTTATTTATATTATAAACACCTCTCCATTTAGTAAATTTTGCACCTAATTTGTAATATTCTTTTAATCTTTCCCTTAACCCATCAAGACCCTCAGTAATTTTTTCATCTGGAGAACCAGCTAAAATTTTTGCTCCTGTGTCTACTTTGATACCTGGCAATGAGCCTATATCTGATATTAATTCTGGAATTGTATTTTTTTTGGATGATGTTTGTTTAATTGTTTCATCATAAAGAATTACACCTCCAATACAATCTTTCATTGAGGATGAGCTAAAAAGTGTTTCTCTGAAAAACAATCTGTTTTCTGGGGTTGAGGGGACATTTACACTGTCTAATCTTTTAGTCATTGTTGCAGTGCTTTCATCTGCAGCTAAAATTCCTTTACCGTTTTCTAAAATTTTTAGTGCTATATTATTCAGTTCTGACATTTTAATTCAGGGCTTTTATACCAGGAAGTTCTTTTCCTTCAAGGTATTCTAAAAAAGCACCACCAGCAGTTGAAACAAAATTAAAATCTTTAATCGCATTTATTTTACTTATAACAGCCACTGTATCCCCCCCGCCAACAACAGAATAAATTGAATTATCTCTATTTTTTTTAATAATCGTTTTCGCAATCTCAAAACTTCCCTCAGCAAAATTTGGATTTTCAAAATAACCAGCAGGACCATTCCACAAGACAGTTTTGCTATTTTCAATAATATTTTTAATTTTTTTTAGTGTTTTTGGTCCCAAGTCTAAGATTAAATCATCATTTGCTATATCCTTAAGATCTTTTGTTTGAGCGTCACCATCTGTGCTTTTGCCTGTTAATACATCTTCTGGATAAGTAATTTCACAAAGTTGATCTTTTGAAATCTCAAAGATTTCTTTTATTATACTTTTGCAATTTTCTTCACAAATTGATTTTCCAATTCTATTACCTTTGAAGCTCAGAATATTGTTAGCCATACCTCCCACAAAGACTATGTTGTTAAATTTAGGTATTAAATTTTTGATTATATCTATTTTTGTAGAAATTTTTGATCCACCAATAATACAAGTAATTGGTTTTTTGATTTCAATAGTGACTTTTTTTAAAGCATTTACTTCAGTTTCAAATTGTAATCCAGCAAATGATGGCAAAAATTCTGTAATTTTGCATACTGAAGCATGTGCTCTATGTGAGCAAGAAAAAGCATCATTTACGAACAAATCTGCAAAACTAGCTAGGTGTTTTGAAAAATTTGACTCATTCCTTTCTTCTTCTGCATAAAATCTTATGTTTTCAAAAAAGATGACTTTCTCATCAGGCTCTTTAAATAAATCATTTCTTTTGATTTTTAAAATGTCATCACTTATAAAGTTGATTCTAGTTTCTATCTTTTTTTCTAAGTAATCACAAATTGGTTTAAGGGAGAGATCTTTATTAAATTTGCCTTTAGGACGTCCGACATGAGAAATTATTAAAATTTTTGAATTTCTTTTTATTAAAAATTCGAGAATAGGTATGATCTTTATTATTCTTGTTTCATCGATAATGTGTCCATTTTTCAATGGGACGTTAAGGTCTAATCTTAATAAAACTCTTTTACTACTAAGATTTTCAAAATCTTTAATATAGTTCATTAAGAATTCTTATGAAGATATTCGACAATATCACACATTCTATTTGAGAAACCCCATTCATTATCATACCAGGCTGAAATTTTACCCATATTTTTACTCACCACTTTTGTTAAGCCTTCGTCTACTATTGAAGAAGCAGGATTATGATTAAAGTCGATTGAAACAAGTTTTTCTTTTGTGGTTTGAAGAATTTTATTTTTTTTGCTAAAATTTTGAAATGCTAAATTAATTTTATCAATTGTAATGTCTTTTTTTGTGCAAAAGACTAGTTCAATCAATGAAACATTAGGCGTAGGGACTCTCATAGCAACACCTTCTAATTTACCTTTAAGGGAAGGTATAATCTCACCAATTGCTTTTGATGCACCTGTTGAGGTTGGCACAATAGACTGGCTTGCCGATCTAGCTCTTCTTGGGTCTTTATGAGAATTATCTAATATTCTTTGGTCACTTGTGAAGGAGTGAATTGTAGTCATAAACCCTTTTTCAATTTCGAAATTTTCGTTTAAAACATGGGCCACAGGGGCGAGACAATTTGTTGTGCAAGAAGCAGCAGATATAATTTTATCCTCTTTTTTTAACTCATTCTCATTTACTCCATAAACAATAGTTTTGTCAGCATCTTTACACGGAGCAGAGACAATAACTCTTTTTGCACCATTATTAATATGTGCTAGTAATTTTTCTTTAGAGTTAAATTTACCTGTACACTCTAAAACATAATCCACTCCATATTTATTCCAATTAATATCATTTAAATTTGTTTCTTGGCCAAATAAAATTTTATTTTTGTTGATAATAATATGATTTTCATCAAAATCTATTTCTGCATTAAATTTTCCGTGAATAGAGTCATATTTTAATAGAGATGAACACGTTTCAGAATTAGTTCTATTATTGATGTATTTAATTTCTATATTTTTATTTTTACTCTCGATAATTGATCGAATAATCATTCTTCCAATTCGACCCATTCCATTTATTCCAATTTTGATTGTCATAATCTTTTTTTAATTTTTTTAACTATTATCTCTGAGCTTAATCCAAAGTGATTATATATATCTTTATAAGGCGCACTTTTTCCAAAATCATCAATTCCAAAATTTAGTCCTTTGCTGCCAGTATATTTTTTCCAATAACCAGTTTCAGAGGCCTCTATAGAAATTACAAGCTTAGTTTCATTTAAAATTTTATTTTTGTAGGCTTCACTTTGTTGATCAAATAATTCCTGACAAGGCATTGATATTACTTTTGAGTAAATGCCATCTGTGGCTAATTTATGACTAACGTCTATTGCAAGACTAGTTTCAGATCCTGTTGCTATAATAGTTGCACTTATTTTATTACTAGTTCTTAAAACTTCATAAGCGCCAACCATAGACAAATTTTTTGATGATTTTTTTGTACGAACTGGATTTAAGCTTTGTCTTGTTAGGGCTATTACACTTGGAGAACTTTTGCTATTTAATGCCAATTGCCAACACTCAAAAGTTTCTATTAAGTCAGAAGGTCTAAAAACATTTAAATTCGGTATTGATCGTAAACTTGTCAATTGTTCTATTGGTTGATGGGTTGGTCCATCCTCTCCAAGACCAATTGAATCATGTGTAAAAACATAAATAACTTTTTGTTTCATCATAGCCGATAGTCTTATTGATGGTTTACAGTAATCGCTAAATATTAAAAAAGTTCCACCATAAGGAACAAGCTCACTATGAAGTGAGATACCATTCATAATACCACACATCGCATGTTCTCTTACTCCAAAATGGATATAATTCCCGGAAAAATCATTTGATTGAATAATTTTATGATTTTTGGTTTTTGTATTATTGGATCCTGCTAAATCTGCTGATCCACCAATTAAATTTGGAAGTTTGGTTGCAATTTCTAAAAATTTTTCTGAACATTTTCTAGTTGCTATTGGTTGTAATTTTTTTAAGTAGTCCGATTTTGCTTTATCTATTTCTGCATTGATAGTATTTTTATTAAATCTGAGTGAAAATTTTTTTTTTTTCTTATTAGCTTTATTTGATGCTTTTTTACCTATTGATCTCCAATGCTCCATTAAGTTTTTTGGAATTTCAAAAGTATTGTGTGGCCAGTTTAATTTTTTTCTGACTAATTTTATTTCATCTTCACCTAATGGACTGCCATGAGATGAGGCTTTACCACCTTTATTTGGGGATCCGTAACCAATCGTTGTTTTACAAGAGATTGCTGTAGGTTTTTTTGATTTTTGTGCTTTTTGAAGAGCCTTTGTTATTTCTTTAAAATTATGTCCATTAATTTTTAAATAATTCCAGCCATAGCTTTTTAACCTTTTTTCATGATCATCAGATACTGCTAAGCTTGTTGGACCATCTATTGAGATTGAATTGTTATCAAAAAGTAATATCAGGTTTTTAAGTTTTAGGTGTCCAGCAAGACTTAAAGCTTCATGACTTATTCCCTCCATCAAACAACCATCACCTGCTAAAACGTAAGTTTTATGATTGATAATTTTTTTTCCCAATCTTTTTTTTAAAATTTCTTCTGAGATTGCAAAACCAACTGCATTTGAAATTCCCTGTCCTAAAGGACCTGTTGTAGTTTCAATGCCAGTGCTTGGATGATATTCGGGGTGACCTGCACATATTGAATTTAGTTGTCTAAATTTTTTAATTTCTCTTAAAGAAATACTTTTATAACCCGTCAGATAGAGGAGCGAGTAAAGTAACATAGAACCATGTCCTGCTGAAAGAACAAATCTATCTCTATTAATCCAATCTGGATTTTTAGGATTAAAGTTTAAGAAATCTTTAAAAAGAACAGTTGCAACATCAGCCATTCCCATAGGCATACCTGGATGCCCAGAATTAGCTTTTTGAACAGCATCTATAGACAAAAATCTTATACAATTCGCTAATTCTTTATAAAGTTTACTCAAGTAATTATCCTGCCTAGACTAAGAAGATTCTATTTAATAATATAATTATATATATATGAATTCTGTGATCGAAAAAGAAAAAAAACTAAATTTAGCTTTGGCAAAATTAAAAAATTTAAACTTTAAAAACCCTGACGTTAAAAAAAATATAGAGAATTTAAGTAGTCAAAAAAATCAATTAGAAATTGAAAAGCAAGAAATAGAAGAAAAATATAAAAGTTTAATTAATGATTATAATAATTTAAGTAAAAAATTGGACGAATTACAAAATCAAGAAAAGGCCGAACAAAAAAGACAGATTGAGTTTTCTGAAAAAATTGATGAATTAAATCAAGAAACAGATATTTTGTTAGATGAGATAGATAAATGGCAAACGTAAGTATTAAGTTTAACGGAAAAGAATTTTTGTTGTCTTGTGAGGATGGTCAAGAAGAGCATCTTGAAGAATTATTAATTCAAATCAATCAGAAATTTAATAATCTGAAAAATGATCTTGGGAACCTTGGAGAGAATAAACTTCTACTAATAACAGCTGTTAAAGTAATGGATGAATATTATGAAACTAAAAAAAAAGTAGATCAAAAAAAGAATGAGTTGAGAGATCTTTCAAATAAATTTAAAGAACTCAAAACTTTAATTTATGAGTACAGAGATAAGAAAGAGCTGGAAATAAACTCACTTAATAAAGATCACCTTAAATTAAAAAATGAAATTGAAATAAATCAAAAGAGTTATGAGAAGTTAATTGACGAAGCTGCTGATGAAATTTCAAATTTTGTTGAAAAAGCAAATTTAGAAAATATTTCTAATTAAAACCTCAGTGAATAAATCCGAGATCAGAAAAAAAATATTAAAAGCAAGAAAACTATATAACAATAAAAATTTAGTCGTAAAATTTAGTAATATTGTAAAAATTTTAAAAAAAGAAAAAGTAAAAAGAAAAATAATTGGTGGTTATTATCCATATAATCATGAAGTTGACTCAATTCAAATTCTAAATAAACTTGAAAAACTTGGTTATCAAATATCATTGCCAAAAATTAAAAAAAATAATCAAATGGACTTTTTGTGCTGGTCAACAAAAGAGCCTTTATCAATAAATAAATATGGAATACCTGAACCTACATCAAACCAAATTGTCTATCCAAATATTCTTTTAGTACCACTTGTAGCTTTTGATAATCATTTAAATAGGATAGGTTATGGAGGTGGCTATTATGATAGGTACATAAATAAGGTAAAAAAATACAGAAAAGTTAAATTAATTGGGTTAGCTTATTCTTTTCAAAAAGTAAAAAAAATACCAGCAAAAAAATATGATATGAAACTGGATTTTATTGTAACAGATTAAAATTTGATATGAGAATTTTATTTTTAGGTGATGTAGTGGGGAATACAGGTTGTTCGAAATTATTAAATAATCTTTTAAGCCAAAAAGAATTGAATAAAATCGATTTTGTAATTGTTAATGGAGAAAATGCTGCTGAGGCAGGCGTTGGATTAACAAAAGAAATCTGTGAAGACTTTTTTAAATGTGGTGTTGATGTCATCACCACTGGTAATCATGTTTGGGATCAAAAAGATATTATGAAGTTTATCGATAATGAAAATAGGTTACTTCGCCCAAAAAATTTATTTGAGCCAGCACCAGGTAAAGGATTTGAAATTTTTCAAAATAAAAAAAATATAAAAATTGGCGTTTTAAATTTAATGGGAAATGTTTTTATGAAAAAATGTGACGATGTATTTGAGATTTCAGAAAAATTTTTAATAGAGCACAAACTAAAAGAGGATTATGATTTTCTAGTTGTTGACTTTCATGGAGAAACTACTAGTGAAAAAAATGCGATAGGGCATTTTTTCGATGGTAAAGCTACTTTAGTGGTTGGAACGCATACACACATTCCAACAAATGATGCAAGAATTTTGAAAAATGGGACAGCTTATCAAACAGATGTAGGCATGTGTGGTGATTATGACTCAGTTATTGGAATGAATAAAGATAACTCTTTGAACAGATTTATGAAAAAAGAGTCAACCAAACATTTTCCGGCAACTGGTGATGCTACTTTAAGTGGAGTAATTGTTGATTGTGATATAAAAACTGGTTTAGCAAATAAAATTGAAAGCTATGTTTTTGGAGGTCAGCTAAAGAATACTTAATTAGTTTATGGCAGGACATTCTCATTGGGCAGGAATAAAACATAAAAAAGGTAAAGCCGATAAGCAAAGATCTAAAATTTTTTCAAAGTTGTCGAAAGAAATAACCGTTGCAGCAAAACTTGGGGACAAAGATCCAGCAATGAATCCAAGATTAAGATCCGCGATTCAAGCTGCAAGATCAGCAAATATGCCCAAAGAAAATATAGAAAGAGCGATTGATAAATCTTCAGTTAATACCGTGTCAAATTTTGAAAATTTAAGGTATGAGGGCTTTGGACCAGAAAAAGTAGCAGTGATAATAGAAGCATTAACAGATAATAAAAATAGAACAGCGTCCAGTATTAGAACAATTTTTCAAAAAGCAGGTGGCAGTCTAGGAACCCAGGGTTCTGCTTCTCATAATTTTAATCAATTAGGAATAATAAAGATTGATAAAAAAGAGGTTTCTGATGATCAAATTTTTGAGCTAGCTACCAATGCTGGAGCTGATGAATGTAAATCGGAAAATGATTTTCACGAAATACAATGTCCTGTCAGTGAAATTTATAATGTTAAAAAAGAATTAGAAAAAGAAATTGCTAATTTCATCTCAACAGAAATTGAATGGGTGCCACTCAATAGTGTAAAAATTTCTAAAGAAAAAAATGAAGATTTAATAAATTTCTTTGAATTACTTGAAGACAATGATGATGTACAAAATGTTTATTCTAACGCTGAATTTGTAAATTAAATTATGTTAATAATAGGTATAGATCCTGGAATTTCTGGTTCAATTTGTTTTTTAGATAATGGAAAAATCCTAGACGTTATTGAAATGCCCATAATGACAGACGGAAAAAAAAATAAAAAACAAGTAAATGGTTCGCAAGTTTATAATGAAATTACCAAAAGAATTAAACAATTTGAAAAAAATGAAATTAGAGTTGTGATTGAACACGTTTCTGCAATGCCTGGTCAAGGCGTTACCAGTATGTTTAATTTTGGACAATCGTTTGGAATTTTAAAGGGTATTTGCACTGCGATGCAATTACCGATGTACTTTGTAAGGCCCGCAAAATGGAAAAAATATTTTAATCTTTTAAATTCTGAAAAAGATGCCAGCAGGACAAGAGCAATAGAAATATTTCCTTATTTTTCATCTCAATTATCAAGAAAGAAAGACTCAAATAAAGCCGATGCGATTTTGATAGCAAGTTTTTATAATGAAACTTACAAAATTGAAGAATAGCTCTAAATATTTAAGACAAAATCATGACACATTTAAGTGTGAGAAGACGTTATGGAAGCTGATATCACGTCTCAAGCAGTTGGGTTAGCCTCAAGCGCTGATTTTTCTTTAATAAATTTATTTATTAGAGCTGACATAGTAGTTAAGTCAGTGATCATCATGTTAATAGCTTGTTCTATATATTCATGGGCAGTAATAATTGAAAAATATAGATTGTTCAAAAAAATAAATCAATCTACTGAAGAATTTGAAACAAAATTTTGGAATTCTAAATCTGCAGAAACTTTTTATAATAATTTACCAACAAACGTTCAAGATCCAATGGCTTTGATATTTAAAGATGCGATGCAAAATTTATTAAAGAGAAGATCCAGGACAGATCTAAACAATAGAATGACCACAATGTTAGAAACGGGTATTGAAAAACAAATATCAAAAATCACCAAAGGTTTTACTTTTTTAGCAACAGTAGGATCAACAGCTCCATTCATAGGTCTATTTGGAACAGTTTGGGGAATTATGAACTCTTTTCAATCTATCGCAATTTCAAGGAATACGAGTTTGGCAATTGTTGCACCCGGGATAGCCGAAGCTTTATTTGCAACTGCATTAGGTTTACTAGCAGCAATACCCGCAGTTGTTGCATATAATAAATTTAATAATGACTCAATTAAGTATTCCCAAAAATTAGAAAATTTCTCAAAAAGATTTTTAACGATTATCTAAAATGGCTTTTAAATTTAATCGCTCATCAAAAGAACCAATGAGCGAAATAAATGTAACACCATTTGTGGATGTAATGTTAGTGCTTTTAATCATTTTTATGGTTACAGCACCTTTGTTAACTGTAGGTGTTCAGGTTGATTTACCCGAAAGTTCTGCTGACTCTCTACCTGAAGAAGCTGAACCACTGACTTTAACAATAAACTCTAAAGGTGAAATTTATATTCAAGAGTCAAAAGTCGAATATGAAAAAATAATAGCAAAAGTCTTAGCGGTTTCAAAAAATAGAACTGATACAAGAATTTATGTGAGGGGCGATAAAACAATTAATTATGGACGAGTGTTGGAAATTATGGGTTTACTATCTGGATCTGGTTTCACTAAAGTAGCACTTATATCTGAGCCCTATAAAGAGAGGTAAGAAGTGAATAGAAGTATAATTATATCTTCTGTATCACATCTAGTTTTAATAATGATTACAGCTTTCAGTTTACCTTTTTTAACTAAAAAACCAATTGATCTTCCTCCGATAGTATCAGTAGAATTAATACAGATCACTGATAAAACTAATATTCCTTACGCACCTAAGGCAAAAAAAATTATTGAAAAAATTAAAGAGAAAGAAAAAAAGTTGGTATCAGAACAAGCTCCCCCAAAAAAAGTAAAAAAAATTAAACCAGATGCAGTTCCATTGCCAGATGATCAGCCTAAAAAGGTTGAGAAAATAAAAGAAGATAAACAGAATCCAGAAAAAATTGACAATGAGGTTAAGCAAGTTTCTGAATTTGAAAAAAAAGAGTTATTCGATCCAAATAACATTGCGGCCTTAATTGATAAATCTAAAGTTGAAAGTGCTGAAACCGTAAAAAAAAATGATAAAATTACACAAGATCAAAAAAAAAATGTTGAGAACGCAGGTTTATCTTTAAGCGAAGAGGATGCTTTAAAAGCCCAAATATTTGGTTGTTGGAGTATTCCTTTAGGTCTTCCTTACAATGAAAATTTATTAGTAAGAATTAAACTTCAACTGAATCCAGATGGAACAATTCAAGAGTCAGAGATTTTGGATCATGCAAGAATGAATAAACCTGGTCAGGGTTTTTACAAGGTTTTGGCGGAAAGTGCTTTAAGAGCAATAAAATTATGCCAACCATTAAGAGTTCCAACAACTGGTTATGAAAGATGGAAAGAATTACAATTAAATTTTGATGCAAGAGAAATGTTAGAGGGATAGAATATTTTAATGAGAAATCTAATTATTTTATTTTTAATATTTATAATACCTACTAAAGCGTTTGGTCTTATTGAAGTAGATATAACACGAGGAAATTTGAATCCACTGCCTATTGCAGTGTCACCATTATCAATTGATGACGAGTCAAAAAAGAGTTTTGAGAAAACTTTAAAGAAAAAAGATATTGGGTCAGAAATTTCTAAAGTTATCGAAAAAAATTTGAAAATTTCAGGTCTTTTTAATCCATTAGATAAAAATGCTTTTCTTCAAGCACCTGATATTGCTCACCTAAAACCACGTTTTGAGGATTGGAATTTAATTAAAGCTCAAGCTTTAATAACAGGTAAAGTAAAAAATGTAGATGATAAACTTAGAGTTGAGTTTAGATTATGGGATGTACTTGCTGGTAAAGAAATGATGGCTCTTGCATTTACCACAGTGCCAAACAATTGGAGACGTGTTGGCCATATAATAACAGATAAAGTTTATGAGCGACTGACTGGAGAAAAAGGTTATTTTGATACTAGGATAATCTATGTTGCTGAGGAGGGGCCAAAAACAAAAAGAATTAAAAAATTAGCCATCATGGATCAAGATGGTGCAAATAATAAATTTTTAACTTTAGGCAATGAACTTGTTTTGACACCAAGGTTTAATCCTACAAGCCAAATGGTAACATATCTATCTTATTTTAGAAATTTACCTAGAGTATATCTTCTTGATATAGAGACGGGTATTCAAGAAGTGGTAGGAGATTTTCCAGGAATGACTTTTGCTCCTAGATTTTCTCCAGATGGAAAAAAAATTATAATGAGTTTTGCTAAGGATGGAAATTCAGATATTTATACAATGGATTTAGAAAATAGAATTGTAGAGAAAATTACCAATCATCCCTCTATAGATACTTCACCATCTTATTCCCCGGATGGAAAATTTATTTGTTTTAACTCTGACAGAAGTGGGTACCAACAAATTTATGTCATGAAAAGTGATGGCAGTAATGTTAAAAGAATTTCTTTTGGAAATGGTTTATATGGTACCCCAGTTTGGTCTCCAAGAGGTGATTTAATTGCTTTTACAAAATTACATAAAGGTAAATTCTACATCGGTGTAATGAGAACTGATGGATCTGGTGAGAGATTGTTGACAGAAAATTTTTATCAAGAAGCTCCTTCCTGGTCGCCTAATGGACGAGTTTTAATTTTTTATAGAGAGACTAAAACTAATGATAAAGGAGAGGGTTTTTCTGCTAAATTGTGGTCAATTGATTTAACAGGCTATAATGAGAGGCTTGTAGATACTCCAACTGATGCATCAGACCCATCATGGTCATCTTTATTAAGTAATTAACTGAAAATATGTTGATTTTTTATCTTGAAACATTTAATTAGTTGTGAAAAAGTTAGTTATAAGAAATATTGACCAAGGAGCATTAATGAAATTAAATAAAATTTTAAAAAACACTTTTTTAGTACTATTTGCATGTTTAGTGTTGTCTGCTTGCGCAACATCAAAAAAATCTACAGGACAAATGCAAGGGGATGTTTACACTGGAACTGATACAGTTGAATATTTAGCTTCAGGTGTTCCTGACAGAGTTTTCTTTGCAACTAATGAGTCAGTTTTGACTACTGCATCAAGAGAAACTTTAAGAAAACAAGCGGCATGGTTAAGAAAAAATTCTGACATTACAATCGTGCTAGAAGGACATGCTGACGAGAGAGGAACAAGAGAATATAACTTAGCATTAGGTGAAAGAAGAGCTAATGCTGCTAAAGATTATTTAATGACTTATGGGATTTCCTCTAACAGAATTTCAGTTTTAAGTTATGGAAAAGAAAGACCAGTTGACTCTGGTTCTAATCCTTTGGCTTGGTCAAAAAACAGAAGATCTGTTACAGTAAAAGCAAATTAATTTTAAAAAATTTAAGACCCTTAATTAATTCAATTAGTTAAGGGTCTTTTTTTTGCCATTATTTTAATCATAAGATTATTTTAATGCGATACATTTTAAGAAAATTAAAAATTATTACACTTTGTCTAAGTAATTTTTTTTTAATAACTTATTCTTACGCTGACAATCATAATATTTATGAAATATTAGATCAACTTCAGAAAGATATAAAGACTCTAGAAAAAGCAGTCTACTCAGGATCAATAGAATTAAATAGTGATAGCTCTGTGAGTTTAAATTCAAATTTAGATAATAATTCAGAAGATGTTCTTACAAGACATTTATTAAAACTTTCAGAAATTGAAAATCAATTTCAGGAACTTACAAATAAGTTTGAGGAAATAAATTTTAAGTTAGACAAACTATCCAGCAGGATGTCAAAAGTGCAAGCAGATAATCAAATAAGATTTCAGGACTTAGAAAATGTTGTGTCTTCTGATGTAACTACAAATAAATTAACAAAAAAAACGAATGATGAGCAAATAGAAGTTTTACCTGGAAGTTCTCAACCTCAAGATTTGGGATCGATATCATATAAAGATACAGCGACAAATGAAACATCACAAAAAACAAATTCTGTAGACTCAACAGCTTTAGTAGTAACTGAAACTTTTCAAGCTGAAGAAAAAATTCTTCCAAATGAGTCTCCAGATAAACAATATCAGTTTGCTACAAGCTTTTTAAAAGTTGGAGATTATTCAACTGCTGAAAGAGCATTCAGAGAGTTCGTCGACACAAATCCTGAACATAATCTAGCTGGGAATGCTCAATATTGGTATGCGGAAACTTTTAGGATACGACAATTGTATACGGATGCAGCCTCAGCATATTTAGAAGGTTATCAGAGATACCCCAAAGGTGAAAAAGCACCTATAAACTTATTAAAGCTTGGTGTATCAATGGTACAAATTGGAGAAAAAGATCAAGGTTGCAAAATGATCAATGGTGTTGAAGAACAATATCCAGAGGCAAACCAATCTGTGATACAAAAAGCTAAATATGAGTCTCAGAAATTCGAATGCAACAACCAAAATTCCTAAACTTTTAAGAGATAACTTAAATAATAAAAGAATAAATAAGATTTATAAAAAATTTGAGATCTCTTTAAATTTAGATGAAAGTTTTGCAGTTGCAGTCTCAGGTGGTCCAGATAGTCTTGCATTGGCTTTTTTATCTAAAATTTATGCAATTAAAAAAAATTTAAAATCAAAGTTTTATATTATCGACCATAAACTCAGACCTGAGTCTACAAAAGAGGCTAATTTCGTTTTAAATTTGCTTAAAAGAAACTTTATAAAATCAGAAGTATTAACCTGGAAAGGAAAGAAACCAAATAAAAGCATCCAGTCAATTGCTAGGACAAAGAGATATGAAATACTTTTCAAGAAATGTAATCAATTAAAAATCAAAAATATTTTAATGGGGCATCACGAGGATGATTTAATTGAAAATTTTTTTATAAGACTTTTGAGGGGTAGTGGAATAAAAGGTCTCACATCTCTAGATATAAAGACAACAATAAAAAAAAAAAACATATTAAGACCTTTAATTGATATAAAAAAAGAGGATTTAATTTTTATTTCAAAAAAAGTTTTTAATTTTTATGTAGAAGATCCAACAAACCATGATGAAAAATATCAAAGAGTTCGAGTAAGAAAATTAATGGAAAATCTTAAAAGAGATGGTTTAGATAAAAATAAATTAAAAAAAACGATTAAAAATTTAAAATATGCAAACAAAGTAATTGAGTTTTATGTTGATAAAAATTTCAGAGAAAATACCTCTTTTTTAAATAATAAAAAAAGATTAGTTATCAATAGTGATTTTTTTCTCCAACCCCAAGAGGTTACTTTTAGAGCCTTTTCAGAATCATTAAAGTTAATTGGTGAAAAATATTATTCTGTAAGAGGAAAAAAATTAGAAAAAATTATCCGGGAAATTGAAAATAATCGATTGAATAGAGCTACATTAAGTGGTTGTATTATTGAAAAGGTCAATCAATCAATAATTATCTCTAAAGAGCCCTAAAATAATGCCACTTTACACAAAATGCCACTTGTTAAATTGATAATAATTCTTATTTTAAGCCTATGAATATGAAAAATATTGCAATGTGGGCTATCATAGTTTTTTTAACTATTGGTCTTTATAATATGTTTAAAAATCCCCAAACAAATATTAGAGGTGGGGACAAAGTTATATTCTCGGAATTCTTGACATCTGTTGAAAACGGAGAGGTATTAAAAGTAGAAATCCAAGGTAACAATATTAAAGGTGTGTATTCAAATGGAAAATCATTTACAACTTATTCTCCTAACGATCCAAATTTAATCGAAAAACTTTCTGAAAAAGGAGTGAGTATTTCAGCTGCACCTATTGAAGAAAAAATGCCATCTTTATTTGGTGTCCTGCTTTCTTGGTTTCCTATGTTATTATTAATTGCTGTTTGGATTTTTTTCATGAGACAAATGCAAGGTGGTAAAGGTGGAGCTATGGGCTTTGGAAGATCAAAAGCAAAAATGATGAATGAACTGAAGGGTAAAGTTACATTTAATGACGTTGCAGGTGTAGAGGAAGCAAAGGAAGAAGTTGAAGAAATTGTAGAATTTTTAAAAGATCCAAGAAAATTTAGTAGACTTGGAGGAAAAATACCTAGAGGTGCTTTATTGGTTGGTCCACCAGGCACTGGAAAAACTTTATTAGCTAGAGCGATAGCAGGTGAAGCTGGAGTTCCTTTTTTTACGATCTCAGGTTCTGATTTCGTTGAAATGTTTGTAGGAGTTGGTGCTTCTAGAGTGAGAGATATGTTTGAACAAGGAAAAAAAAATTCTCCTTGTATAATTTTCATAGATGAAATTGATGCTGTTGGAAGAAGTAGGGGTGCTGGTTTAGGTGGTGGAAATGATGAACGAGAACAAACTCTTAACCAGCTTTTAGTTGAGATGGATGGTTTTGATACTAATGAAGGAGTTATAATCATTGCTGCAACAAACAGACCAGATGTATTAGATCCCGCTTTATTAAGACCAGGTAGGTTTGATAGACAAGTAGTTGTATCCAATCCTGACATAATTGGACGAGAAAAAATTTTAAAGGTTCATGTAAAAAAAATAAAAATGGCACCAGATGTTAATTTAAGAACTATTGCGAGAGGTACACCTGGTTTTTCTGGTGCAGATCTAGCTAATTTAGTAAATGAGTCTGCTTTATTGGCGGCTAGAAAAAATAAGAGAATTGTTACACTAAACGAGTTTGAGGAGGCAAAAGATAAAGTAATGATGGGAGCTGAGAGACGTTCAATGGTGATGACAGAGGATGAGAAAAAATTAACAGCTTATCATGAAGGGGGTCATGCGTTAGTATCCTTCAATATGCCAAGTTATGATCCCATACATAAAGCAACTATAATTCCTCGGGGCAGAGCATTAGGTATGGTAATGAATTTGCCGGAAAGAGATAAACATGGTCATTCTATAAAATATTTAAAAGCAAGACTGGCAGTTTGTTTTGGCGGAAGAGTTGCTGAAGAAGTAATTTTTGGAAAAGATAATATATCAACAGGAGCAGGTGGAGGTAGTGGATCAGATATTAATCAAGCTACACAACTTGCCAGAGCTATGGTGACTAAGTATGGAATGAGTGAAGAAATGGGACCTGTTGAATATGGCGAAAATCAAGAAGAGGTTTTTTTAGGAAGATCAGTAACACAAACTCAGTCAGTCTCTGAGGAAGTAGCACAAAAAATAGACAAAGAAATTAGAAAGCTAATTGATGAGGGTTATAATACTGCAAAGAAAATTCTGACTGAAAAAGTTGAAGATTTACACAAAATTGCTAAAGCTCTTATGACTTATGAGACATTAACTGGTGAAGAAATTGAAAATATAATCAATAAAAATATATACCCAGCAGACAAACAAGACTTAAAAGTAGAAGATGATAAAGGGTCAGCAATGGGTGCTCTAGGCCTAAAACCAAAAATTGTTCATTAGACTGAATGTCTAGATATTACACAAGAGTGTGTAATTTCTATTATGGTACAAAATCTAAATTATTAGTTAAAAAAAAAAAAACATTACCACTTCATAATAATCCTGAAATTTCTTTCGATAAAATAGAAATAGTAACAAGAAATTCAAAAAAATTAATTTCTTTAAACGAAGTGAACAAATTACATGTAAATTTAAAAACAAAAGTAAAAAAAGATCTAAGATTAATTACAAAAAAAAAAAGAAATATTAAAAATTTAAATTTTCAAATTATTCCTCAAATAATGGGTGTTTTAAATATTACTCCAGACAGTTTCTCAGATGGTGGAAAATTTTTTAATTATGCATCAGCCAAAAAACAATTAAATTTTCTTGTAAATTCTGGCGCAAATCTTGTTGATATTGGAGCAGAGTCCACTAAACCCGGATCCAAAGCTATTAAATTAAAAATAGAATGGAATAGACTCAAAAATATTTTAAAATCAATTGATAAAAAAAATTTTATATCTCTAGATACTAGAAAATCAGAAATCATGGAAAAGGGAATTAAACTAGGAGTAAAATTAATTAATGATGTTTCTGGTCTTAATTTTGATAAAAACTCAATTAAGATTTTAAAAAAGTATAATATACCTTTCGTACTCCAACACTCACTTGGTAATCCTGACGTAATGCAAAAAAATCCAAAATATAAGAATGTATTATTAGATATTTACGATTTTTTTGAAGAAAAATTAAATAATTTACGTCAAAATGGAATCTATCATAATAATATAATCTTAGACCCCGGTATAGGTTTTGGAAAAAATTTGAAACATAATATGACGATAATTAAAAATATATCAATTTACCATTCTTTCGGTTTGCCTATACTGCTTGGTATTTCCAGAAAACGATTTATAAAAGATTTATCTGGTAATAACGACAGTTCTTTAAGAATTGGAGGAACAATAAGTAGCAGTATTTTTGCAATGTTACAGGGTGTACAAATTTTGAGAGTTCATGATGTCAACGAAGTTAATCAAGCTATAAAAGTTTTCAAAGCATTTATAAATAAATAATGAAGTATTTTGGTACTGATGGAATTAGAGGGCAGGTGAATAGTGGGAACATTAATGGAGATATGTTCTTTAAGTTTGGACTAGCAGCAGGAAAATATTTCACAAATTTAAAAAAAAGAAAACAAACAGCAATTATTGCTAAAGATACTAGACTTTCAGGATACGCATTAGAACCCGCATTAGTTTCTGGTTTAGCTTCTGCAGGAATGCACGTTTATACACTGGGTCCATTGCCGACCAATGGCCTTGCAATGTTGACAAAATCAATGAACGCAAATCTTGGTATTATGATCACTGCTTCGCACAATTTATTTTATGATAATGGTTTAAAGTTATTCGGTCCTGATGGATTAAAACTATCTGATAAAATTCAAAAAAAAATTGAAAATTTAATAGATAGCAAAGTTCAAAAACACTTATCAAATCCAAAAAAATTAGGAAGGGTTAAAAGGTTAGAGACGGGAACTGATGAATATATTAAAATTTGTAAAAAAAAGTTATCAAGAAACTTTAAATTAAATAATTTGAAAGTAGTTCTAGATTGTGCAAATGGAGCTGGATATAAATCTGCACCAAAATTAATCAGATCACTTGGAGCAAAATTAAAAGTAATAGGCAATAAACCAAATGGATTTAATATTAATAAAAATTGTGGTTCAACTTTTCCAGAAAAACTACAAAGAAATGTTAAAAAATTTAAAGCAGATTTGGGTATATCTTTAGATGGTGATGCTGACAGAATAATAATGTGTGATGAAAAAGGATCTATAATTGATGGTGATCAAATTATCGCAGCATTAGCTTTACAATGGAAAAAGAGAAAAATTCTCAAAGGAGGCGTTGTCGGGACCTTAATGTCAAACTATGGTTTAGAAAAATTTTTAAAAGAAAAAGGTATTAAATTTTTAAGAGCTAATGTTGGGGACAGATATGTTAAGGAATTGATGCAAAAGAAAAAATTCAATTTAGGAGGAGAGCAATCAGGTCATATTATTTTAGGAAAATTTGCAACAACTGGCGATGGTGTGCTTGTCGCTTTAGAGATTATCAAATCAATGAATAGAAAAACTAAAGCCAGTGATTTTTTTAATGTCTTTAAAAAAATTCCACAAATTTTAGAAAATATAAAAATAAAAGATGATAAAATACTTAAAAATCACTCTGTTAAAAGATCCATTAAAATTGCAAAAAAATTAATTAGAAATCAAGGTCGAATTCTTGTAAGAAAATCAGGCACTGAACCAAAGATAAGAATAATGGGTGAGAGTGAAAATAAAATTTTGCTTAGAAAATGTGTAAAAATGATTTCAAAAGAATTTAAATAAATTGAGATTAAAGTCTAAAATTTTGATAATTGCTGGATCAGACTCATCTGGTGGGGCTGGTATACAAGCAGATATCAAAACTGTCACTAGTCTTGGCTCTTATGCAATGACTGCTATTACAGCAGTGACTATTCAAAATACAATGGGTGTTAAATCAGTTATTTCAATACCAACTAATGAAGTAAAAAATCAAATTATTTATTCATCAAGAGATATAAGGCCCGATGCCATTAAAATAGGTATGCTTCACTCTACTGAAGTTGTCGAAAAAGTAGCTCAAGCTTTGAAGATGTTAAAAGTAAAAAAAATTGTTTTAGATCCTGTAATGGTTGCAAAGGGTGGCGCTAAATTAATTGATAGTAAAGCAATACAAACTTTAAAAAAAAAGCTATTAAAAAATGTTCTTTTGATCACACCAAACATTCCAGAAGCAGAAATTTTAGCAGAGACTAGTATTAAAAACAAAGAGGATATGATTTTTGCAGCAAATAAATTGATAGATTTAGGAGCTAAAAATGTATTGTTAAAGGGTGGCCATTTAAAATCAAAAAAAGTAATAGATTTATATCTAAGTAAATCTGATTTTAAAGTCTTTAAAAGTTTTAGACATAGAACAAAAAATACCCATGGCACAGGATGTACATTATCTAGTGCGATAGCAACTTTTCTTTCATGTGGAAAAAGTATTAAGAGCGCTTGTGCGCTGGGAATTAAATATGTAAATTCTGCGATACTGACAAATCCAAACTATGGAAAAGGACATGGTCCCATAAATCATGTTAATTCAATGAAAATAAAACAAAAATTTAATTAATGAAAAATATTGTTGTTGTTGGTTCCCAATGGGGAGATGAGGGAAAAGGCAAGATAGTTGATTGGTTATCTGAACAAGCTGATGTTGTAGTTAGATTTCAAGGTGGTCACAACGCGGGCCATACTCTTGTAATAAATGGTGTAACTTATAAACTTCGACTACTTCCATCCGGAATTGTAAGAAAAAATAAAATATCGATAATTGGAAATGGAGTTGTCGTTGACCCCTGGGCATTATTAGAAGAAATTGAGGAAATTAAATCAAAAGGAGTTAAGGTTGACACTGATAATTTTATAATTTCAGAGTCTGCAAATTTAATTTTACCTTTTCATAGGGAAATGGATGAAATCCGTGAAGATAGTGCGGGTAAAGGAAAAATTGGAACAACCAGAAGAGGTATCGGACCAGCATATGAAGATAAAGTTGGTAGACGATCAATAAGAGTAATGGACTTGAGGTCTGAAAAAAATCTAGATCAAAGGTTAGAGTCTGTGCTTTTACATCATAATGCAATTAGAAAAGGCTTAGGTAAAAAAATTTATGAGAAAGATCAATTAAAAAAAGATTTATTAAAAATTGCTCCTAAGATCTTGAAATATTCAAAACCAGTTTGGTTGAAACTTGATGAATTCAAAAAACAGAAAAAAAGAATATTATTTGAGGGAGCTCAAGGCATATTACTAGATGTTGATCATGGTACATATCCATTTGTGACATCCTCAAATACTGTAGCATCAAGCGCCGCTACTGGTACAGGGTGTGGACTAAACACAATTAATTATGTTTTAGGAATTACTAAAGCATATACGACTAGGGTTGGGGAAGGTCCGTTTCCAACAGAATTAAAAGATGATATTGGCGAACTTTTAGGAACAAGAGGAAAAGAATTTGGAACAGTTACAAGTCGAAAAAGAAGATGTGGTTGGTTTGATGGTGTTTTAGTAAGACAAACCATTAAAGTCTCAGGGATTGATGGTATAGCACTTACAAAGCTGGATGTTTTAGATGAATTAGATGAAATAAAAATGTGCGTTGAATATGAATTAGATGGAAAAAAAATTAATTATTTGCCAGCAGCAGTAGAGGATCAGCTCAAAATAAAACCTATTTATAAAACTTTTGATGGCTGGAAAAAATCAACAAGTGGTATTAAGAATATAGAAGATCTTCCAGAAAATGCCAAAAATTATATTAAAGAAGTTGAGAATTTTATTGAGACTAAAATATCAAGTATTTCGACTAGCCCAGAACGTGATGATACGATATTAATCGAAAATCCTTTTGAGATTTAATTTACAGGTAGTAAGTTTTTTGACTTTGCGAGTAAAAGCATATGCTTTTGTAATTTTTCAAAAGCTTTGTTTTCAATTTGCCTTACTCTTTCTCTACTGATTTTATATTTCTTACTTAGGTCTTCCAACGTGGTTGGATTATCATTTAGTCTTCTAGAATATAAAATTTCTCTCTCTCTCTCATTTAGGACTTGAATTGAGTTTTTTAACAAGTCTTTTCTTTGTTCCATTTCCTCTTGATGAGCAAATTTTAAGTCGTGATCTAATTCCTTATCAACCAACCAGTCTTGCCACTCATCACCATCTTCACCAACTTGTGCATTAAGCGAGAATTCTTTTCCCGATAATCTTCGATTCATCGAAATCACCTCATCTTTACTAACATCAAGCTTGTTGGCTATTTCATCAACATGTTCATTTTTTAAATCCCCTTCTGTTTGAGGAGCTATTTGGTTTTTTAATTTCTTAAGATTAAAAAATAATTTTTTTTGTGCAGTCGTTGTACCAATCTTGACTAAACTCCACGATCTTAAAATATATTCTTGTATTGAAGCTTTTATCCACCACATCGCATATGTGGCTAATCTAAAACCTTTTTCAGGTTCAAATTTTTTTACCGCTTGCATTAAACCAATATTCCCTTCAGAGATCATCTCATTTACTGGTAATCCATATCCTTTGTATCCCATTGCAATTTTCGCAACCAATCTCAAATGACTCGTCACTAATTTTTCAGCTGCTTTGATATTACCAGTTGTTTTCCAATTTTTTGCTAACATATATTCTTCTTCTGCATCAAGCATAGGGAATTTTTTAATCTGTTCCAAATATGCAGATAGACCACCTTCATTACTTAAAATGGGCAAGTTATTATTTATTGCGGCATTCATAATGAGTTTATCTAATTAATTATTAATATTTTTCAATGATTTATTTATTAGTATTTCTTAGTATTTTTAAAATATTCTCAAGTTCTAAAGGTAAATTTGAGTTGAAAGTCATTTCTTTGCTTTTTGTGGGGTGAATGAAGCCTAGAGTCTTAGCATGAAGAAATTGTCTATTAAGACTATTTAAATTTTGCTCTATCAATGGATTAATGTTTTTAATTTTCTTAAACTTTTTTTTATATTTATCATCGCCAACAATACTATTTCCTAAAAAATTCATGTGAACTCTAATTTGATGGGTTCTACCCGTTTCAAGTTTGCATTCTAATAAACTTAAAGTTGGTGTGTGTTTATTTTCAAAAATTTCAATAGTTCTATAATTGGTAATCGCTTTTTTTCCTTTAGTCCGACTCACTTCCATCATTTGTCTATTCTTTGAACTACGTGTTATTAAAGTTTCAATTTTTCCCTTAGACGGTCTGACTTTTCCCCATATCAATAATTGATAAACTCTTGTTATAGAGTGCTTATTAAACTGATTAGATAAGTTTTCATGAGATAGGTTATTTTTTGCTATGACTACTAAACCTGATGTATTTTTATCTATCCTATGTACTATTCCCGGTCTAAGTTCATCACCAATATTTGAAAGAGAGTCTTTATCATAATCTACTAATGCATTTACAATTGTATTGTCAAAATTTCCAGCTCCTGGATGCATGACAATACCCGCTGGTTTATTTAGCACTATTACATCTTTATCCTCATGAACAATATCTAATTTGAATTTAAATGGTTTTAGAGAAGCTTTTTTAGGCTCTGGAATTATTAATTCTATAACATCGTCCTTTAAAACCTTTTTAGCAGGATCTGAAATAACTTTATTATTAATTTTAAGCTTCTTACCTAAAATCAAGTTTTTTATTCTAGTTCTACTTATCTCATTTTCCTTACTATTAATAAAAACATCTACACGCATATCTTTATTACTTTCTTTTACAATCAAATTTATTTTTTTTTTCATAAAATGATATATTACTATTATATGCGCTTGTAGCTCAACTGGATAGAGCGCCTGACTTCGGATCAGGAGGTTCTGGGTTCGACTCCTAGCAGGCGCACCAATTATTCACCCATGTTAATCAATGTTCCTTTAATTCGAGCTCTCAAAAAAGATAAATAAAATAGAACTATTCCAATGATTAAATAGATCAGGTTTAATAAATATGCTTGTCTCAAATTTGTATAATCAATTGACCCATTCAAAAGTATGTTTCTAGTCTCATCAAAAATATAAACAAGTGGTAAACCTTTTGCTATGAATTGAAATAATTCTGGTAAAATTTCTATTGGATAATATATGCATCCTAAAGGAGCTAGCAAAAATAGGGACGACCATGCAATATTTTCAAATGATGGACCAAATCTAATTAGTCCTGAACTCACAAACAACCCAAGTGTTATTCCAAAAAGATATAAACTTAGAAATAAGAATAAAAGTGGTAATCCCAATTTTAAAATTGATACACCAAATAGAGGAGATGTTAGCATTATCGCAGGAACCAATCCTATTAAAGTTCTTATCAAAGCAGTAAAAATTAATGAAATAATGATTTCTTTAAGCTTAAGGGGAGCAATAAACAAATTTGTGAAATTTCTACTCCAGATTTCTTCTAAAAAAAGCATATTAAAACTAATACTTGATCTGAAAAGAATATCGTAAAGTATTGCGCAAGTTAAAATTACTCCCAAAGTATTGCTATAGTAGTCACTATGTATTGAGAAGAACTTCGAGATAAAACCCCATAAAATTATTTGAATTGTCGGCCAATAAATTAAATCCAAAATTCTTGGTAAAGAACTTTTAATTAAATAAAAGTGTCTTAGGAAAAGACCATACATTTTATTGAAATTCATACTTTTTCCCTTGTTAGTTTTAAAAAAACTTCTTCCATATTTTTTCTTCCATGTTTTTTAATTAATTCCTCTGGTCTACCCTCATCAATAATTGACCCTTTATTCATCATTAAAACTGAAGAACATAGTCTCTCTACCTCTGCCATATTGTGAGATGCTAATAGAATTGATGTTTTATTTTCCTGTTGATATTCCTCTAAAAAACTTCTAACAAAATCACCTGTTTCAGGATCAAGTGATGCCGTAGGTTCATCAAGAAGTAAAACTTTTGGATTATTAATTATTGATTTTGCAAGACTAACCCTATTTTTTTGACCAGATGACAACTCCCCAGTTAATTTATCTATAAATTCGTAGAGTCTTAATTTTTCACAAAGATATTCAATTTTTTCCTTATGATTGTTTACATCATAAAGCCTCCCATAAACTTCTAAATTTTGTCTAACTGTCAATTTTTTTGGCAACTCTATATAAGGTGATATAAAATTTAATTGATTTAATAAATCTACACGTTGATTTTCAATTTCGACACCATTTATTAAAACTTTTCCTTTTGATGGTTTTAACAAACCTAAAATCATACCGATTGTAGTAGTTTTTCCACAACCATTAGGACCAAGTATACCAATAATTTCATTTTGATTTACTTTAAAAGAAACTTCTTTTACTGCTTCTTTTGTATTATAAGTTTTTGATAATCCTATTACTTCAAGTGGTTTTTTCATTGAATCTTGATGCTCTTAATAACCTATCATTAATAGTTTTACCATATCCTCTATCAGGAATTTTACATACTGCAATCGAGCTATATTTCTTCTTTTTAATTTTTCTCAAAGTAGAATATAAATTTTTTGCAGCTTCTTTTAGATTTCCTTTTTCTGACAAAAAATAATAATTTGATTTACTTACTTTTTTCTTTCTGATCAACAAGTATGCTTCATCTTGACGAATATTTTTTGCATTAAGTCTGATGGGCAAACCTGGCGAATAATGAACCTTAAGTTGGCCTGGTGAAACGATTTTTGAAGGTTTGTTATTTATTGTTATTTTTTTTCCTAGTATTTTTTGAATAGTTGAAACATTTAAGCCTCCCAATCTTAAGATTTTAGGTTTCTCTCTAAGGTCAATAATTGTTGATTCTACCCCAATAGATGATTTTCCGCCCTCAAGTATGTACTTAATTTTTTTTCCAAAATCTTCTTTTACATGATTAGATGTAACAGCACTAACCCTAGATGAGGGATTAGCACTTGGAGCTGCTAAAGGAAATTTTAAAATTTTTAGTAATCTTCTCGTGACTGAGTGCCGCGGAAATCTTACTGCCAATATATTTTTTTTGTTAGTAATCATTTTTGAAATTTTTGATGATTTTTTAAGATTTAGTATAAAAGTTAAAGGACCAGGACAAAATTTTTTATATAGTTTAATAAAGTCATTGTTTAAATGACAATCTTTTTTCAACCTTTGAATATTCAGATAATGAACTATTAGAGGGTTATTTTTTGGTCTTTTTTTAAGCTTATATATTTTTTGACAGGCTTGGTCTGAGTAGGCATTACCCGCCAAACCATAAACTGTTTCTGTAGGTATAGCAATACACTCCCTTTTATATAGAAGTTTTTTTGCTTTTTTAATATTTGCAAGATTAATTTTCATGTATTATCTGAGAGTATTATATGAAAGATAAAGATTTACCAAATGATTATGAATCTTCGTCTCTGGAGGAATTAACTCTCGAAGCTAATAAGATAATTGAGGATTTAGAAAGTCAAAAAGATTTACAAGATTCAATTGAAAAATATCAAAATTTGATAAAACTTAACAATATCATCGAGAAAAAATTTAAAAAAAAAGTCACCGATATTAATTCAACAACAAAAGATAATATATCTAAGATAACCTCAAAAAATAATGCAAAAAAAACTAAATAAAATTGCTAAAGACACAAATATTTTTTTAAAAAGATTTATTAAAAAGCAAAAAAAATCAGAACTGATTGTCCCAATGCAATATGGATTATTTTCGGGTGGTAAAAAAATAAGATCAAAAATACTAGTTGATGTTGGTTCAATATTTAATTTAAATTATAGAACCTTACTAATTATTGGTGCTGCTGTTGAATGTATTCATGCTTATTCACTTATTCATGACGATTTACCATGTATGGATAATGATTTAATAAGACGAGGTAAGCCTTCTACTCATATCAAATTTGGAGAGTCTACAGCTGTTCTTGCTGGAAACTCACTCTTAACTATGGCATTCGAAATTTTGAGTCACAAAGACTTGAATGTTAATGAAAAAACAAAAATTAGATTAATTAATAAAATTTCTGAGAGTTCTGGACATCTAGGGATTGCGGGTGGTCAATATTTAGATCTTAGCTATGAACATAAGAAAATTTCGGAAAAAAAAATAATTGAAATGGAAATAAAAAAAACTGGAAAACTATTTAGTTTTTGTTGTGTAGCTCCATTAATTTTAAAGAACAAAAGTAAAAAAGATATCCAAAAATTTGAAAATATTGGAGCTGATATAGGATTACTATTTCAAGTTGCTGACGATTTAATTGATTATAATGGAAGTCTTTCTGCTGCAGGAAAAAAAACTGGAAAAGATAAGAAAAAAGGTAAAGCAACTCTTATTAGTTTACTGGGAGATAAAAATACTATTAAATATGCGAATAAACTAATTTTAAAAATAAATACTAAGTTAAAAAAGTATGGACCAAAATCTAAGAATTTAACCGAAACTCTAAATTATATTTTAAATAGAAATAAATGAAAAAAAATTACGAATTTTTTAGATCAGATTAATTTTCCATCAGACTTAAAAAAAGTTCCTGAAACAAAACTGCAAAAGGTTGCTGATGAATTAAGAGAGGAAATGATCGATGCAGTATCAGTTACTGGAGGACATTTGGGTGCTAGTTTAGGTGTAGTAGAATTAAGCGTAGCATTACATTATATTTTTAACACACCAAGTGATAAATTAATTTGGGATGTAGGACACCAATGTTATCCACATAAAATTTTAACAGGAAGAAAAGATAAAATAAGGACACTTCGGCAAGGAGGGGGTCTCTCAGGATTTACTAAGCGTTTAGAAAGTGAATATGATCCTTTCGGAGCTGCGCATAGTTCTACCTCAATTTCATCAGCTTTGGGAATTGCAGAAGCAAATAAATTATCAAAAAAATCAGAGAATGTTATAGCAGTGATTGGTGATGGTGCAATAAGTGCAGGTATGGCTTATGAGGCCATGAACAATGCAGGTGCCTCTAAGACTAAAATGATTGTGATATTGAATGATAACGACATGTCAATTGCAAGGCCTGTTGGAGCAATGGGAACATATTTAGCTAAAATTTTTTCTGGTAAAATTTATTTTAGTTTAAGAGAAACTATAAAATTGATTACATCAGCATTTTCAAAAAGATTTAGTGCAAAAGCGGGTAAAGCTGAAGATTTATTAAGATCAGCTGTAACTGGTGGAACTTTATTTAGTTCATTAGGTTTCTATTATATTGGTCCTATAGATGGCCATGACCTTTCTTCATTGATTCCAATTTTAAGAAATGCAAGAGACTCAAAACACCAAGGTCCTATATTAATTCATATAAAAACGAAAAAAGGAAAAGGCTATTCTTTTGCTGAGGAGGCAAAAGATCATTATCATGGGGTATCCAAATTTAATGTTAAGACTGGAGAACAGGAAAAAAGCTCCAGTAAAGTACCATCATACACTAAAGTTTTTGCTGATACTCTGATACAACACGCAAAAAAAGATAGTAAAATAATTGCAATAACAGCAGCAATGCCAGATGGAACTGGATTAAGCAATTTTAGAAAAGAATTTCCAGATAGAACTTATGATGTTGGTATTGCAGAACAACATGCTGTTACGTTTGCAGCTGGTTTAGCGACTGAAAATTACAAACCTTATGCAGCAATTTACTCAACATTTCTTCAGAGAGCATATGATCAAGTCGTTCATGATGTTGCAATTCAGAGTTTACCTGTAAGATTTGCAATAGATAGAGCAGGATTAGTTGGAGCTGATGGACCTACACACGCTGGTAGTTTTGACACGACTTATTTAGCAACACTACCAAATTTTATTGTAATGGCTGCAAGTGATGAGGCCGAGTTGGTAAGAATGATTAATACTTCTACAGAAATTAATGATAGACCTTGTGCATTCAGATATCCAAGAGGGACTGGTATTGGATCAATATTGCCATCAATTAATGAAAAGATAGAGATTGGTAAATCAAGAATTATTCAAGATGGAAAAAAATTAGCTTTAATAAACTTTGGTGCAAGATTAAGTGAAAGTTTAAGGGCATCAGAAAATTTAAAAAAAAAAGGTGTTAATATTACAATAGTGGATGCAAGATTTGCCAAGCCATTGGATGAAAATTTGATATGGCAATTAGCAACAACACACGAGGCAATTGTAACTATTGAGGAGGGGTCAATTGGTGGATTCGGTTCTCATGTGATTGATTTTTTAACAAAAAAGGGACTAATGGACTCAAATTTAAAATTTAGATCAATGAAACTTCCAGATATTTTTATTGATCAAGACAAACCTGAAAACATGTATAAACTAGCAAATTTAGATAGCATTTCTATTGAAGAACAAATTTTAGATGTATTAAATTCAAATATTATCTTACAAAAACAAAAATAAAGTGGTTATCCACATTGAGCTTGATTCAATAAATAATGATCAAGTAAAACGCATGATAGCATAGCCTCACCCACTGGAACTGCTCTAATTCCAACACACGGATCATGTCTTCCCTTAACAGATATGCTAGTATTTTTTCCAAATTTATTAATTGTCTTTCTGCTCTTTAAAATTGATGATGTAGGCTTTACTGCAAATGAAACAATTATTTGCTGACCAGAGGAGATGCCACCAAGAATTCCACCTGCATTATTTGAGTTAAACTTTAATTTATTTTTTGATTTTGAAATTTCATCTGAATTTTCTTCTCCAGACAATTGAGCGGAATTCATTCCAGAGCCAATATTAACTCCTTTTACAGCATTAATACTCATCATTGCAGATGCAATATCAGAGTCTAGTTTTGAGTAAATTGGTGCCCCCAGTCCTGCAGGAATACCATTAGCTCTAATTTCAATTATAGCACCACAAGACGAACCTGCCTTTCTAATACTTAAAAGATATTTTTCCCAGATTTTAAGCATAGATTTATCAGGACAAAAAAACGGATTTTTATAAATTATCTTATCATCCCACTTGTTTGTATCGCATCCAAGAATTCCAAGTTGTGTAACTGCACCAGAAATTTTAAATTTTTTACCTAATTTTTTTTCCAAAACTTTTTTTGCTACCGCTCCTGCTGCAACTCTAGAAGCAGTCTCTCGCGCAGAAGATCTTCCACCACCTCTATAATCTCTAATGCCATACTTTTTAAAGTAAGTAAAATCAGCATGACCTGGTCTGAATTTATCCTTAATATCACTATAATCTTTTGAGCGCATATCCTCGTTATAAATTATTAAAGAGATTGGAGTTCCAGTTGTTTTACCTTCAAAGACTCCTGAAAGAATCTCTACTATATCACTCTCTTTTCTTTGAGTAGTAAATTTAGATTGACCAGGTTTTCTTTTGTTGAGTTCTATCTGAATATCTCGTTCATTGAGGTTTATTAGCGGTGGACAACCATCTATTATACAACCAATTGCAGGACCATGAGATTCTCCCCATGTAGTGAAACGAAAAACCTTTCCAAAAGTATTAAATGACATTATTTATATTGTATAGATTATTTTGTTAAAATTATGAATGAAAAAAACTCACTAGGGCTTAATAAATGCTTT
>CACLEX010000005.1 GCA_902606065.1 uncultured Pelagibacteraceae bacterium
GATTTAATGGAATTATTGATCATCAAACTTGATATTTTTGTAATAAGATTTTTTCCAATAAATATTGGATATTTTTCAGAATTGGTCTTAATTATCAATTTAATTGGTTTCATATAATATCTAAAATTTTATCTACAATTTCTTTTTTAGTTTTATTGTGACAATCAATTTTATTTTGCGCTTTTGCATAATATTTATTACGATTTTTTATCATATTTTGCAGATCACTATTAGAAACATTATAAGCTAATGGTCTTTTAGCACTTTTTCTTATTCTTTGGATTAAAATATCATCCTTAGTTTTAAGCCAAAAAGACATGTGGTTCTTTAAAACCTCGTTTCTTATATTCTTATTTAAAAAAGCACCACCACCCAGAGACACTACTATTCCTTTAATTTTCATGAGTTCTAAAGTAATTTTTTCCTCGTATTCTCTGAAAAATTTTTCACCTTTGTTTTTGAATATATTTGAAATTTTCATTTGAAGCTTATTTTCTATGTAATGGTCAACATCATAAAAATCTAATTTTAGTTTTTTTGAAACTAAAAATCCGATAGATGTTTTACCAGATCCCATCATACCTAAAAAAACAATATTTCTATTAGATTTCATAATTTTCTTTATTGAAAAACCACAAATATGTCTTAATTTGAAATTAGTTAAAAGTATATGCAATTTATAAAAAAAACAAGTTCAAGCCGAAGTATTGTGAGTATTGTCACTAAATTAGTTTTACTTTTGCTTGTCTTTTTTTTAATTATTTTTTTTTTGAACAAGATTGATTTTCCAGCTCCTAAAAAAGATATAGATAAAACTATTCCTAATGAAAATTTTAAAATTGTTAAATAAAAAAAATTTTTTAATTTTATTTTTTTTATTTTTCACTTCTATTGCTAATGTAGAAGAAAAACCAGTTGATATTTGGAATATAGATAAAAAAGAAATTGAAGAAAAAAATGCCACCAACAATTCAGAAATTTCAAATGGGGAAAATATATTACAAGAGAGTATCGAGCCAAGTGTATTTGGAATGCAAAATCAAAATCAAAAATCAATTATTAATCTTGATGAAAAGTTTGATACAAAAGAAATTAAAATAATCGGATTATATGACCCTGAAGACTATGGTCTCAATGTAGAAATGTGGGCTAATTCAGATGGAGACCAATTAGAAAATTTGCTTACAAAACTAAATAAGATGGATCTTTCTAATGATGCAATTGAAATCATTAACACTTCACTCTTAATTAATGCTCATAGTCCTAAAAAAAATATATCAGATAACGAATTTCTAAAATTAAAGTCAGATTGGTTAATAAAAAATTCAAACTTAGATTTAATCGAAGAATATTTAATTCAAAATCAAATAATTAATTTACATCCAGAACTCACAAAACATCTTGTGGATGAACATCTCTCTAATTCAAAAATTGAAAAAGCGTGCAGTGTTTTTTCAAAAAATAATGAATTAATTACAGATGAGTATTTATCTAAATTTAACATCTATTGTTTGATTAAAAGTAATAAAAGAGAGGAAGCACAATTAATTCTAGATTTAAAAAAAGAAACAGGCTTTAAAGATGAATATTTCGAAAAAAAAATAAATTATTTACTAAAATATACAAAAAAAATAGATGACTCAGTATCTGAAAAATCAATATTTGATTTTTACTTAGCCCATCAAACAAATCCTAATTTTAATTTCGAACCTAACGATAAAACTAAAAAAATAATTTGGAAATATCTTTCATCTGCAAATTTACTAGGTTCATTTAAACAAATTGATGTTTCAGAAATTGAGAAAATAGGAACTATAGAAAAAGCTGTTCATGATAAAAATTATCCAGAAAAAGAATTATTTAATTTATATAAAAGATTCCAATTTAACTTTAATCAACTTCTCAATGCTCAAAATGAATATAAAAAACTCTCTAAAATTGAAGGCAGGGCTCTAATTTATCAGAAAATTTTACTCGAGTCAGAAATGGTAGAAAAATTAAAGTTATTAAGAGTACTAAAAAATTCCTTTAAAGATGATGATTTAGACAAAGCGTTTGATTTAGAATTGAAAATCTTTCTCGAGAAAATTAATCCAGTAGATATACCAGATAATTTAACAAGTTTTTATTATACGAATATTCAAATTGAAAAGGATGAAGATAAAAAAATTAAGTTTAACAATGATATAATGCATCAATCAAAACTAATTAATTACTTTAACGGTGATTATGCTAGTTCTAAAATTTCTAAAGACACAAATAATTTTTTAAAAAAGATAAAAAAAAACAAAAAATATTTTCTATCTAAAAAAGATATTATATTTTTAGAGTCGTTAAGATATGATGGAATTGAAATTTCAGAAAAATACGATGATTTGTATCAAATTGATGAAAATGAAATTCCTACAGACATACAAATTATGATTAATAATAGTGAAACTGGTTTAGCACTTTTGAGAATTGCTGAAGTGATTGGACAAGATGAAATCGACAGAATAGATGAGGATACAATTTATTTTATAATAACAGCTCTCAATAAGCTTGATATTGATTGGATGAGAAATAAGATATTGCTTAAAGTTCTTCCTTTAAAAGTTTAAAAATTAGTTTAATTATTTATTATGCTTAAAGAAATTGTTACCGTTCCAGATGAAATATTAAAAAAAATATCTGATCCAATTGAAAAAGTTGGAATTAATGAAAAAAAATTAATTAAAGACTTATTTGAAACAATGTACCACTCCAACGGAATTGGTCTTGCTGCAGTTCAAGTAGGTATACTAAAAAGAGTTTTAGTTGTTGACGTTTCAAATAAGGATGAAGAAAATCAACCAATAGCATTAATCAATCCTGTAATAAAAAACTTAAGCGAAAAGACATCGGTGTACGAAGAGGGTTGTCTATCAATCCCTGAAACTTTTATTGAAATTGAGAGACCAAAAATTTGTGAGGTGGAATATATTGACGTAAAGGGAGAGAAGAAAAATCTTAAATGTGATGGGCTTTTATCTACTTGTATTCAACATGAAATAAATCATTTAGATGGAAAATTAATTATTGACCATTTATCAAAATTAAAGAAAGATTTTATTATAAAAAAAATTTCAAAAATTAAAAAAAATCCAGACAGAATAGTAGTTTAAAGATGGCAAATAAGATTATCTTTATGGGTACACCAATATTTTGTGTTCCTATCTTAAAATCTCTATATCAAAATGGTTATAATATTTCTGTGGTTTTTACTCAACCACCGCAAAAATCTCATAGAGGACAAAAAATTAACAAAAGTCCAATTCAGGGTATTTCTGAAACTTTAAATATAGATTATAGAACACCCAAGACACTTAAAGATAATCATGAGGAGTATGAATTTTTAAAAGAATTAAATGCCGATCTTGCAATAGTGTGTGCATATGGACAAATAATTCCTGAAAATTTTTTAAACTTAACTAAAAAAGGTTTTGTAAATATTCACGCCTCAATTCTTCCTAGTTGGCGAGGCGCAGCGCCAATCCAGAGATCAATTATGAATTTAGATCTTGAAACGGGCATAAGTATTATGAAGATCAAAAAAGAATTGGATAGCGGACCAGTTAGTAATATTTATAAAATCAAAATAGATCAAAACCAAAATGCTCAAGAAATTTCAGAAAAACTATCCGCTTTAGCTGCTGAAAAAATTTTAGATAATGTGGATGATATACTTGAAGATAAGGCGAAGTTTATTGATCAGGATCATTCAAAAGCTACTTATGCAAAAAAAATTGATAAGGAGGAGTCACGGATTGATTGGGACGAGGATGCCTCTAAAATAATTGGAAAAATAAATGGATTATTTCCCTCCCCTGGTGCTTCTTTTAGTTTTAATGGCGAAAGATATAAAATTTTGAAAGCCGAAATTGGTAATGGCATAGGTCAAGTTGGAGAAATAATTTCAAATCAGCTGGAAGTAGCATGTAATAAAAACCAATCTATCAAGATTCTCGAAATTCAAAGACAAGGAAAAAGACCACAAAAAATTAGCGAATTCATGTTGGGCTCTCAAATTAAAAAGGGCTCAAAGTTATCAAATGTTTAGGTATCAAATATTAATTGAATATGAGGGCACTAATTTTAAGGGGTGGCAAATTCAAAAAAAAGGAAAAACTGTCCAGGGATTATTACAAGAGAAAATTTCAAAACTTTTAAGAGAAAAAATCATAATATATGGGGCTGGAAGATTAGATGTTGGAGTACACGCCAAAGAACAGTCAGCACATTTTGATTGTAAAAATAAGATTATGAAAATTGATAGGTTTTTAAAATCAATCAATCATTTTTTAAATAAAGATGGAATAGCAATACTTAAAATTACAAAAAGAGGTAATAATTTTCATGCTAGATTTTCAGCTAAAATGAGAGTTTATAATTATGTGATTATTAATCGGATTAGTAGACCAGTTTTAGATAAAAATAGAGGCTGGCATATTATAAAAGATCTTGATTTAAAATTGATGAAAGGTGCTGCAAGAAGATTGATTGGTACTAAAGATTTCAGTACTTTTAGAAAGTCGAGTTGTAGGGCTAAAAGTCCAATAAAGACTGTGAAATCTGTAAAAATTAGATCTACAAAAAATAAGATTGAAATAGAATTCAGATCTCAATCTTTCTTACAACAACAAGTTCGGTCTATGGTTGGTTGTTTAAAATATGTTGGGGAAGAAAAATGGACATTAAAAAGATTTGTAAATGTAATGCAGTCTAAAAAAAGAGAATTATGTGCTCCACCTGCACCACCTCAAGGTCTCTATTTAACGAAAGTTATTTATTAATTTTTTTTTATTTCTCATCGCAAACTTTCTGTGTATTCGCCATCTACTTTCCTCACGAATTATAAAACCACAACAATTTTTTGATTTACATTTACAAGGAAATTGCTTGTAATCTTCCTTATCAAAACTAAAACCATAATCACAAGTTATCTCTTCGCCCTTTTTAATATCTCTATCAGCTGTTATCCAAATTTTTAAACCCTTACCATCATAACGTGCGTTGGCATCACAACTATGATTTACCAATCCAGCAATATTAAATGAGAAATCACCATCTAAGGTATATTTTTTATTTAGAGTAAATAGATAAATAGGTTTTTTATTGTCATATTTATCTGACTTTTCAACTTCTTTATTTGTAATTATTTTTCCTAAGTAATTAATAATTTTTGTACCTTCTTTGATATTTTTAGAAGCATAAAGTCCACGACCTTTATTATCAATTTTTGATTTTCTTATTTTGTATAGTTTCATGAAGTTGATTTATGATGGGCTAGATATTTATCAATTGAATTCTACCAATGCATTAACATGTTCATTAGCGCTTTCTGCTAAAGCATTTAAATCATATCCACCCTCAAGTATAGAAACAACTTTACCCGTAGTAAATTTATTAGTAGCCGCTAATGTTCTTTTAGTAATTTCATAAAAATCTTTTGAACTTAGTTGAAATTGAGCTAATGGATCATCTTTATGTGCATCAAAACCTGCTGAAAATATGAGAAAATCTGGTTTATATTGAACTAATCTTTCTAACACCCTATCAAATGCATTAAAGTATTCTTCGGAGTTCGTTCCAGCGGGCAAAGGTATATTCAATGAATTATTAAAGTCTCCTTTATCTTTATCTGTTCCACCCCCAGGATAAAAAGGATATTGGTGCGTAGAAATATATAATGAATTTTTATTATTACGCATGACATCATAATTTCCATTACCCCAGTGAACGTCAAAATCTACACAGGCAATTTTTTTGTATTTATATTTTGACACTAAATAGTTTGTTGCTACTCCCGCGTTTGATATACAGCAAAATCCCATAGCTTTATTTTTTTCAGCATGGTGCCCAGGTGGTCTAGCCAAACAGAATGCATTTTTAAATTGATTACTCTCTATTCCATCTATTGCTCTAATTGTTGAACCAGCAGCATCAAAAACTGCTTTTTTACTTTCGGGTGATACAACAGTATCACCGTCTAGAAACTTAAGGCCTTTTTGAGGAAAAGAGTCTTTTAAATTATTTATATAGTCTTTTGAATGTGTCATAGACAATATATCATCAGGAACATTATCTGGCTTATCCCAGATTAGGTCTTTTCTTTTTTTTAACTTTTCTTTTATAGCAATTACTCTTTTAGGCTGCTCAGGATGACCATCGCCAGTGTTATGTTTCTCATAGGAGTCAGAATTTATGATCGCTGTTTTCATTTAAAATAATTTATTAAAATGTTTTCATAAATTTTCTTAAGATTTTTCAAATCTTTTAAAGATACGGCTTCATCAACTTTATGCATTGTTTTTCCAACAAGCCCAAATTCTAATCCAGGTGATATTTTTCTTATGAATCTTAAATCTGAGGTTCCACCTGTAGTAGATAGCTTTGGTTTAATTTTAGTCACTTTTTTTATGATATTTTGTATCATGTGCGTTGTTTCATTTGGCTTTGTTAGAAATGCCTCACCTGAAACTCTATAATCAATTTTAAATTTTGATTTATTTTTCTTGGTTATTTTTTTAAAAATTTTATTAAGTCTATTTTTAATAGAATTTGACGAATGTTTATTATTAAACCTTATATTAAATGTTGCCTCAGCCATAGCCGGGATAACATTATCAGCGTTATTATTTATATTTATTTTTGTAACCTCTAAGTTTGTAGGTTGGAAGTTTTTTGATCCTCTATCAAATTTAATATCTTTTAATTCTTTTAAAATTTTTACAATTATAGTTGAGGGATTATTAGCTCTATGAGGATATGCGACATGACCTTGCTGACCAAAAATATTTAATTTACCAGTTAAACTACCCCTACGTCCAATCTTTATCATTTCACCTAATTTATTTGGATTTGTTGGTTCACCAACAAGACAAAAGTTAATTTTCTCTTTCCTTTTTTTTAAATAATCTACAACTTTTTTGGTGCCATTTACTGCATCACCTTCTTCATCTCCTGTAATGAGTAAACTTATTGATCCGTTGAATTTTCTATTTTTTGATAAAAAAGTGCTCACAGCAGACACAAAAGCTGCAACAGAGCTTTTCATATCATTTGCACCTCTCCCAACTAAATGGCCTTTTTTGATAGATGGTTTAAATGGATTTACTGTCCAATCCTTAATGTTTCCTGGAGGGACAATATCAACATGTCCTGCAAACATAAAATTCGGTTTCTTAGATCCTAATCTTGCATACAAGTTTTTCACAGGCTGAAATCCTCTTTCTTTAAATTCCAATATTTTTGTTTTGAAACCCAATTTTTTTAATTTTTTTTCTAAAAATTTCATTACCCCAGCATCAACTGGGGTGATAGAAGGAAATCTGATTAGCTCTTTAGCTAATTTTAACTCATTTAAAGTTTTCATTTTTAGTCTCTTAAGAGGTCGTTAATAGAAGTTTTAGATCTTGTTTTTTCATCAACTTGTTTAATTATTACTGCACAATATAAGGAGGGTGCAAAAGAATTATTTTTATCAGGCAACGAGCCTGGAACTACAACTGAATAAGGTGGTATTTTACCATAAGTAATTTTCCCAGTTTTCCTTTCAACTATTTTAGTTGATTGACCAATATACATACCCATACTTAAAACTGAACCTTCTCCAACAATTACGCCTTCAACTACCTCTGACATCGCTCCAAGAAATACATTATCCTCTATGATTGTTGGTAAAGCTTGCGCGGGCTCTAGAACTCCACCAACACCCGAACCTGCAGAAATATGGCAATTCTTACCTATCTGACAACAACTACCAGCTCTTGCAAAAGTATCAATCATCGTTCCTTCGTCAATATAAGCTCCAATGTTTACATAACATGGCATAAGAACAGCGTTTTTTCCGACAAATGAACCTTTTCTTACTGGTGAGTTCGGAACCATTCTAAAACCTGCTTTTTCATGATCAGCTTTGGTCCATCCTGCAGTTTTACCTTTTAATAAATGTGATTTATCATACCAACTACTATAAGGACCATTTAAATTTTCCATTGGGTATATTCTAAAACTTAACATTATAGCTTTCTTAAGGTGCTGATGAGTTACCCATTCTCCATTTATTTTCTCAGCAACTCTTGATTTACCACTATCTAAATCAGCAATAACTTGGTTAATAGCATCTTTTAAATTTTGATCAGAATTTTGGTTTACCTGATCTTTATTTTCCCAAGCATCATTGATTATTTTTTCTAAAGACATAATTAATTACTTTTTAATAGCCTTATTTCTTTTAGAAATAAAGACAGATTTTCAATTTTGTGTGAAATAAAATCTTTGTCTGCATCCATTTTTCCAAAATGCTCATCATTAATTAACCAAACGGTTGTACAACCTCGTTCGTGACCTATACTTAAATTTTTAGCTATATCTTCAATGTAAATAGTCTCTTTTGGATTTATACCGAATTTTTTTACCATTAAGTCGAAGGTTTCTGCTTCTGGTTTAGGTACATAACCAGCGTCTTTAATATCAAAAACCTTATCTCTTCCAAACAAATCATACACACCTAAGTGAGTTAAAATATTAGCAGCATGTTCAGCACTACCATTTGTGAAGATAAATTTTTCCATATCTAATTGTTTAAGCTCATTTCTCATAATTTTATCCTCTTTCATAAATGATAAATCAATTTCATGGACGTAAGATAAAAATTCATCTGGTGATATTCCATTATGGACCATTAATCCTCTTAATGATGTATTATATTTATAGAAATAATTTGTTTGTAATTCTTTAGCTTTATCTTTATCAATTTTAAGTTTTTCAGATATAAATTGAGTCATCCTCTTTGAAACTTGACCAAATACACGTTCTAAAGAATAGTTATTATGCTTTCCATAACAAACACCATCAAGATCAAGTAGCAAATATTTTTTTTCTTTTAAGTTCATTTTCTAATTAATGTACCTGATCCCTTGTCTGAGAAAATTTCCCATAAACAAGAATGCTGTTTTGTACCATTAATTATACCTGCTGCTGTAACTCCATTATTAACAGCATCTAGACAAGCATTTATTTTTGGTATCATCCCTTCAGTGATCGTCTCATCTTTTACCATCTCTAATATTTCGGATGAGGATATTTCATCTATAAGTTTTTTTTCTTTATTTAAAACACCATCAACATTTGTCATCAATAGTAATCTCCTTGATTTGACAGATTTGGCTACAGCCATTGCCGCAGTATCACCATTAATATTATGTGTTTGATTGTTCTTATCTAAGCCTAGTGGTGAAATAATTGGTATTTCATTTTGTCGAATTATATCCAATAAAATATCGTTATTAATCTTATTTGGTAGACCAACAAAACCTAGTTCTTTTGCCTCTGGTACGACCTCTATAATATTATCTTTTTTAGTGTGGATGGAGACCGCTTTTGTATTTTTTTTGTTCAAAGAGCTTACAATATCATTGTTAAAATCTATTAAGACTGACTCAACAATGTTTATAATTTTTTCATCAGTGACTCTTAACCCTCTTATAAATTTTGATTGAATATTAGATTTATCTAATTCTCTCTTGATCCTTGGACCTCCACCATGAACCACGATAACTGAAAGACCTAATTTATTTAATATACTTAAATCAGTAATAAAATTATCAAAGATATTTCTATCAATTAAAACATTTCCTCCATATTTAATGACAATCAAGTCATTTTTATATTTTTCTATGTATTTATTAACCTCGTTTATTGGGGGTCCGTTTTCAGGAAGAATTTTTTTTAAGTCCATTAATTTATTTTAAATTAAAATTTAGGTTGTCGTTTTGACTGTTGTTCTTCTCATAATAAATACTTGCTGAGCCATTGTTAAAATATTATTAACGGTCCAGTAAATAACTAATCCACTTGGAAATGGTGCGAGTATTACAGTTAAAAAAAGGGGGAAGAAAGCAAAAATTTTAGCCTGCATTGGATCAGTAGGTGCGGGATTTAATTTTTGTTGCACCCACATCGAAACTCCCATTGCCACTGGCCAAGCTCCAATAACCAAGAAACTTGGAACGTCGTAGGGTAATAAGCCAAAAATATTAAATATACTTGTAGGATCTCTCTCACTTAAATCATGAATCCATCCATAGAATGGCATTTGTCTCATTTCAATAGTGACAAACAAAACTTTATATAATGCAAAAAATACGGGTATTTGAACAAGAATTGGCAAACAACCTGACATAGGGTTTACTTTTTCCTTTTTGTAAAGAGCCATCATTTCTTGTTGAAGTTTCATTTTATCATTTTTGTGCAGCTCTTTTAAACGAACCATTTCTGGTTGAAGAACTTTCATTTTTGCCATGCTTTTAAATGAGAAATTGGCTAATGGGAAAAAAACTAAACGAATACAAATAGTGATAGCTATAATTGCCAAACCATAATTTCCAAGTAGTTTAAAGAAATAATCAATTCCATAAAATAGAGGTTTGGTTATGAAGTATAAAAATCCCCAATCAATAACTAAATCAAATTTATCTATGTTGAGTTTTTCGGCATATCCGTCTATCACATCCACTCTTTTTGCAGCAACGATAATTTGTAATTCTTCTTCAATTGAACTTTTTTCATTTAATGCCAAAGGATCTGTAGAAATAAAATTTGCTCTAAATTTATTTTTATAGTCGAATGTTGTTTTAAACTCTTTATCTTTTGGTGGTATTAAGGAAGTAATCCAATATTTATCACTTATCCCTAACCAACCTTTATTAGCTACTTTAGTAAACTTCTTTTCTTGAATATCATCATAATCCTCCTCTATTAATTCATCATCTAAAGTTGCAATGAGTCCTTCATGAAGAATTAAAAAGTCAATTATTTCTGGAATTTCATTTCTTATTATTTGTCCATATGAGTAAAAATCATATTTATTATTACTCTCATTAATTATTTTTTGTTTAATTGTAAAAAGATATTTATCATCTAACGATATTATTTTTTCAAATTTTAGGCCCTGTTCGTTGGACCATGATAGTTTTATTGGAGACCCGTCTGTGAGTTTGTTGTTACCTTCTATTGACCAAATTGTATCTGAGTTAGGAACATCAACATTTTTATCAGAAGTAACAAAACCACTATCTATTAGATATCCTTCTTTAATATTTCGAGGTCCTAATAAAGTTACTCTTTTTTCATTATCAAGGGTTACTTTATAATTCTTGAAAGTTAAATCATCTATTGATGCACCTTTTAATGATATTGAACCTATAATATTTTCATTTTCAAATTGAATTCTTTCACTTTGTTTTAATGCATCATCTCGTGAAATTGTAATTTGTGTTTCCTTTTGTTCTAAGTTTGGTGCATCACCGCTTTGTTCAATTTTTTCTTTTTTAATAATATTTTGATCCACTGTTGATTTTTCTGGAACAAAGAATAGTGCCCATAAAACAATTACAGCAGATGATAAAGCTATAGCTGCTATTGTATTTTTAGAGTCCATTATTTTTTAACTTTTATTTCTTTTTTTACAGGATCAATTCCACCTTCTTTAAAAGGGTGGCATGAAAGAATCCTTTTTAAACTTAAAAATCCACCCTTAAAAAAACCATAAGTTTTTAATGCCTCAATGCTATAATCGGAACAAGATGGGAAGTACCTACAAGAGTTACCTAGTAATGGACTTATTAGGTATTTGTAAGCCTGAATTAATTTTATAAATATAATTGTAAAAATGTTCATTATTTAATTTTCTTAAAATCCTGAAATAAGGTTTCTTTTATAATTTTAAATTCATTATTTAGCATAGTTGACTTAGCAATAACAAGATATGAATAGTGATATTTTAGAGATATTTCTTTAACAGCATCATTCATAATATTTCTTAGTCTCCTCTTTATCTTGTTTCTCTTTACAGCATTTCCTATCTTCTTCTTAGTTACAAAAGAAATATTAAGTTTCTGATTATTTTTTTTATTAATATTACCAAAAAAAATTGTTACATATCTGTTTGATACTTTTTTCTTTTTGAGCAAAGTTTTAAAGTCTTCATTCTTTGAAAGAGCAACAATTTTGCTTTTCATTGAGTTGGCTTTATTTTCTTCTTCTTTTAACAGTGGAGGATACTGTTAAATTTTTTCTTCCTCTAGCTCTTCTTCTTTTTAAAAGTTTTCTGCCTCCCTTGGTTTTCATTTTTGATCTAAAACCATGGGTTCGGCTTCTTTTTTTCCTAGATGGTTGATATGTTCTTTTCATAAAAGCGGTTAAATTTATATAAAATTTCGCCCTTTATAATAATTAAATATATAAATAGCAAATAGAAGATTTATAAATACCATGAACCATGATGGAAAAAGCTAAGAAAACTAAAATAATAATAGGTTTATCATACTTAGTTTTACTTACTATATTTGTGTTATTGTTTTTTTCAAAATTTAGTATCCAAGAAATTACTTCTTATGACTTCATTAAAGAAAACAGATTGTATTTTTTAAAATTAAAAAATTCTAATTTGTTTTTAATATCCATAATTTTTTTAATTTTCACAATATTATGGGTTTTCCCATTTTTAGGTTTTGGTTCTCCAATTGCATTACTAGGAGGATTTATTTTTGGTAAATGGTTGGGCACTATAATTGTGGTCATAGGTATGAGTGTTGGTGCAACATTTCTATATATTTTTGGAAACTATTTTTTAAAAGATTTAATTAGAGATAAATTTTTAAATAGATATCAAAATCTAGAGAGAAAATTTAAAAAGTCTGAATTTTATTATCTATTAATATATAGATTTATTGGAGGAATACCTTGGCAACTTAGCTGCATTTTGCCTACAATTTTTGATGTTAGGGTAAAAAATTTTTTTTTCGCATCATTAATAGGAATTATACCTCAAATTTTTTTAGCGGTTTCTTTAGGTAGTGGTCTGGAAAAAGTAATAGAACAAAATTCACAAGTTCCTAAAATTACAGATATAATTTTTTCACCTGAAATATATATTCCAATTTTAGCCTTTTTTAGTTTAGTCTTGATTACAATTTTTCTTAGAAAGTCTTTTTATAAAAATTAGTGGTGCTCCCACCAAGAATCGAACTTGGAATTTATCCTTACCATGGACACGTTATGCCATTTAACTATAGGAGCATTTGGATCAATTCTATTTTTATTGATAATAGAGCATTTTTTCCAAATTATTGCCTTAATTTTTTGATTAATATGATTTATATCTTACCAAGGAAATTTTATGGGTATTCATTACGATTATAAATCAACCAAAAGTGCCAAGCTCATGGAAAAGCAAGCGAAAAGGGAAAGAAAACTTGCTGAAAAAAAAGCAAAAAGATTAGCAAAAGAAGGCCCTAAAAAAGATGATAATAAGGATAAAGCTTTAGATGCATCTAAACCAATAACTTTAGATTTCCTTACCAATCCAAATAAAGAATGATTACTAAAAATAAAAATGAGCGCTTGAGTATTGCGCTTAGGAAAAATTTAAAAAAGAGAAAAATTTTTCAAAAAAAAAATAAAAAGAAAACAAAATAATGTCCATTCAGCCAGACACTTGGATAAAAAAAATGTGTAAAGAGCATAAGATGATCGAACCATTTTTGGATTATCAAGTCTCTGAGGGTAAAATATCATATGGACTAAGTAGCATGGGTTACGATGTCAGAATTTCTGATGAGTATAGAATATTTACAAATGTTAATAGTTCGCTAGTGGATCCAAAAAACTTTTCTGATGAAAACTTTATTGAGCGAAAGGGGCCATACTGTATAATTCCACCAAATTCATTTGTTTTGGCAAAAACCATTGAATATTTTAGAATTCCAAAGGATGTCCTTTGTATTTGTGTTGGAAAAAGTACTTATGCGAGAACAGGAATTATTTGTAATGTAACGCCAATTGAAAATGAATTTGAAGGTAATATTGTTATCGAATTAAGCAACACAACTCCTATTCCTGCAAAGATCTATTCAAACGAGGGTATTGCTCAATTTTTATTTTTTAAATCAGATACCCAGCCAGAAACGACATATAAATCAAAAAACGGTAAATATCAGGGACAAACCACCATACAGGTTGCTAAAATAAAAAAGTAATTTATGGATAAATTTCTGATCAATGGTCCTTGTAAAATCAAGGGTAAAGTCTCGATTTCGGGTTCTAAAAATGCATCTCTACCAATTCTAGCAGCAACTTTATTATTTGACAAACCAGTAATTATTAAAAATTTACCTAGAGTAAGAGATATAGATACTATGCTTAATTTATTAAAATCTCTTGGATCAAAAATAATTTTATCTAAAGACAGAAAAACTGCAAAAATTATTAATAAAAAGAATATGAAAACTTTTGCAAGTTATTCACTGGTAAAAACAATGAGAGGTTCAATATTAGTGTTGGGTCCATTAATTTCTAAATTTCATAAATCTAAAACATCTTTGCCTGGTGGATGTCTTATAGGTGCGAGACCTGTAAATTATCACCTTAGTGCATTAAAGAAGTTGGGAATGGAATATAAAATACGAGATGGTTATATTTTAGCCAAATCAAATGGAAGACTTAAAGGCAAAAAAATAAATTTTCCTAAAATTAGTGTAGGCGCTACAGAAAATTCAATAATAGCTGCATGTTTAGCTAGAGGTAAAACAATTTTAAAAAATTGTGCCGTGGAACCTGAAATTAAAGATTTAACAAAATTCTTAAGTCAAGCAGGTGCAAATATAAAATGGTCTGGAAGAACCTGCACCATCATAGGAGTTAACTCTCTCAATCAAACAAGTCACACAGTCATGGCTGATAGAATAGAGGCGGGAACTTTTTGTGTAGCGGCAACGCTTACTAAAGGTAATTTACAAATTAAAAATTTAGACCCAAATATAATTAATACCGAAATAGAGCTATTAAAAAAAGTTGGGGCAAAGATCAAAACTTCGGGTAACAAAATTTTTATAAAAGGACCTGACAAAATAAAACCTATTAAAAATATAAAAACTAAAGAGTTTCCAGGCATTCCGACAGATCTTCAAGCTCAATTAATGGTTCTAATGTGCAAGAGCGTTGGGAAAAGTTCTATAACTGAAAGTATTTTTGAGAATAGATTTATGCATGTTGCTGAGTTGCAAAGACTGGGCGCGAAAATAAATATTCAAAATAATAAAGCGTTGATTGAGGGCAATACCAAATTTATTGGTGCTGAATTAATGTCTAGTGACTTAAGAGCCAGTGTTGCTTTAGTATTAGCTGCAATAGTGGCGAATGGTAAAAGTATTGTTGGAAGAGTCTATCACTTGGAGAGAGGATATGAAAATGTTGAAAATAAATTACAAAAAATTGGTGTTAAAATTAAAAGATTGAAATAATGAGTAAATATTTAGCAAAAATAATTGCGAATGATCAAGAGGGGCTACAAATGATTTCTGCTTGTAGTTCTGGCGCAAAAGTTAAAGTGACAGATATAAAGTATCTGGCATCTAATAAGGTTTTTTTTGTTATCAATTGAAAGAACTAAAATTGAAACTGATCAAGAGGGTAAGAAAATCAATAGTATCTGTCGATTTGATTTTGTTGATAAAGTAAGATCAAAAAATATCAATCAATCAAACAAAGATTTAGTTTTAGAATTAATTGGAATTGATTATTTGAAAAATAATGATGATTATGAAATAAATCTTATTTTTAATAATAATGCCCACATAGCTTTAACAACAGAAACTATTGAGGCGCGGCTTGAGGATCAAAACGAAATTAAATAATTATGAAAATATTAAATAGTAAAACTAAAAATTTCGATAAAAATTTGGATTATTTACTTTTTAAGAGGAGAAAAAGCATTAAATCTGACAAAGTCTCTGTAACTAATATTATCAATGATGTAAAAAAAAATGGTGATAAAGCATTAATTAAATATGAAAAGAAATTTAATCAAAATTCTACAATCGTTCCTAGAGCTTTAAAAATTTCTAAGTTAATAAAGTCGTTAAATCCTAAGGTCAAAAAAGCGATCGACACAGCCTATAATCGAATTTATAAATTTCATTCTTTGCAAAAATTTAAGAATATTTCTTATACGGATAAATTTAAAAACAAACTTGAATATAAATATTTACCATTAGAGTCGGTGGCAATTTATGTTCCTGGTTCACTTGTATCTTATCCATCAAGTGTGCTCATGAATGCTATACCAGCAATTGTTGCGGGAGTTAAAAGAATTGTAATGATAAACCCAGGTTTCAAGGGAAACCAAAATCCAGCTGTTTTATACGCAGCAAGAAAATGCAAAATTAAAGAAATTTACTCTATTGGTGGTCCATCTGCTATAGCAGCTGTTTCTTATGGAACTAAAAAAATTAAAAGAGTTGATAAAATAGTCGGACCTGGAAATTCATATGTAGCTGCTGCAAAAAAAGAAGTTTTTGGTGATGTTGGTATCGAAGGTATGATAGCAGGACCTTCTGAAATAACTATCGTTTGTGATAAATTCTCAAATCCTGAATGGGCTGCAAGTGATTTAATCGGTCAAGCAGAACATGATCCTCAAGCACAATGTATATTAATTTCAAAAGACAAAAAACTAATTAGTAAAGTCCGGATGGAAGTTTCAAAACAATTAAAAAGTATTCCAAGAGAGTCTGTGGCAAAAAAAAGTTTAAAAAGAAATGGAATTTTAATGTATGTAGCCAAAGATAGTAAAATAATTAATATCGTGAATAAAATTGCACCTGAACACTTGGAATTAAATGTTAAAAACTATAAATCTTTTATACCAAAAATTAAAAATTCTGGTTCAATATGCTTAGGAAAATATGCAGTTATGGCAATGACAGATTATAACATTGGATCAAATCATATATTGCCAACTAATGGGTCAGCAAAATATTCTAGTGGTATAAGTGTTAATGAATTTTATAAAAGAATTTCTTACATAAACTTATCAAAAAAGGGTATTGAAAGTCTTGGGCCATCAGTTATAACTCTTGCAAATTACGAAGGGTTAGCAGGACATGCTCAATCTGTAAAAAAAAGAATAAGGAGAAAATAAATTTGTCAAAACAAGACTTACTTGAATTCAAAGGCAAGGTAACTGATTTACTTCCAAATGCCATGTTTAGAGTTCAGCTTGAAAATGGTCATGTTGTAACAGCTCATACAGCGGGCAAATTAAGAAAAAACAGAATTAGAGTATTACAAGGTGATAATGTGACAGTCGAAATGACACCATATGACCTCACAAAAGGCAGAATAATCTTTAGGGGTTGACCTTTTGCCTCGGTAGCTCAGGAGTAGAGCAGAGCCCTGAAAAGGCTTGTGTCGGAGGTGCGAATCCTTCCCGAGGCACCACCAAAACATCTTGAAATTAATTTAAAAGAACCTAACCTCATATTAAAATAAATAACTAAAGGACGAGTGATCAAGATGAGTACAATACAAGGAAAAGTAAAGTGGTTTAACGGCAAAAAAGGCTACGGCTTTATAGAAAGAGACGATAAAGAAAAAGATGCGTTTGTACATGCAAGCGCAGTTAAAGCAGCGGGCATGAGATATCTTAATGAGGGTGATAAAATAGAATTTACTCTTGAAGATGGTCCTAAAGGCCCTTCAGCAGTAAATTTAAAAAAATTAGACTAATTTTCTAAAATTATAAAAAGGGCGATATATCTACTAGTGGATATACGTCCTTTTTCTTTTAGGGGTTGCATTATCGTTTTTTTTGTCTAAAAGGCTTTCAATGAAAAAATTTGAGATAAACAAATTAGCTTCAAAAAGTACTTTAAGAAAAGCTCTTAAAGGAACTAGTAGAGTTGCGCACGCTCACTTCCATGCTAGCTAAAGCTAGCGAATAATCATTTATATTATAATTTTAAATAACAACAAAATAAGATAAAACAAAAAAGGATATGCCTTGATGGTGAAATAGTATCACGTCGGTTTGTGGATCCGAAGTCGTAGGAGCGTAACCTACTCAAGGTACCAAAAAATGAGTGAAAAAAATAAATTAATTCCTGGATTACCTTCAGGTTTTGAAGATAGATGGAATAAAACATTAATTCTCAAAAAAAGACTATTAAAAGTCATTGAGAATAATTTTATTAGATATGGTTTCGATCCTTTAGAAACCCCATCATTTGAAATTGCAGAAAATATAGGATCCTTTCTTGCAGAGGATGATAATAATCCTATGTCTGATGTTTTTTCTTTTAATGATGGTGAAAAGAATATTACTCTTCGATACGATCTCTCCAGTCCTTTAGCAAGATTTGTTGCTCAAAATAATCAAGAACTTCCATCAATTTATAAAAGATACGCTATTCAAAATGTATTTAGAAATGAAAAGTCAGGTAATGCACGTTTCAGAGAATTTACTCAAGCTGATTGCGATATTGTAGGCAATGTAAATCCAGCACAAGCAAATGCTGAATTATGTAATCTGGTTGCAAGCACTCTAATTGAATGTGGTTTAAAAAAAGATCAATTTACAATTAATGTAAGTAATAGAAAGATTATTCAAGGTTTAATTCAAGATCTGAAAATTCCTGCAAATAAAGAGATCAAGGTGATGAGAGCAATTGATAAGTTGGACAAACCAGATTTTGGAATAAAAGGAGTTGAAGATCTACTAAAAAAAGAGAGAAAAGATAAAAGTGGTGCGATAACTAAAGGAGCTGATCTAAATGATGATCAAGTTTCTAAAATTTTAAACTTTTTAAAAATTAAAGATTTAAAAAAACTCAAACAGGATTTTAAAAATCCTATTACCCAAGAAGGGATTAAAGAGCTTGAGGATTTATTTGAGGTGCTAGATTTTGGAAATTATTCTGAGTTAGTCAAAACAAATTTCACAATAGTTAGAGGATTGGCGTATTATGATGGCTTTTGTATTGAGACCAATCTAAATTTTAAAACAACAAATAATAAAGGTAAAGAAATTGATATTGGTAGTGTATGTTCTGGTGGACAATACAATAAGTTAATTTCAAGATTTAAAGGTGTCGATATACCTGGAACAGGTGTCAGTATTGGTGTGGATAGACTTTTGTTTGCTATGTCTCAAATAAATCAAACCCAATTAGACGATCAAAAACCAGTCATTGTTTGCGTAATGGATGAAAAATATTTAAAAAATTATTACGAAATTTTAGATATCTTGAGAAAAAATAATATTAATTCAGAAATTTTTTTAGATAGTAAGAAAAATCTTGGTAAACAATTGACATATGCAAATAAAAGAGGGTGCCCGATTGCAGTTATTTGTGGAGAGAATGAATTTAAAGATAGTAAAATTACACTTAAGAACCTCCTAGGTATTAAGGGGGAAGATAATCAAATCACCTTTTCAAAAGAAAATTTAGTAAATGAAATCAAAAAATTTATCTGACAGCATACTTAAAACTGTTAAATCAAATGGTTTTAAATATATTGAATTACCCTCAGTAATTGAGGCTAACCATATCGTGCAAAGATCTGGTGAAAGTTTTCGAAAATTTATTTTCTCATTTACTGACCAAGGAGGAAATGAACTATGTTTAAGGCCAGATCTAACAATTGTATCTTGTCTAAGATACTTAGAAAATAATCTAAAGGGCAAGGAGAAGATATTTTATAATGGCCAAGCATATCGTAAATCTGAAAACAAAAAGGATTCCATTGTAAGAAATCAAGTTGGTTTTGAAATCATAGGGTCACGAAACGAGAAAAATGATGATAAGGAAATAATAAATACATCATTAAAATCTTTAAAAAATTTTAATTATTCATCAGGCGAGATCACAATTGGGAATGTAGAAATATTCAATCTTCTTATATCTAAATTAGATATCCCTAAACGATGGAAATTAAGACTTTCAAGACATTTTTGGAGAGAAGATTATTTTAATGATCTTCTCAAAAGATTAGAGACAAATTCAGATGTTGATCCAACAATAGTTGAAATCGATAAAAAAAGATATTTTAAAATGTTAAAAGATGATCAATCAACCATTATAGCAAATAGAACAATTAACGAAATTTTAAGCAGATTTGATAAAAAGATTAAAGATCCAAGGAGACCTAGTAAAGGAAGAAATATTTCAAAAATTATTAAGGAATTTTTGAAAATTAAATGTCCAATTAATAATGCAGCCAAGGTATTAAATAAGTTTTTCAAGAAATATAAAATTAATTTATTGGTAGATCAGAGATATTTTCCAATCTCAAAAAATAAAATTAATAAATTAAATGTGACTTTTTCAGCTGCTTTTGGCAGACAGCTTGAATATTACACGGGTATGGTTTTTAAAATAGATATTAAGTCCAAATCAAAAATTATTAATTGTTGCAATGGCGGCCGATATGACAAATTAATTTCCGACCTTGGTTCAAAAAAACAAACTCCAGCAGTTGGTGCTGCTTTAAATTTAGTTAATTAATGGATAATTTAATCAATATAGGTATTCCAAGCAAAGGTCGACTTAGAGTAGATGTTTTTAAAATCTTTAAGAAAAAAAAATTGAAAATTATATCTGAAAGAGGAGAAAGAGATTTAATTGGATCAATTAAAAATAAACCATATTTTAAGATTTTATATCTTCATGCTAGAGAAATTATTGAAAGGTTAGGGGATAGCTCTTTAGATGTTGGTTTTTCTGGTTTTGATTTATTGAAAGAAAGCGGAGTAAATGTCCAAAATAAAATAAGTGTGGTCAAAAAACTTAGTTTTGGAAGAGCAAATTTAGTAGTAGCAATTCCAGATCCTTGGATTGATGTTCAGACTATCGCTGATCTTGAGGAAATTGCTTTTGAATTCAGAGATATTAAGAAAAAAAGAATTAGGGTTGCAACTAAATATCCAAATTTAACACAAGATTTTTTGTTCTCAAAAGGTGTTACACAATTTAGATTAGTTAAAAGTTTAGGAGCTACCGAGGCCTATCCTTTTACTGGATCTGCTGAATTGATTACTGACATTACATCCACAGGTGAGACCTTAAAAGCAAATAATCTACGTATCTTAAAGGATGGTGAAATTTTAAAATCTGAAGCTTGTCTTTTAACTTCAAAAAAAAATGTAAAGAAAAAGCGATTAAACAATTTAATTAAATTACTTTCCAAGTAATTTATCTTTAAAGTAAATTAAAATAATTTTTATTATATCTAAATTTCTAATTATCGCATATAGAGCGATCATCACTCCAATAACAAACAATATTTTTAAAACCAAAAAAAAATCCATATTTATTAATTATTTTTTAAAAATAATAACCAATCTTAGTATCTCATAGTAATCTAGTAATAAGTTGATTTCCATTAAAACACGTATATCTTTAAAAGTATGGATACGATTCTATTAATAATTCTAGTTATACTACTTGGTGCAACTTTAGGTATTTTATACTTAAATTTAAGGTCAAAACCTAAAGATGAGAATGAGAATAAAGAAGCTGAGGAATTAGCTAATTTAAATGCTGAAATAGTGAGGTTAAAAGATAGCCTTAATTCTACAATCAATACATCGCTTAGTTCAATGTCTACTTCATTTAATTCTTTATCAACTGGAGTTACAAAGGATATGACTGAGGCCTTAACCAAAGTAGATGAGAAGGTTGGTAACTTTAATAAGCAAGTTAAATTATTAAATCAAAGCCAAGAGGGGATTACTAAAATTTTAGCAGGGGTCAAAAAGTATGGAACTTTGGCTGAATATTCTTTGGATGCTTTAATCAAAGATTTGTTACCAGCATCTCAATTTGTGACAAATGTCAAAATGAAAGAGGACACTAGTGAAAACGTAGAATTTGCAATCAAGCTTCAAGGAGATGTCTTGGTTCCAGTAGATTCTCATTTTCCAGTAGAAAAATTCAAAACCATCACTGATGCATATGATGCAGATGATAAAAAAGCAGTTGCAGATGCTAGAACAAAATTAGCAAGTGCATTTAAGGCCAAAGCAAAAAGTGTCATGGAAAAATACATCGTTCCACCAAAAACAACTGATTTTGCAATAGTGTATGCACCAACTGAAAGTCTTTATAAAGAATTAACTGAATACCAAGATCCAAGCACAAAAGAATTATTAACCCAAGAATTAATGAAAAAATATAAAATTGTAATTTGCGGCCCTAATACTCTTTCAGCCTATTTACAGTCTTTACACATGGGATTTCAATCTCTTAAGGTTCAAAAGGGTGCAACAGAGATTTATAATCACTTAAAAACAATCAGCACAAGGTTTGCAAAGCATTTTGACAACGTCATAGTTTTAAGAAAAAAGCTAGAAGAGGCTATGAATGTAGTTGATAAGTTTGGAACTGATGCAAGATCAATCACTAGAACTTTAGAAAATATTAAAGATCCCGAGCAAGTTGAAAAAGCTGTACTGACAGAGAACGTTGAAAAATTTGTTGAGAGAAATAAACAGCTTAAAAAATAATTTCTTTTTTCACATATTACCGACTATAAGAAATCAAATGCGTTGGAACAAAAAATACAACTATCCATCAAGTTCAAGAGCTACCGAAGATGGAATAAGAAGATATGTTTTAGGAGAAGCAAAATTACCAAGTGTAACTTCAATACTTGATGCAACAAAGTCAGAGGAAGATAAAGCAGCCTTAGCAAATTGGCGAGAAAGAACTGGCCATAAAGAAGCTGAAGCAATTACAAAAGCAGCCAGTAGTAGAGGTTCTCAGATGCACAGCTATTTAGAGTCTTTTCTATTAGGAAGAGAAAATTTAAGTTTCTTTGAGGATAATGAACAATATAAAAAAATGGCAAAAGAAATAATTGATAAAGGTTTAACAAATAGGTTGGAGGAAATATATGGTGTAGAATGTACAATGCATTATCCTGAGAGATATGCAGGTACAGCAGATTGCGTTGGTGTTTATGAGGGAAAAGAAACTATTATTGATTTCAAACAATCCAATAAACCAAAAAAGACTGAATATATAGATTCTTGGTTTTTACAAACAGCTGCTTATTCATTAGCTCATAATGTCGTTTATAATTCAAATATCAATGCTTGCGTTATTCTTGTTTGCACAGTAGATAATTTGTTTCAAGAGTTTAAAATTCAAGGACCTGAATTAGTAACTTATCAAAATTTATTTCTTGGAAGACTTAAAAAGTTTAATGAACTCACAAATTTGGAGTAATGTAAATAATGGATAAAATAGTAATTTATGATACCGAGACAACCAATAGCACTATTTGGGGATCAATAATTGAAGTAGGTGCTGTCGTTGTTGATAAAAATCTCAAAGAGATTGGAAAATTAAATATCAGAGGCAGAATGCCAGAAGGAGAGGTGCCCAGTGCAAAGGCCTTACTTGTTAATTCAACAAGCATTGATTTACTTACCAAAGGCAATTATTCACATTACGATTTTTTAGGTGCTGTTGAAAATTTTTTCACAAAGTGTGCTCCAGCAGTATTTATGGGTTGGTCAAATTTAAATTTTGATCGTAGAATGTTCCACTTTAATTTTTTTAAAGGTAATAGGTATCCTTATGCCACGCACTCATCGCCCAACAGTGAACATGATGGTTTGCATATAGCTAGAGCAGCCCAAACATTAAACTCAGAGACTCTAAAAACAGAGCTAACCGAAGCAGGTAATCCAAGTCTTGCCTTAGAATCTTTGTCTAGAATGCAAGGTTTTGATACCTCAGCAAGTCACACAGCTTACGTTGATGCACAGAATTCACTGAAGGTTTTAAGAATTATAAAAAATAAACATAAAGAAAATTGGGATACGTTTTTAAAGACATCAACAAAAACTAGCGTTGAAACATTTTTAAAAAATGAGGGTATTTACTCAATATTTGAAAATGTGAAAGGTCGAAATATGATGTATCTAACTGGTACGCTACATCCTAATCATTGTTTTCACCCATCTTATGCATCTTGGGGATATGTTTGGGACTTAAGAAGGGATCCAGAACCATTGTTAAACCTACCAGTAAATCAATTACGAGACGTATTAAAAAAATATAGCCCTAAGGCTTTAAGAGTTTTAAAAACTAATAAAGCTCCAGTGATTTTAGATAAACAATTTGCTATTAAACAAAAACCTTATTCAGAACTAGATTTAGCAACAATTCAAAAAAGGGCTGAACTTGTAAGAGAAAATGAAAATTTTTGTAAAAATATTCAAATCATAAATAGAGAAGCTGCAGAGGAAAAGGAACAAACAAAAACCCAAGAAGATTTATTACCGGAGGAAACTCTTTATGAGAAATTTATTCCGAATAAAGATACTGCATTATTTAAAACTTGGCATAGCTCATCTTGGGAAGACAAATTGAGATTATTAGATAAGTTCCAAGATAAAAGATGTAGCTGGTTTGGCCAAAAAATTATTTATCAAGAAGCACCACAAATTTTACCACCTGATCTTTACAAAAATATCAAGAGTGAAATTGCTAGAAGAATTTTGAGTAAAAATAAGGAAAAGTGGCAAACTGTTAATATGGCTTATACTGAAATTGACTATTTAAGAGATCAAGCTTCCAATAGAGATGATGAAGAAGAATTAAAAAAGTTAGATGAAATAAACGAATTTATAATGTCAATTGAAAAAAAAATATGAAATTGCGTAGTTGACTTTGCACTAGTAAATTATAGAAAGATTGGATGCTAACAGATTTTAAAGACGAAGATTTTGATAACAAAATTAAAAATGAAGATATTTCTGTAATTCAATTTTCAGCTGCGTGGTGTGGACCATGTAAAGCCTTAAAACCAATTATGGATAAACTCGCTGTTGAGTATAAAGATAAAGCAGGATTTTATTACGCTGATATTGAAGAAGGTGGAATAAATACTGGAAGTGCCGCTGGAATAAGAGGGGTGCCAACTATAATTATTTACAAAAAAGGTGTCGAAGTAGATAGAAAAGTTGGAGGTGTACCCGAAAGTCAGATGAAAGAATTTTTAGAAAAAAATATCTAATTTAAATTCAAAACTTCAGAACAAAGATAAAAAGATCCAGTTATCAGCAGTAGATCTCCTTGATTTAGATTTATGCTTTTAATCGCATCTTCAATACTTTCTTTATAACTTACATTTGGCATATTTTTAAATTTTTCTCTTAATTTAAGTCCACTAATTGCATTCGGCTGGTTTTTAATATCTACTGTTGTTATTGAGGTGATATCTCTAAAGTGGTTAATGTATTTTTCGTGTTCTTTATTATCCATCATACCAATAATGATGTGTTTTCTACAATTTAGGCTTTTTAAATATTCATTTAATACTCTTGCTCCATCTTCATTATGATCTCCAGATATCAAAAAAAGGTTGTCTTTAACTAAATCTTTTAATTTACCTGACTCAATTTTTTGAAGTCTCGCAATATTATCGATTTTTTGAATACCTTTTTTAATATGATGATCTTCAATGCCCAGATCTAAAATTCGTAAGGTTGCAATAGCTGTTGAAATATTTTCCTGTTGAAATTGACCTAATAGATTTGGTTTTGGTAGTTTTAATCCACCAAATTTATCTTCATAATAAAAGAATCCATTTTCTCCATTTGAGAATGAAAAATCATCATTAAAAAAATACTTATTAGATTGATTTTGATTAATAGTTTTTTTAATCTTTTCTAATGTTGAAACAGGGTATTGTTTTGCAACAATAATATTTGAATTTAAAAGGTTTGAAGTTTTTTCAAAAATAATCTTATCGATTGTTCTCTCATTTTTTGGAAGCCAGTCTAAATGGTCCTTCGATATAGAAGTTACAATACTTGCAAGATTATTTTTTAAGATATTTGTTGCATCAAACCTATGAAATAAACCTGCTTCAATAAGATTAAGATTATCAGGACATTGAGCTGCTTTATAAAAATAACATGCAGTCAAAATTTCAAAGAATGTTATTGGATTATTCGCATTTACTCTCTCAACTTCCTCAAATAAAGAGGCTAGTTCATCATCTCCAAGTTGTTGGTTGTTAAAGACAAATCTTTCATTTATTTTTTGAATATGAGGACTGGTATAAACATTACACTTAATTCCAGCCTCCTTTAAAATTGAATAACAAGCTTGAATTGTAGAGTTTTTACCATTTGTCCCGACAATACTGATGGCTTTGATTTTATCCTGAGGATTACCAAGTTTTTCGCAAAGGTTAATAATTCGATCTAAGCTTAGATCAATTTCTTTTTTATGCAATTTTAGAAAGCGACTGAGTATTTTTTGTAGTTTCATCTTGTTCAGTGCTTATAACAGAATTTTTCTTTAACAATATTGACAATAAAGTTCCAATTTTTTCGGCTAGATCCTTTCTTTCAACAATTAAATCAATAAAGCCTGTCTTTTCAACATATTCACTTTTTTGAAAACCTTCTGGTAATTCTTCTTTAACAGTTCCTTGAATTACTCTTGCTCCAGCAAAAGCGATTAGTGCTCCAGGCTCAGCTATATGAATATCACCTAACATTGCATAGGAAGCTGTGATCCCACCAGCAGTTGGATCTGTTATACATACTAGATACGGAAGATTATTATTTTTTAATTCATTTATTGCTAATGTGGTCCTTGTCATTTGAGATAAAGAAATCAGACTTTCCATCATTCTCATTCCTCCTCCTGCGCTTACACATAAAAAAGGAGTTTTATTTTCAATTGCATGCTGGATACCGTATAAGAAAGCCTCTCCTTCTGCAGCTGCCATTGATGCACCTAAAAAGTCAAAATCAGATGCAACCGCGGTAATTTTAACGTCATTGATTACACCACTTACGACCATCATCCCACAATCCATACCTGTTTTTTTTCTGGCAGATTTTAATCTATCCTTATAGGATTTTGAGTCTGTCCAGTTTAAAGGATCATCTTTTGGGATGGGTGTTTGAAATATTTCGTAATTATCTTTTCCAAATAAAATGTCAAATCTTTGTTTAGGTTTAATTCTGTGGTGTTTATTACAATCAGGGCAAACCCATAGATTTTCTTCTAAATCTTTTTTTAATATTGGACCTTTGCAACAAGATGTCCAATCACTATTAGCAATGTCTTCTTTGGAAGCTCTTTTATGAATGGCTGATTTGATTTTTTCACCTGCTTTAATTATTTTAGTAATCCAATTCATTTTATTTTATCTTTTAATTTTCTTACTAACTTACCTACATTTGTGACAGGATTTTGTCTACTATTTAAACTTCTCGTAATTTCTTTACAAATAGCACTTCCCACTACTAATCCATCGGCAGATTTAAGCTTTCCTATAGTTTTATCTGTAATTCCAAAACCAATAACAATCTCTTTTTTAGGATTAATTTTTTTTATCCTATTGTAATTTTTAAGTATTTCTCTTGGTGATACCTTTAATTTGCCACCTGTAGTACTTAGCATTGATATAAAATAATTCATTGGATGAGAGTTTTGTATAATTTTTTTAAGTCTTTTACTTGTTGTTGTAGGTGATAAAAGTTGAATAAAATAAATTGATTTTCTTTTACATTTTTTTGCGAAATCTTTATTTTCTGGCCAAGGTAAATCTACGACTATTAATCCATTTACTCCTGAGTTTTTACATTTGTTTAAAAAATTGTTATCTCCATATTGAAAGATCATATTATAGTAACCCATTAATATAATAGGCTTGCTTTTGTCAAATTTTTTAAAATCTCTGACAATTTTAAATATATCATTTAATTTAATACCTTTTTTAATTGCTCTATACGCGCTAGTTTGAATTTGGCTTCCATCTGCAACAGGAGTATTATGAGGCACACCTACTTCTAAAATATCTGCGTTTTTAGATATAGATTTTAATATATCTAAAGATTGTTTTTTTGAACTATCACCAGCAACAGTGTAGGTTAATAAAGCTGGTCTCTTTTCTGCTTTTGCTTTTTTAAATGCAACACTAATTGGATTTAACATATTTTTTGCCTAATCTTTCTTCTAAAATTCCTCGGTCTTTATAAGCATCGCCACAACTATTAATTACTACCACAGTATTTTTGCTAAGTTTTTTTGCTTCTTTAAGAGCAACAAAAAAAGCATGGCTTGGTTCCAAAGAAGGTCTTAATTTTTCAAATTTAGTGACAAGTTTATAGGCACTTAGAGCCTCCTCATCACTTGCTGCAGTATACCTAGCTCTCTTGGTATCTTTTAAAAAGCAATGAAGTGGAGAAATTCCTGGATAATCAAGTCCTGCTGAAATCGATTCCGTTTCATCAATTTGTCCATCTGAGTTTTGATTAACATACTGAGCTGCACCATGAAGTATACCGATCTTTGAACCATAGGTTAATGGTGCTGCATGCTTTTTACTTTTTTTTGGTCCACCGGCTTCTACCCCAATAAACTCAACTTGTTTTTTATCGTAATCCATAAATTCATTCCAAAAACCAAAGCTTGAACTTCCACCCCCGACACAATTGTATAGCTTAAGTTTTTTTGGAATTGATCCAAACTCATCAATTAATTGTGCTTTTAATTCTCTAGAAATTTGGCTTGTACTCCATCCACATATACGAACAAAAACTGCCGGACCAACAGTACTACCAACACACATTGCTGTTGTGTCACAATTTGCAACCCAGAATCTCATACATTCTGATACAGCATCTACAAGCGTTTGACTCCCTGAGTAGACTGGTATGACTTGAGCTCCATTTTTTTTCATCGCTTTTACATTTGGCTGTTGTCTAGCAATATCTTTTGCACCCATAAATATTTTGCATTTTAAACCAAATTTCTTAGCAGCCATACTTAACATTTTCCCAGCATATCCAGCACCTGTGTCTCCACATATAATTTTTTTACCAGATCGTTTTGCAAGCAAACAATGAACAGTAGCGTTATAAATTTTATGGGCTCCTCCATTAGCATCTGATACAACTTTGGACCAAATTTGAGCACCACCAATGTGATCAGTAAGATTTTTAAGTTTTATAAATCTCGTAGGAGCACCAACCCAATTTTTAAAGTATTTATCTCTTTCGGTGATAAATTTTTTATCTTTTTTAAGTTTATTAAATAAAACTTCCAAATCTTCGATTGGTTTTTTTAAAGTTTCAGGAACAAAGTTTCCTCCAAATTTACCACCCCAAAATCCAAGTGAATTTCCTTGATCTATAACTGGAACTCTTTTTTTTAAGTTTCATACTTTCTCAAATAAATTTAATAATTTACCAATTTTATTTATATCTTTTTTTCCATATTGGTCTTCTAAAGCTCCACTGAGATCAACAATAAAGTCTTTATTTTTTAAATTAGGTATATCATCTATTTGAATATTTCCTGCAATCATTTTATTTAATTCACTAGGTACATCATCTAGCAAACTATGATCAAAACTTTCAGACTTATCGTAACCTTTTGAGTCAAATAAAATTATATCTGAAATTTTTGAATAATCCTTGTATCTAATTACATCATCTTTATTGGAAATAGTAAGAGCTGTGATTATTTTTTTTTTGAATTTAGATTTAATTTCTTGTGTTCTTTCAGGACTAACATCGTAAAGTTGATAATAATCAAAATGAAAATCTTTTATTTTTTCCATTATTTCATCATTGGGGTTTACAAGCACAGAAACAAATTTAACCTTTTTTTTATCTATATTTATTAAATCTTTTAATTTTTCAAATTCAACAAATCTTTTACTTTTCTTATAGTTTGTAATGAAACCTATCATTGTTGGTTTATGATTATGATTTAAAATAAAGTTTAAAGTTTTAGGATCTGAGACCCCACAAATTTTTAAACCTCTGATCATTTGCTTAAGTGATCGATTAGATTCTGAATATTTTTTTTGATATTTCCTTTGGTTATCGGTCTTCCCATTACAAGCCAGTCGCTACCATTTTTGTAAGCTTGTTTAGGAGTTAAAACTCTTTTTTGATCATTTGATTTAGAATTAAATCTTATACCTGGAGTTATAATTTCTTTTTTAAATACTTTTTTAACTAGTTTTACTTCTTGAGCGCTACATACAATAGCATCTAATTTTGCTTTATTTGCCATTCTTGCCTGATGAAGAACTAATTTTTTTACATTTTTATTAAATCCAATATCTTTTAATGCTTTGTTGTCTAATGATGTGAGAATTGTTACCCCAATTAATTTTATCTTTCCTGAGACTTTTTTTGTTGCTTTTAAGGCTTCTAAGCCAGAGCTTATGTGAATTGTTAAATAATTAATTTTTAAATCTTTTATCGCCTTAACTGTTGACTCACAAGTATTTGGAATATCGTGGAGTTTTAGGTCTGCAAATATTGTCTTATTCTTCAATTTAGACAGAAATGGTCTACCTCCTTTTGAGTTAATAAATTCAAGTCCAAATTTATAACCTACTTTTATTTTTGAATTTTGAGTTTTACTAATAATTCTTTTAACTTTTAAAATATTGGCACTATCACACGCAACAAAAATTTTATTCTTTTTCATTATTTAACTTATTAAACAAGTCTTTGGACATTTTCCATTTTATTGTTCTTTTTTTTGGAACATTTACTTTCTCTCCGGTTTTTGGATTTCGTCTAATCGATGCTTTTTGTAAATTTGTTCGAAAAGTCCCAAAATTTCTAATCTCCACTCCTTCGTTTCTATCAAGTGCTTTTTTAATTTCTTTAAGTATTATTTCTATTATTTTATCAAGATCTCGTGTTAAAAAATTGGGATAGGATTTTTTTAGTTCTTTTAAAATCTCTGATTTTACAATAGCCAATTTGATTTTATTTTTTATCTTTTTTTTTTAGATCTTCTGATAATGATGAGAATGGTAAATTTTTTCCCGAATCTTCTGCACCGTATTTTTCTAATGCTTCTTTCTTTTCTATTTCTTCCAAAAGTTTAACACTTAAAGTCACCTTTCTTTTTTCAATATCTAAATCAGCAATCGCGCAGTCTATTCTTTCTCCACCGGTAAATCTTGACGTTCTAGTGTCTGCTGCATTAATCGCAATATTAGCTTTTTTGATTGGAAAGTCAATTTCACATCCCTCCGGTCTCACAATTAAACCTTTTGAGTCTGTAGAAATAATTTTTACAGTGATTCTTTGTTTGTTTTTTTTGTCTTTAAACCAATCAAATGGATCTGGTTGCGTCTGTCTAAGACCAACTCTTATTTTTTGCTCAGAAACTTTAATTTCTAAAACTTTTACCTTTATTTTATCACCCTTTTTATAATTACTAAGCTCCTGTTCACCATTATTTGAATAAGTTAAATCATTACAATGTAAGAATGCATCAATTTCTAAATTTTCAACTTTAACAAATAACGAATATTCATTTTTATTTACCACCTCACTCTCAACAATAGTTCCAACTGGGAATTTTTTCTCAAAAATTTCAAAAGGATTTTCCAGAGTAAGTCTGTGCGATATAGCTACTCTTCTTTTTTCTTTATCAATTTCAGTTATTACACAATTAATTGTATCATTAACTTTAAACATTTTTCTTACAGATGCATTTTTTTTACTCCAACTTAGCTCACTTGAGTGAAGCAATGTAGTAAGACCTGGTAATTCTTTTAGTTCACAAAATGCACCAAAATCCATCAATTTAATTACTTTAAATTTGTAACTTTTATTTAATTCGTAATTATCAATTTTTTCAAAAGGATCAGGTGATAACTGTTTAACACTACAACCAACCTGCAACTTTTCTTTATCAACCGATATTACTTTTAGATCGTGTTTTTCACCAATATTAAAAACTTCATCAGGATGATTGACTCTTGAATATGAAATCTCTTGTAAATGAACTAAAACGTCTAATTCCCCGTTAACATTAAAAAAACAACCAAAAGAACTATAGCCTTTTACTTCTGCACCTTTTATTATATCTCCAACTTTATATTTTTCAATAATTTTTGCCTTGTCTTCTTTCTTAAACGAGGAAATAATTTCTCTTCTAGATACACATGCATTGCCTCTAACTTTGTCTAATTTAATTAAAGCAAACTTTTGTGGCTCATTCATTAAATGACTAATATCCTTAAGTGGCTTATCACTGATTTGAGATCCAGGTAAAAACATTAGAGATCCAGTATCTATGTGTTCCACTATGCATCCACCTTTACATTTTGAGGTGATCTTCCCCATAATCGGCTCGTTTTTTTCATAAGCCTCAACAAGCTTATCCCAACCTTTTATTTTTTGAGCTTTGATTGCTGAAACTAAGACATCTCCATTTTTGTCTTCAATCTTTTCTAAGAGCACTGAGATTGTTTCTCCTAGTTTTATTTTATCATTTAAACCTATCCCTTTGAGTTCATTTATATCCAATACAGGCTCGCTTTTGAGACCTTCAACAAATAAAAAAACAAATTTATCTGTAATTTTGTTTACTTTACCGTCAATTATCTTTCCCTCTTCTATCTGTGTTTTAGAAAATTTTGAATTTAATAACTTCTCAAATTCTTTCGAAACTGGGGTTGAGAGATCTTTATAAATTTCCATTAACTAAGTATTTTATTGTCTATAATTTTTTTTATTTTTAAAAAACACGCTCTTTTAGATAAATTTGAGGTATTTATCAATATAGAATCTTTTGTTTTCTTTAGAGGCGATATCTGTCTATTATAGTCATTTTTGTCACGTTTTCTCATACTTTTTAGAACTGTTTGATAGGAAACTTTTTTATTTAGTTTTTTTAATTCTTGAAATCGCCTTTTGGCTCTAATTTTTAAATCTGCTGTAACAAAAAATTTCAAATCTGCATCTGGCATAATCTTATAAGTAATATCTCTTCCATCTAGGCAAGAACCATTAAATTTCTTTGGTGGATTGTAAGCACACTTAATTTGAAAAGAATGAACAAGTTTTCTTATATTCTTATCTTTAGCAATCAAGGAAGCTTCTGTACCCACTTCATCAGATAACAAATTACTATTTTGAAGATTTTTTAAGTTAAGAGTTTTAATTTTTTTTTTTAAAAAATCTTTATTAAATTTTTTTTTTTGATAAATTTTTATGTATGCTATTAAGCGATAGATTTTTCCAGTATCCAAATATAAGAGATTGTAGTGTTTCGATATAGACTTAGCTATGGTTCCAGCTCCAGCTGCAGCTGGTGAGTCAATTGCAATCCTCATAAACTTTTTCTTTCTTCTCATTTTTTAAATGTGTTTATAATTTTTAAAAAAGAAGGGAATGAAGTTTTGATCGAATCTTTATCGTGTATATGCCACTCTCCTCCAAACGATAAAGCTGCTACGACACTTGTCATAAAAACTCTATGATCTTTTAAATATTTTTTAATAACAACTTTTTTGTTTATTTTTAATTTCGGATTACCAAATATTTTAATAGAGTCCTTGGTGGTGATAACTTTTATACCCATCATTTTTAATATTTTTGAGCCCCATTTTAATCTTGGACTTTCTTTTTTATTAAGTTCTTCTAAATTTTTAAAACGAGAAATACCTTTTGCTTTTGCAGCTATCAAAAATATCAACAAAAATTCATCTATTGCATCGCTATTAAATTTTGAAGGACAATCTACAGATCTAAGAATTTGAGGGCTTGAAACTAAAATGTCTGCTATCAGTTCTCCTTTGTAATTTCTTTTGTTAAGAAATAAAACCTTAACTCCCATTTTTTTTAGAATTTCAATAATACCAGTTCTTGTTGGGTTAATATTAATACTTTTTATGATCAATTTTGATTTTTCAGAAAGTACAGTTAATGCGATAAAAAAAGAGGCTGAACTTATATCAGATGGAATTTTATAATTTATTGAATTAATGTTATCTACTTTATGAATTTCAATTATATCGAAATTCTTACTTTTTTTTATTTTAATTGGTAATTTCAAATGTTTGAATAAAAGTTCTGTATGATTTCTTGATTTTTTTGCTTTAATTACAGTTTTTCCCTCAGTTCTTATTCCTCCAAAAATAACACTACTTTTACATTGTGCTGAACCTTTGGTCTCGAAAAATTTTATTGGCTTTAATTTTTTTGACCCTCTGATTGTAAGGGGTAAATTATAATTATTCCTAAGTTGAAATGAGGCTCCGAATTTGCTCAAAGGCTTTGCAATTCTTTGAAAATCTCTTCTAGATAAACTTTTATCCCCAATAATTTTTATAGGAAAGGGTGTATCAATTAAAATACCTGATATTAATCTTCCGAGTGTACCAGAATTTCGTGCATTAATTATTATGTTTTTTTTATATTTATAACCGTTCACACCTACCCCATGTATTGTGCAAACATTATCTTTTAAAATAACTTTAGCACCAAGTTTTCTTACCGCAACAATAGAAGCCATCACATCTTCTGACATTAATAAATTATTAGCCTTAGAAATTCCATTAGCGAGAGATGAAATAAGCACCCATCTAATACTAATACTCTTATCGCCTGGAATAGAAATTTTTTTGTTAAAATTTGATAACTTTTTTTTTAGAATAATCTTATTTGGCATTAAGTATTAATTAAATTTAAAACTATTACCAAAATATGCATTTTTAGCGTTAATATCTTTTACTAAATTTGTTGGCGTGTCTTGTGCAATTACTTTACAATTACTTAAGATCATTGCAACATCAACACAAGCTAATAAATCTCTTGCCTGATGGTCACATATACAAATTGTAATTTGATTTTCTTGTTGTAAGTTTACAATTATTTCTTGCAACATTTTTATTGTCAACACATCTAAAGCTGCAAAACATTCATCCAATAAAAGTACTTTGGGTTGGCTTAAAAGTGAAAGAGATATTACTAATTTCTTTTTTTGTCCTCCAGATAAAAACTTTGCTTTAATATTTTTAATATTTTCAAGCTCAAATTTTGAAAGTAAATAATCAATTCTTTCTTGTCTTAGATTTCTATCTTCAATAACGATTTCGCTAATTGCTTTAAGATTATCATGAAGAGTTAAATCATTGAAAAATCCTCCATATTGTGGGACATATCCAACTTTAAATTTTTTTGTTCTTAAATATATTGGGTATTTGGATACATCTTCGCCATTAATTTTTATTTTTCCATATTTAGGATTTATTAAGCCAGTAATTAAATTAAAAATTGTTGACTTACCCACACCATTAGGACCTAGCATCCCAAAAATTTGACCCTCATTAATTTTAAAACTTATATTATCTAAAATTATTCTATTTTCATAAGCTAAAGTAACATTTTCAAATTCTATTATTGAGTTAACTTTTTTAAAAGATTTAATTCTAAATTTTTTGATTAAAGCCATTTTATTTCAATAATTTTATATTCACTTTTTTATTTTCTTCGTACATAAATATTTTAATATCCTTTAACTTAATATTAACCTCAATTACATCAGCCTTTATAGAATTTTTATCATTTTCAAGAATTACATCTTTAGAAATAGTCATTAAATTTTTTTCCCAAGAAAAATCAAGATAATCTCCTGTGATTTTATTATTTAAGTATGTAATTATTACATTTTTAGAAAAAATAGTATCATAATTATTAATATTATATTTACCAAAGTTAGATGAAATTTCTATTAATTCATAATTTTTAAGGTTTATATTGGCATTAACAGATTTTAAAAAAATAAAATTATTCTCATTTTGGTCAATTGTACCTTCTTTAGCTTTTAAGAAATACTCATTTCCTTTTGTATCTTTTGCTGAATAACTGACATCTTCAATTAAGTTTGAACTTTCTAATTTATTATCTATTAATTCAATATTCTCTTTTTCAGCAGACTCCAAATCTTTTTTTTTTTCAACAAGTTCTTTATCTGGATTTAATTTAAAATAGTAAAAAAATAAAAAAGAAAAAAAAAGGATTATTGACAAAACCCCTAAAACAATTTTTTTTTTCATTAGGAAATGTTTGATTGAAGTATATTGTGAATATGGAGAACGCCTATAGTTTTTAATTTATTTTTTTTTTCATAAACACATAAAGAAGTAATTTTTTTGCTATTCATAAGAGATAGTGCTTTTGCCGCTAAAGCATTTTTATCTATCCCAATGGGATTTTTTGTCATTATTTCTTTGACAAGAGTATTGTGAATATTTTGATTTTTTTGACCAAACCTTCTAAGTTCTCCATCAGTGATTATACCTTTTGTGTTGTTTTTTTTATCCCGTATAAGTAAAAAGCCTAATTTTTTAGAAGTTAAAATTTTTAAAGCATTTTTCATTTTTAAGTTCTCATTAACAAAAGGAATTGCATTATCTTTAAGCATAATATCCTCAACAGTTTTTAATTGTACACCTAAACTTCCTGCTGGATGGATTTGTTTAAAATCTTTTTTGTTAAATTTTCTTTGTTTCATTGTTGCTATGGCCAGTGCGTCACCCAATGCTAACTGAGAAGTTGTGCTTGAAGTTGGTATAATGCTTCCTGCTTCAATTGCTTTTGGTATTAAAAGCTTAATATCAGAGGATTTATAAAGGATAGAATTTTTTTGTGAAACTATACCAATGAGTAAAATTTTATTTCTATTAGCGAATTGAATAATATTTTTTAGCTCATTTGTTTCTCCAGAATTACTTATTAAAATTAAAATATCCTTCTTTGAAATACTTCCTAAGTCTCCATGTGACGAGTCGCTTGCAGACAAATAAAACGATGGAGTGCCAACTGATGAAAAAGTTGATGCAATTTTATTCGCAATTAATCCACTTTTTCCAACACCGCATAAAATTACTTTTGACTGACATTTTAAAATTTGTTGAACAGCTAAATTAAAAGATGTATTGATGCTTCTTTTTAATTTTACTAATGCTTTGATTTCAAGATCAATTACTTTTCTAGCAACATTAATAAATTTTTTTTTTTTCATTTAGTGGGACCATATATCATCCTTGAATAATGCCAAATCAAGTTCTACTCTAGTTTTTAAAAATTTAAGACAATCTTTGTATAAATCAATTCTTTTTTCTCTCTCTAAAATTTTATTTAATTCGTTGTGAATTTTATGAAGATAAATTACGTCATTAGCACAATACTTCATTTGAGCAGGTGTTAAATCACCCCCGAAATCTGAATTTTGAAATTGTTTACTAATATCTATGTTTACAAATTCCTTTATTAATGTTTTTAGTGAGTGATTATCTGCATAGCTTCTTGCTAAACGACTTGCAATTTTTGTATCTAGAATATTATTTGTATCTGTTTTTAAGTAATACTTAATATGAGCCATGTCTGCTCTACCATAATGAAAGATTTTTGTGATTTTATTATCTCTTAATATTTTTATTAAATTAGGAGCTTGATAACTTGATCTATCCAGTTGAATTATATGTGCATCAGAATTACCTGATGAAATTTGTACTAAACATAATGGGTCTCTTCTGACATTTAGACCCATAAACTCTCCATCAACAGCTATTACATTGCCTAAATCTAAATCATCTGGTAAGTCATTTTTGTGGAGTTTAATATCAATATTCATTTTTTAAAGACTTATATATGAAAGGAAAAAATTGTCTAATTTTTGGTGGTAGTGGTCAAATTGGACGTCATCTAATTAGAAAGTTAACAAAAAATGACTATAAGGTTATTGTTGTTACCAGAAACATTCACCAAAAAGGCCACATCATCAAAACTCAGGGAAATGCTGGTTATATTGATATTGTTGAGGCAAATATTTTTGAAGAAAATAAAATTAAAAGTTTATTCGAAAGGGCAGATGTTTGTATAAATCTAATTGGCATTTTGTATGAAAAAAAAAGAAGTTCTTTTAGAAATATTCATACTTTATTACCATCTCTCTTAGCAAAACTTTGTAAGCAAAATAATTTAAAACATTTTATTCATTTATCAGCATTAGGTATTAACGAATCAACCGAGTCTAAATATGCCCAAAGTAAGCTAGATGGTGAAAAAGAGATATTAAAAAACTTTCCTTTGTCTACTATTTTAAGACCATCAGTTGTTTATTCTGTCGATGATAATTTTACGACTAACTTTATGACACTGTTAAATAGGCTTCCAGTATTTCCACTTTATTATAATGGACAAACAAAATTTATGCCCATTCATTCTTCTGATTTAGTAGATATTATCTACAATATAATCTCTAAAAATGTCTATTCTCAGATAATTGAGTGTGTGGGCACAGAAACACTGACGCTAAAGGAAATAATAGAAAAATTATTAAATTTAATAGATAAAAGAAGAATTTTATTACCTGTTCCCTTGTTTTTTGGAAAATTATCAGCAAAGTTTTTTCAATTATTCCCCAAACCGTTGCTTACAGAAGATCAACTTAAACTTTTAAAATTTGATAATGTTATATCAGGCAAATATAAAACAAATTCAGATATTGGGTTTCCAGCTAAATGTTTATTTGAAAAAGAAGTGGAAAAATATTGTTATATGTGGAAAGAGGGTGGACAATTCTCAAAAAAAAATATCTCTTAGTAAAAGTTAATTAATGTCTTTAAGCTGATTTTATTTTTTTTTCTATAAATTCTGGCACTTCATCTTTATCGGTGACATCATCTTTTTTACCTT
>CACLEX010000006.1 GCA_902606065.1 uncultured Pelagibacteraceae bacterium
TCTATTTCAAGGAAGCCTTTGTCATTAATAAAAATTGCTGGAAAAATTATTGCAGGAAATATTGCTGATGGCACAAATGATAATATCTCTCTAATTCTATCATTGAACATTTCCTTTTTAATTAAAGCTATCATGGAAAATCTTGTTAGATAAGTAATCAATCCACAATATAAAATTAATGCCCAATTGCTCATATTTTTTTATTTTTCGTTGTTAAAATCATTGCAGTGAACAACCCTGCTAAAGCAGCAACTATTACGTATGCTTTAAAAGGGATATAATTATATCCAAATGTAGCAACCAACCCTGAAATAATTATTACAATCACATTTATAAATTTTCTAAAGTCATTAACTAATAAGGCTAAAAAAGTTAAAGGAACCGCAAAACTTAAACCAAGTTTTTCTGGGATTGCTGCTCCAAGTATAATTCCTAAGAATGTTGTTGATTGCCATATCACCCAACAAGTAGCTCCCCCACCTACTAAATGAAAATATCTATTATTATCTTTATTCTTTTTTAAATATTCATTTGAAATTGCAAATGCTTGATCGATTAAAAAGTATGAAATAATAATTTTCCAAATTAATTTTAAATCTGATAGATGTTCAGATACGACTGCACCATAAAGTAGATGTCTTGAATTAACAGCCCCAACAGAACTTATTATAACTAAAGATGAGGCTCCTCCTGAAAATAATTGCAATAATACTATTTGCGAAGCACCGCCAAAAATAATTAGAGACATTGCCATTGTTTCAATTGGAGTAAATCCAATATCAATAGCCAATACGCCGAATATTAAACCAAAAGGGACCACTGGTATCATAAGTGGGCTTACATCAATAATTCCCTTTAAAAAAACTTTAAAGTTACTTTTCATTTTCTAAAAGGTTTTTATTAGAAGCAAACTATATGATCAATATGAATTGGTCTTTTGATGCCAAATTTTTCATCCACTTCATGTTGATGTATATGGTGTGAGTGAACAAATACTGGAATTAAAGTATTACTTGGAGCTCTAAGAGTATAAATAAAGTTAGTGCCTCTAAATTTTCGATCAACTACCTCAAGTTTTAAATTACTCGTATCGTCATGTTCCAAATCTTCTGGTTGAAGTAATAATTGAACATTAGCACCCTCTGGATATTCTTTTATAAAATTCCCTTCAATAGTGCCTAAATCCCAGTTTTCTAAAGTATTTTTGCCAGTTACCTTTGCTGGAACTAAAATTCCTCTATTTAAAAAATTTACAACTTCAATAGAATTTGGCAAATGATAAACCTTGTAAGGATCATCAAATTGTTTCAGTTCTTGATTTAAAATTATTCCGCATTTAGATCCTAAATAAAATGCCTCATAAGAGTCATGAGTAACAATGATTGTTGTGATCTTTAATTTATTTAAAATTTTTTTTAATCTTACTTGGATTTCTTCTTTAAAACTTTGATCTACATTTGATAATGGCTCATCAAGTAACAACAAGTCTGGCTGCATTATCAATGATCTTGCTAATGAGGCTCTTTGGGCTTCACCAGCACTTATTTCATGAGGATATTTATTCAGAATGTGAAATATATCTAATAAATCTACTATTTCCTTTAAACTAATTTTTTTCTCTTTTTTTTCCTTGTTTCTTTCAGAACCAAGCGAAATATTTTTTTCAATAGTGTAATGTGGGAATAGGCTGTTATCTTGAAAAGCGAGCGAAACATTTCTATCTTCTGGCTCTAAATTAATATTTTCAGAAGATAAAGTTTTTCCATTTAGTATGATTGATCCCTTTTTTAATTTTTCAAGGCCTGCAATCGTTCTTAAAATTGTGGTTTTTCCAATTCCTGAAGGACCTAAAAGACATATTACGTCACCTTGATTTTCAATTGCAAAAGAAACATTTTTTACTTTAGTTTTGTTACCTACATTAAAATCAACGTTGTTAACTTCAAAAAAATTTTTAGTCATTATTATCTCTTAAAATATATTTAGATGTAACAATTATGAAGAAAGTTGCAATCAAAATTAAAAATAATGAAGGTACTGCAGCAGCCTCGAGTAAATCCTCTGATGCAGAGATATAAGCTGTTGTTGCAAAAGTTTCAAAATTAAAAGGTCTTAAAATGAGAGTAATTGGTAGTTCTCTTATTATTTCTAAAGAGACTAATATTCCAACAAACAATAAAGAATTTCTCAAAAAAGGAATATGAATATTCATAAAAGTTTTTCTTTTTGAGTAACCAAGTAAATATGAGCTTTCATCAACTGAAATATTGATTTTCTCATAACCTGATTTAATTCCATTGTATGCAAGAGAATAAAATCTAATAAAGTATACAAGCACTAATCCAAGAATTGATCCTATAAAAACTTTTTTGATAGAAACAAAACCCAAATTTTTAATCACACTATCATCAAACCATGCAATAAAGGTTATAAACGCAACAGCTAAAATTACTCCAGGAATTGCATAACCTGAAATAGATAATGTGGATAAAATATTTAACGTTTTATTTTTATTTACTCTATTTCCATAATTGGAAACCAAACCAAATATTATCAACAGCAGACTTGATAAAATTACTAGATAAAGAGTATTCATTAATAAATCTAAGATTTTTAAATCAATCAAGTTTTCTGGAAATTTAATTGTCCAATACATCATCTGACTAAGCGGAAATAAAAAGCTTAAAAAGAATACTAAAAAACAAAAAGAGAATGCTAAGAAAGCTTTTTTACCTGAAAGTTGTATTTTTTGTTTTTGTTTAAATCCTGCCTTGGTATTGAAGTGATATTTGGCATTTTTTCTTGATAAATTTTCTAAGATAAAAAGTGCAAAAATAAATAACAATAAAAAGAAAGATAATTGATTTGCAAATGCTAAATCGTCAAAGGCAATCCATGAATTATAGATACCTGTAGTTAACGTATTTATTGAGAAGAAATCTACTGCACCAAATTCAGCTAATGTTTCCATAGCCACTAGCGATAAACCAGCAACTATAGCAGGCCGTGCTGCTGGGAGAATAATTGAATAGAAGGCCTTAAACTTTGTAAACCCTAGGTTTTTTCCCAAATCAATTATGTTTTGTGATTGATATAAAAATGACGCTCTCGCTAGAATATAGACATAGGCATAAAGTGAAAAAGAGATTGATAATACTACACCTAATAAACCATCAAACTTAGGAATGCTTTGGTTGTAATTACCCTCACCAAATAAATTTTTTAAAATAGTATAGGCGGTTCCATAATTTTCAAAAAAAGCTGTTAAAGAATACGCATAGATATAAGGGGGTACAGCAAAAGATAGAATTAGTGCCCATTTAAAAAAATTACTAAACGGAAAATTAAAAAATGAAACTAAGTAAGCTGATCCTGTCCCTATAAAAAAAGTTAAAATTAAAACACTCACCAATAAGATTAGGGAATTAAAAATATACTCCATTAAAAAAGTATCTTTTAATACTTGAAAGTAATTAGAGGTATTATCAAAAAAACTTGAAAAGACAGTTAAAATTGGAATAATTACAAATAATGAAATTACAAAAGAAGATATGTACCAAAAATTTATTCTCATAATTTATAATCCGCCTTATAAACATGAAAGTATTATGTTCAAGGCCTTAGTAAGGAGACAACTTAACTAAGGCGCTTGAACACCCAGAAAAATCAAAAATCAAATACTTTTAGGATATGCGGAACCTCCTCAGTTTTAATTTCTGAAAGCTTTCTGTTATTTACTCTTTTGTTGATTTTTTCACACTCCAAACTGCATGGGGAACATGCGTTGGAAGACTTATTTAAATCAACTTCAGAAATAAATTTCTTTTTTTCTTCCATTGGTTACTTCCAACCAGCGGCTGTCATTACTTCTACCGCAGCAGCTTGATTTTTTCCATAAGAAGCTAATTTAGTTTTCATGTCTTGTTTGAAATCTAATCCTAAATTATTGACTACTAATGGACTTGGTGAAACACCGTCAATCATTGGAAACTCAAAAGTATTATTTGTAAAATGCTCTTGAGACTCTGGAGTTAATAAAAACTCTACAAGTTTAACAGCGTTAGCTTTGTTAGGTGCACCTTTTACTAAAGCCGCACAACTAACATTCATGTGCGTTCCTCTATCATTTTGATTAGGAAAAAAAGCTTTAACTTTTTTCGCAGCTTCTTGTTGCTCTGCACCTTTTTTACCTGATAACATAAGAGCTAAGTAATAAGTATTAGCTACCGCAATGTCAGCTTCACCTGCTGCGACTGCCATTATTTGTGCTCTATCATTACCTGTTGGTGTTCTTGCCATGTTGGCAACAACTCCCTCTGCCCATGCTGCTGTTGCAGCTTTTCCATTATTTTTGATTAAAGACGCTACAAGAGATTTATTATAAATATTGCTAGATTTTCTTATTACTAATCTACCTTTCCATTTTGGATCAGCTAAACCCTCATAAGTCATTCCCGATAATTCAGCACCAGTTACTCTTTCTGGTGAGTAATAAATTATTCTTGCTCTTTTTGCGATTCCAACCCACTTATTTGTTCTAAAGCTTTTTGGAACAGCATCTTTAATAGCTGCAGATGTTAAACCACCTTGAAGTGCACCTTTTGCATCCATTGCACCACATCTGCCTGCATCTGCAGTGATGTATAAGTCAGCAGATGAGTCTGCACCTTCACTTATGATTCTTTTTTCTAAAGCACCTGATTTTCCGTTTATCAAATTAACTTTAATCCCAGTCATATTTGTAAACTTAGAATAAAGCTCAGAGTCTGCTTTATAATGTCTTGCATTGAAAACATTAACCTCGTTAGCAATTGCAAATGATGATGCAATTACTGAAAAGATTAACGTAATAATTGATATCTTCCTCATTTATTCTCCGTTATTCTTAGTTCTTCCGCATGATTTAGTGAGAATGAGAACTATTCTCATTGAGAATGATTATCAATCGCAATAGTGTCGCAGTCTATTGGGACTTCCAGTCGCCTATTTTGCTAAATAAGAAATTTCTAAAAGCTGTCACTCTAGCTGTGTTTTTTAGAGATTGAGGATACACAAAGTGTGCTTCCGTGATTGGTCCCTCTGATTTTGGAAGGACTTTAATTATATTTCTTGAATTACTAACAAGATATTCTGGTAATGCAGCTAAACCAACACCAGCCTCTACTGCTAAAAGCAGTCCCATTACGCTATTTACCTTCATAATCGGCTTTCGCTTTTTACCATCATGCATTCCTAATTTCAGCGCCCAATCTGGATTATAAACTGGTGATGGTGCCCCTTTGCCAAAAGATATAAATTTATGTTTATTTAAATCACCCAAGGTCTTAGGCATACCATGTTTCTCCAAGTACTTATTTGAACCATATATAAAGTACTTAAGATCAATCAATTTTTTTTGGATATAATTTAGTTGTTTTGGTCTTCTCATAAAAATACCAATATCAGCTTGTCTGGTACTCAAATCTAACTCTTTGTCCTCAAAAATAAGCTCTATTTCTACTTCAGGGTTTAGACGCATAAATTCTTCAATTCTTGGTGTTAACCAATGTGTACCGAAACTTCTAACTGTTGTGATTGTTAATTTGCCAGTAGGTTTATTTTTTTGATCTCCTAGAGAGGTTTCAACTTCTTTTAATTTGCTAATAACTTCATGAGCGGTCTTAAAAACATATTCTCCATTTTCTGTAAGTGTGAGCCCTCTTGCATGTCTTTCAAATAACTGAACTTTTAGATCCTGTTCTAAAGATTGAATTTGTCTACTAATTGCAGATTGACTAAGGTTTAAATTAACAGTGGCATTAGTAAAACTTCCTGCCTCCGCTACTGCATGAAAAATCTTAAGTTTATCCCAATCCATTATTTATTTAAATCAACCAAAACTCTCCCAGAAATTTCACCCTTTAATATTTTAGGATAAGTTTCAATTAACTCCTCTAAGCTAACTGTTTGAACTGATTTTTCTATTAAATTAAAGTCAATTAGTTTTGCTGCTTCACCCCAAATAAATTCTCTTCTTTTGATACTGCAATTAGCAGAGTCCATTCCCCAAAGTTTTATTCCTCGTAACATAAATGGAATAACATTAGTGTTAAGCTCATTAGTACTAGCATTACCGCAGACTGCAATAATTCCATTTGAATTCGTTTGAACAATTGCATTTGCTAAAATTTTTCCCCCGACAGTATCAACTACTCCATCCCATAGTCCCTTGTCTATAAGCTTAGGATCTTTATCAAATTCACTACGATTAATAACATTTTTAGCACCTAACGATTTTAGATAATCTGCTTTTGAGTCTTTGCCTGAAACAGCTGTCACATTGTATCCCATTTTATTCAGTATCATTACCGCAATACTTCCAACTCCCCCCGATGCTCCGGTAACTAAAACATCATTTACTTTTGCACCAAGTAATATCTCTTCTCTTGCTTTAATTGCAAATGCGGCCATCAAAGAAGTAAAGCCTGCAGTTCCTAAAATCATTGCTTGTTTACTTGTTAGGTCATCCGGTTTCTTAACTAAAAAATCACCATTGACTTTTGCCATTTGCGAGTAACCACCATAAAAGATTTCTCCAACTCTAAACCCAGTTAAAATTACTTGATCACCTGACTTAAACTTTGAATTTTCACTGTCAACAACAGTTCCTGAAAAATCAATTCCAGGGATGTGAGGAAATTCTTTTACTAATCTTCCACCATTTTTTAAAATCATTCCGTCTTTAAAATTCAGATCTGAATAATCTACTTTGATAGTGACATCACCATGTTTTAAAAAACTTTTATCTACTGATTTTATTTCTCTTGAAAAGTTGTCACCCTCTTGATTTAAAACTAATGCTTTAAATTGATCTGACACTTTTAATCTTTTGAATTGCTAATTAACCTTAAATATCTATTTTGATAACTTAGGTCTTCTTTGAATTGACCTAAATAATAATTTGTAACTGTTGTTGCTTGTTCTTTTTTAATTCCTCTCATCGTCATGCACTGATGAGTTGAGTCTATTGTCACCGCTACTCCTTTAGCATCCAATGCCCCCATTAGTGTATTCGCAATTTGCATAGTTAATCTCTCCTGAGTTTGCAATCTTTTTGAGAAAACCTCAACAACTCTTGCCAATTTACTTAACCCAACAACTCTTTCATTGGGAATGTAAGCCACATGAGCTTTACCTATAATAGGTGCCATGTGATGCTCACAATGACTTTGAACGGAAATATTCTTTTGAATAACCATGTCATCATACCCGTCGACATCACCAAAAGTTTTATCTAAAACCTGGATAGGATCTTCTTTATAACCTTTGAAATATTCTTTGAATGCTTTAACCACTCTTTTTGGTGTTTCCAATAATCCTTCTCTACTTGGATCTTCACCCATCCAAGCTAAAATAGTTTTAAAAGCTTCTTCAGCTTCCTTATCAGAAATCTTTTTAGAATTTTGATTATTATCTATATCTTTAACTAATTTCATGGTGAGTTTTATACCTATAAATGCGTATTTTTAAAATATTTAATATATCTAGATATGTGCTACATAATCACCGAATATGTTCAAAAAAAGAGAAAATGTGTTGGAAATTGAAGAAGGGAATCTACTTTCTCCTAAATTTGATAATGATGGATTAATTCCTGTTATTACAATGTGTTCTCAAACAAAAGAAATTTTAATGCATGGTTATATGAATGTTGAAGCGTTAAAAAAAACTATCGAAACAAAAGAGGCTCATTATTACAGCAGATCAAGAAAAGCTATCTGGCATAAAGGTAAAACAAGTGGTTTTATTCAAAAAGTAACTGAAATCAAAATTGACGATGACCAAGACTCTGTTTGGTTAACTGTTGATATAGGTGATGGCGCTAGCTGTCATGTTGGTTATCGATCTTGTTTTTATAGATCTATTCCACTTGGACCAATTGAAAATGGACGAGAAGTAGAGATGAAATTTACAGAAAAAGAAAAAAAATTCGACCCTGAAAAAGTTTATAAGGGCCAGCCCAATCCAACTAAAATTTAATATCACCATGAGAGTAATTAATCCTTTTGGTCCTAAGATTGCTATAACTAAAATTCCAAAAAAAATAATAAATAAAATAAATAAAGAAGTGGATTTAATTGTAAATAATAAATCTAGGTCAAAAAAAAGTGATTATTCTAAAGAACTTGTTGGTCAAGTAAAACAAGAGATTAGATTATCCAATAAATTTGTAAATAAACATATTCTGAAATTCATTAAATTAAATGTGAAAAAATATATCAAACAATGTACCAACAAGAATGTAAAAAAGATGAATTTAAAAAGTTTTTGGGTAGTAAGGCAATATAAGAATGAATATAACCCTGTTCATTTTCATAATGGTAATATCTCAGGAGTTGGCTATTTAAAGATACCAAAAAATATTACTAAAGGGACAAAAAGACTTAAAACAAACGGGACTATAGATTTTATACATGGTTCAAAATCTTTTTTAAGTAATAGTTTACATAATCACAATCCTAAAGTTGGTGATATGATTATATTTCCAAATTATTTAATGCATACTGCTTATCCTTTTAAAAGAGAGGGTGAGAGAAGATCTTTTTCATTTAATTTAGATATTGATAAAAAAACATTTAATGTTTTCTATGGATAAAATTCAAAAAAATGTTCTTGGTGAAAAGTTAGAGGAATGTTCTCTAGATCCTTTAACAGGTTGGTATCGAGATGGCTGTTGTAATACTGATGAAAATGATAATGGTTTACACACAGTTTGTGCAAAAGTTACAACGGAATTTTTAGAGTGGTGTAAAGAAGCTGGGAATGATTTAATTACCCCACACCCTGAATTTGGATTTCCCGGCTTAAAAGATGGTGATGGATGGTGTGTTTGTGCTACTTGGTATGCTCGTGCAGTAGAAGCTGGTAAAGGTTGTCCAATATTTTTAAAGAGCACTCATGAAAAAACACTTAAAATTTTACCAATCGAAACTTTAAAGAAATTTGCAATAGATCTATCTTAATTACATATTACCATACTTAGGTCCACCACCACCTTCTGGGGTAACCCAAGTAATATTTTGTGATGGCTCTTTAATATCACAAGTTTTACAATGAATACAATTTTGAGAATTAATCACAAACTTTTTGACATTGTTTTCATTTTGAACCTCATAAACTCCAACTGGACAATATCTTTGAGCAGGTTCATCAAATTTTTCTAACGTATAACTAATTGGCAAATTTGGATCTTTCAATTTTAAATGCACCGGTTGATTATCAGCGTGGTTTGTACCCGTTAAATATACCGAGCTTGTTTTATCAAAAGTGATGATATTATCAGGTTTTGGGTATTCAATTTTAGGCATTTCATTTGCTGGCTTAAGTGTTTCGTGATCAGCATGTTTATGTTTTAAGGTAAAAGGCATTCTGCCTCTGAATAAAATTTGATCTATTCCTGTAAAAATAATACCCAAAATAAGACCCCAGCTAAAACTTGGTTTAACATTTCTAGCCTTATAAAGTTCGTCATAAACCCAGCTATTTTTGAACTTTTCCTCAAAGATCGACAAATCTTTTTTCAATTTAAAGTGTTCATCAATTGTTTCAGCGGCTATCATTCCACTTTTCATGGCTGTATGCGAACCTTTTATCTTAGGCATATTAAGCGTACCAGCATCACATCCGACAAGTAATGCTCCAGGCATAAACATTTTTGGTAAACTTTGAAAACCACCTTCAATTAAAGCTCGCGCTCCATAAGAAATTCTTTTTCCACCCTCAATAATTTTTCTAATTGCTGGATGAGTTTTAAATCTTTGAAATTCATCAAAAGGAGATAAGTGAGGATTTTTATAATCTAATCCAATGACATAACCTAAGAAAACTTGTTTGTTCTCAGCGTGATATATAAAACTTCCACCATAAGTATTTTTGTCTAATGGCCAACCAGCTGTATGCATGACCATCCCTTCCTCGTGATTTTTTTCATCTATTTCCCAAATTTCTTTAAAACCAATTCCATATTGCTGAGGATCTTTGCTTTTATCTAATTCAAACTTGTTAATTAATTGTTTACCTAAATGACCTCTGCAGCCCTCTGCAAATACAGTTACTTTACCAATAAGATCAATGCCAGGCTCATAACTATCTTTTTTGTTTCCTTCTTTATCTAAACCCATATCTTGAGTTGCAACTCCTTTAACAGAGTCATCATCATTATATAATATTTCACTTGCCGGAAATCCTGGAAAAATTTCAACACCAAGTGCCTCAGCTTGTTCTGCAAGCCATCGACATAAGTTTGCAAGACTAATTATATAATTTTTATGATTTTTTTGAACTGCTGGAAGTAACCAGGTTGGCCAGCTTAGTGATTTATTTTTTCCTAAAAATAAAAATTTTTCTTTAGTAACTTTAGTTTTGATAGGCGTATCTAATTCTTTCCAACCAGGAATTAATTCATCTAAAGCTCTTGTTTCAAAAACATTCCCACTTAATATATGTGCACCTATTTCAGATGCTTTCTCTAACAAACAAATATTTAATTCTGAATTAAGTTGTTTTAATCTAATAGCTGTGGCTAGTCCTGATGGACCCCCACCTACAATAACTACATCATATTCCATTGTCTCTCTGGACATACTCAATTTTTTACAGATTATATTATTTTTGTATAGTGTTTAATTTGTTCAATTCCTCCAAGAACTGAGGAACTGCTTCAAAAAGATCAGCTTCAAGTCCATAATCTGCGACACTAAAAATTGGTGCTTCACCATCTTTATTGATCGCTACGATCACTTTACTTTCCTTCATACCAGCTAAATGTTGAATTGCACCTGAGATACCAACAGCAATATACAAATCAGGAACAACAACTTTTCCGGTTTGACCAACCTGATGATCATTACTTATATATCCTGCATCAACTGCGGCCCTTGAGGCTCCGATAGCTGCATTTAATTTATCAGCTAAAGAAGTAATTAATTTAAAGTTGTCACCACTCTGCATTCCTCTTCCACCAGAAACAACAACTCTTGCTGTACCAAGTTCAGGTCTGTCTGATTTGACTTCTTCCCTTTTGATAAATTTTGTTCTTGCAAATTCTTCACCAGGATCTGCTTTTTCTATAGGAGCTGATCCACCTGAGCTTTCACATGGATCAAAAGATGTAGGTCTAATGGTTACACATTTTTTTGCATCCTTGCTTTTAACAGTTGCGAAAGCGTTTCCTGCATAAATTGGTCTTAAAAAAGTATCAGGCGCAATAACTTTGATAATATCACTTATTTGAGATGTATCTAAAGCAGCAGCAATTCTTGGCATTAAATTTTTGCCAAAAGTATTCGCTGAACTGATAATATGTGAATAATTTTCGGCTAATTTTACTATTACGGGCGCAAAATTTTCAGCAACAAAGTTTTCATAGTGAGCAGCTTCAACTTGAATAACTTTTTTGATTAATGGTAATTCTGAAAGCGCTTTTGCAGCTTCATCACAATTATTGCCAATAATTACTGCATGTACGTCACTATCAATTTGAGAAGCTGCTGTACTTGCATTTAGCGTAAATGGTTTTAACCCTTTATTATTGTGTTCTGCAATTAATAAAACTGACATTATATTACCTTAGCTTCATTTTTTAATTTTTGAACCAACTCAGCAACACTTGAAACTTTTATTCCAGCTTTTCTCTTTGGTGGTTCTTCAACTTTAACTTGCTCGATTCTAGGAGTTATATCTACCCCTAAATCTGACGCATTCAATTGTTCTATGGGTTTTTTCTTTGCTTTCATTATATTTGGTAATGAGGCATACCTTGGTTCATTTAATCTTAAGTCACAAGTTACTATTGCAGGAACATTAATTTCAATTGTTTCTAAACCTTCATCTATCTCTCTAGTAACTTCTAATTTACCATCTTTAATCTCAATTTTTGATGCAAAAGTTGCTTGTGGCCAATTTAAAAGTGCGCTTAACATTTGACCTGTTTGATTACAATCGTCATCTATTGCTTGCTTACCCATAAAAACTAAATCTGGTTTTTCTTTTTCAACAATTTTTTGTAACAATTTTGAAACAGCGAGCGGTTCAATTATACCATCAGTCTTAACAAGTATTCCTCTATCTGCCCCAACTGCTAAAGCTTTACGAACAGTTTCTTGAGCTTTCTCTTCGCCGATACTTACTGCAACAACTTCTGTGGCTTTACCAGCTTCTTTAATTTTTACGGCTTCTTCGATAGCATTATCATCAGGTGGATTGGTAGACATTTTAACATTGTCAGTTACTACACCTGTGTTGTCTTCTTTAACTCTGATTTGAACGTTGTAATCAATTACTCTTTTTACTGCGACTAAAATTTTCATTAAGCTCTCAATAATTTATTTTCAGCGTCATAAGGACTTTCATCTAATATTGTAGCTTCATACATCTTGCCTAAAATATCAACCTTTAGTTTCTCCCCTACATTAGCCAAGTCTGGTTTCACCATTGCTAATGCAATTGACTTATCTAATCTAAATCCATATTCACCACCTGTCGCTCTTCCAACAACTTTGTCATCTTTATAAATTGGATTATTGCCTAATACATCTGAGTCAGTTGTATTATGAACTTCGAGAGTAACTAATTTATTATCAAAACCTTTTTCTCTCCACTTGTTTAATGCTTCTAAACCTATGAAATTTCCTTTGTTGGGATGTACAAACCTATCTAAACCTGACTCATAAGGTGAATATTCTATTGATAATTCTGTTCCAACTAATTTATAAGATTTTTCAATTCTCAAACTATTCATTGCTCTTATTCCAAAAGGTTTCAGTCCTAAATCTTTTCCAGCTTCCATTAATTTATCAAAAATATGATTTTGATACTCAATTGGATGATGTAATTCCCAACCCAGTTCTCCAACAAAGTTTACTCGCATTGCATTTACTGGGGCATAACCAACATTAACATTTTTAGCTGTTAACCATTTAAAGTTTTCATTTGAAAAGTCATCTGTAGAAACTTTTTGCATTAATTGTCTTGCTTTTGGTCCAGCTACAACAAGTACCCCTGTGCTATTAGTTAAATCTTCAAATATCACTGATCCATCAGTTGGCATCCACTTTTGTATCCAATCATGATCTAGTCTTAGATTTGCACCTGCTGAAACAAGGTAATAGCTGTTTTCTGCCTCTTTCATGATTGTAAATTCTGAATGAACTCCACCCTTAGTATTTAGCGCATGACATAAATTTATTCTGCCAATTTTTTTAGGAAGTTTATTTGCCACCAAATAATCTAAAAATTCTTCAGCTTTAGGACCTTTAATTCGACATTTTGCAAATGCCGTCATATCTAATAGGCCAACATTTTCTTTTACATTTTGACACTCTTTTTTAATTGCATCAAACCATTTTGATCTTCTAAATGACCAATCATCTTTTTGTTCCATACCATCCGTTGCAAAAAAATTGGGTCTTTCCCAACCAAATTTTTGACCAAACACTGCACCTAAATCTTTCATTCTTTCATAACAAGGAGATGTTCTTAATGGTCTTGCGGCTGGTCTTTCCTCATCTGGATAATGAACAATAAAAACGTGGCTATAAGCTTCTTCATTTTTTGCTTTTAAATAAGATTTGGTTGCATAATTTCCGTAACGTCTTGGTTCAACACCAAGCATATCAATTGTTGGTTCTCCATCAACAATCCACTCTGCTAGTTGCCAGCCTGCTCCACCAGCAGCTGTGATACCAAAACTATGACCTTCATTAATCCAAAAATTTTTTAATCCCCAAGCTGGACCAACTATTGGATTGCCGTCAGGCGTATAGCAAATTGCTCCATTATAAACTTTTTTAACTCCCACTTCGCCAAAAGCAGGAACTCTATGAATAGCGCCTTCAATATGAGGTGCCAATCTATCTAAATCTTCTTGGAACAATTCGTATTCAGAATCTTTTGAGGGTCCCTCAACATAACAAGCTGGAGCACCATCTTCATAGGGACCTAATATTAATCCTCCTGCTTCTTCTCTCATATACCATCTGCTATCACTATCTCTCAAGACTCCCATCTCAGGCAAACCAGCTTTTTTTCTTTTTTGAATTTCTGGATGAGGTTCTGTCACGATATACTGATGCTCAACAGGTATTACTGGAATATCTAATCCGACCATTTCACCTGTTTGACGTGCAAAATTTCCTGAGCAAGAAATAACATGCTCACATTCAATTGAACCTTTATCAGTCTCAACTACCCAGCCACTTTTTGTTTGTCGGATTGCCGTAACGGCAGTATTCCTATAAATCTCTGCTCCTCTATTTCTTGCACCCGCGGCTAAAGCTTGTGTTAAATCAGCTGGCTGAATGTATCCATCCTCAGGGTGTTGAATCGCGCCAATTAAATCATCGGTATGGCATAAAGGCCAAATTTCTTTTACTTGTTGTGGTGATAAAAATTTTACATCAACACCAATTGTTTTAGCAACACCAGCATACTGATGATATTCATCCATTCTATCTTTGGTACTAGCTAAACGAATATTTGAAACAACACTAAAGCCAACATTTTTTCCAGTCTCTTCCTCTAATGTTTTATAAAGATTGACTGCATACTTATGCAATTGACCAACTGAGTAACTCATATTAAAAAGCGGAAGTAATCCTGCTGCATGCCATGTTGAACCAGATGTAAGTTCTTTTCTCTCAACTAAAACAACATCAGACCAGCCTTTTTTTGCTAAATGATAAAGAGCACTTACTCCAACGACACCACCACCAACTACAACAACTTTAGTTTTTGATTTCATTAAGCGATTCCTACTAAATTTTTATTCATAACGAAACAAAATTGTCATTTTTAATCATATGGAGCTCCCTAATGGGATTGGGCTGGAGACCATGGTTGTTAGCCAGCAATCTTTTAGTGGACCATCTGTTTCATACTTTTCAACTTGCCAGTTAAACTTATGATAAATTTTATCTTTATCTAAAAGGATCACTTCAAATTGAGCCCAATTTTCACCACTTCCAAGCTTTGTTATGGTGTGACTTAAGTGATTGATCATCATTTGATAAGAGTCTCCTTTAATCATTCTTTTAAATTTATCTAAAGGTCCAGTAACTTTTTTATTGTTAGGATGGGCAAAGTTCCAGGTTTGTTCAATACCACTATCCTTATAAATAAGGTCATTATTTTGAAGTCCTGATAATTGAATTTCTATAACTCTATCAGGTTTGATGTCACTATTGGGTTTTAGTAAATCTGCTTTTGAAATTGATACTGAAGTTAAAAAAATTAAAAAAGTACTAAATATTATTTGCAGTTTTTTTGACATCTTCTAAGAATTTTTTTCTTTTTTTATCGCCAACGAAAGGTACAGCAAAGTATCTTCGATATATAACATCCGTTATGCCGCATATATTAAATACTCCACGTCTTAGTCTTTTTGTTGGCATATTAAGAAAAAAAGTTCGAACAGCAAATTGTGGAGATCCATAAGTACAAAATACAACTGCTTTTTTTCCTTTTAAATTTCCTAAAGGATATCCATAATTTCCAAACAATTTTTTGAATCTAAATGCCCATGGTGGTGCAAGAACTTTATCTATCCATCCTTCAACAATAGCTGGCATTCTAAAATTCCATATTGGAGCGATTAGGACTATTACATCAGAATTTTCTATTCTTTTTCTGTGATTTAATACATCCTCATCAGGTTGCTCTCCTGAGAAAACTGGATCAAATTTCTCCTTATATAAATCAACAACATCTGTAGAGTGACCGTTGTTGTTAACTGTTTCTACAAATGTATCTCTTATAGATGCATTAAAAGATTTGTCATTGTAGTGACCATAAACAATAAAAATTTTTTTCATTTAATCTTGGAGAACAGGGAAAGCTTGTCTCACTTTTAAAAAATGTTTCTGATATTCCATTTTAGTACATCTATTCTCGATATATTCAATTTTTTTTTGTTCAACCAATTTTTTTGCTTCCAGATTTTTGATACCAAGCTGTAACCACAAAACTTTTGCTTTAATGTTAATTGTATCTTTAGCGATATCTAAAGCTTCATTTGAAGGTCTAAATACATTTACTATATCAATTTTATCTTTAATATCGGTAATTTTACCACACACGTCTTCTCCTAAAATTTTTTGACCTTCAGCTTTAGGATTTACAGGGTAAACTTTAAAACCATATTTCTGCATATATTTCATGACAATAGTTGATGCTTTTGTAGGATCATTGCTGACCCCAACCATTGCAATCTTTTTATATTTTGAGAGGATTTCTTTTATATTGTTCATTTTTTATTTTGGATTTTTTGCTTACAAAACTCTTTAGCTTCTTCAACTGTCATTGGGGTATTTAACTTTTTACTCCCAGTAATACATGCTTCAATTGCTTTATTTTGATTATGGCCTCTAAAATTATAAATAATAATTATTCCAACTATTAAAAAAAAAATTAGTAAAATATTTTTATTCATTATTTATTTTTCCATTTTGGCTTTCTTTTTTCTAAAAAAGCTGAAATCCCTTCTTTAGCATCCAAAGCCATCATATTCACTGTCATCATTTTACTGGTATAAGCGTAAGCTTTTCTTAGGGGCATCTCCAATTGTTTATAAAATGTTCGTTTACCAATCTTAATTGTTAAATTTGATTTAGATGCAATCTTTTTTGCAATTTTTAAAACCTGCTTATTTAATTTAGATTTTGAAAAACAATCATTTATTAAACCAATTTCTTTCGCAAAATTTGCTTTGATTGGCTCGCCTGTAAGCAACATTTTCATCATTGGTTTTTTATTAATTTTTCTACTTACAGCAACCATTGGCGTACTACAAAATAATCCAATATTTACTCCAGGAGTTGCAAATAATGCATCTTTAGTGCTATAGGCTAAATCACAACTAGCAACTAATTGACAACCAGCTGCGTAAGCTGCTCCATGCACTTTGGCAATAACAGGCTTATTACCCTCTACTATTTGAAGCATTAACTTAGAACAAAGATTAAATAATCTTTGATATTTGTTCTTAACTTTTAAACTTTTCACTTCTTTAAGGTTATGACCTGCACTAAAACCTTTTCCAGAACCTTCAATAATAATTACTTTTGTTTTTTTATCTTGATCAAGTTTTTTTAGAACTTTAATTAGATCATTTAAAGTTTTAAAAGATAATGAATTGTATGTTTTAGGATCATTAATTTTAACTATAGATACACCGCTAGATAAGTTCCTCAGTAAAATATTCATCTAAATTTTATTTGAGTTTGCCTTCTTCTCTCATTTTAGCTCTTATTTTGGTAGCCGATATTTTTTGTATTTCCTCTGACAATACTATTTCCTCTATCTTATAACCAACCCCTCTGCCATAACAAATATTTGTAATATTTGGAACCAACATAATTTTAAAACGACCCTCAAATTCTGGATTAAGTCTATCTTCTATATTCTTTTTAACTGTCTCAAAATCAAATGGGTTATCATCTACTCCTTGTACATCTCTTATTTGAATACAAACTTGGCCTGTTTTTTTAATGATTTCCTTAAATAAACTATAATGACCATCATGGAATGGTTGCCATCTTCCTAGCATTTGTGCTGTTGGTTTTTTGTTGTCCCACTTATATGTCATTTTAATATCCTTTTTTGATTTTTAGCCAATAAACAAGTTGGGATTATATTACACGATTAATTTCTTTGACAGCATTTTCAAAAAATATAATCATCAATAGATGAATTTTTCTTTAGAAATTGGGCCTCAGACAGATCTGGATACTGTTCCAGCTGTAAAAGATATTTATATCACTATGCTACCTGGGGGAGATTATAAAGAAACAGCTCAACAAGCAGTTGAGTTAGTAAAGAAAGGTTTCAATCCAGTTCCTCATTTTCCAGCTCGTTCTATGCAGGATGAAAAACAGCTAAAAGATTATGTTTCGAGATGTAAAGATGGTGGCGTCAAACAAGTTTTAGTTATAGGAGGAGGAAGAGAGCCAATGGGAAAATTCGATAGCTCTTTTCAACTTTTGGAGACTGGTTATTTTGAGAAGATGACGATAGGAATTGCTGGACACCCAGAGGGGAGTCCTGATATATCCGATTCAGATTTAGAAAAAGCTATGAAAGATAAAAAGCCTTATGCTGATTATATTGTAACTCAATGGTTACTAGACCCTCAGCCAATTATAGACTTTATTTCTAAACAAAGTGTACCAGTGCATGTGGGAATTACTGGGCCTCTAAAAATATCTAGCTTAATAAAGTTTGCTAATATAGTTGGTGCAAAAAATTCCTTAAATTTTCTTAAATCTAATTTTAGTAAGGCGTTAGATTTATTAAAACCTAAAGACCCTAATGATTTAATTGGGAAAATTAAATCACACACTGATTTTTTCCACATTTATACATTCGGCGGCTTGAAGGAAACTAACAAGTGGTTGAAGGAGAATAGTTATGTCTAAAGAATTTGACTATACTAATTTAAAGCATGTTACTTCTGTAGATCAATCAGATCGAAAAGTACCATATAACTTAAGACAAAGTGGACCAACAAAAGTTGAAATGTTAATTTCAACAAGAGTAAGAAAATCACCGTATTGGCATTTATCTATGCAGGCAGGTTGTTGGAGAGCAACAGTTTACAATCGAATTTATCATCCAAGAGGTTATGTAAAACCAGAAGATGGTGGAGCAATGGTTGAATATGATGCAATTGTTAATCATGTAACTATGTGGAATGTTGCAGTTGAAAGACAAATTCAAGTCAAGGGTCCGGATGCAGAAAAATTTGTTGATTATGTAATTACAAGAGATGCAACAAAAATTTCACCGATGAGAGCGAGATACGTAATTTTATGTAACGCTTATGGTGGAGTTTTAAATGATCCAATTCTTTTAAGAATTTCAAAGGATGAGTTTTGGTTTTCATTATCAGACTCTGATATTGGTTTGTACTTACAAGGTGTTAATGCGGATGGAAGATTTAATTGCACCATTGAAGAAATCGATGCTTGTCCTGTTCAAATACAGGGTCCAAAATCAAAAGCTCTGATGAAAGATTTATTAGGTGATCAAGTTGATTTAGAAAATATGCCGTTTTATGGTTTAGCTGAAGTTAAAGTTGCTGGACGAAGTTGTGTGATTTCTCAATCGGGCTTTTCTGGAGAAGCTGGTTATGAGATTTATTTAAGAGATGCAACTTTGTATGCTGATGACATGTGGAATGCTGTGCTTGAGGTTGGAAAAAAACATCAGCTCATGGTTATTGCACCTGCTCACCACAGAAGAATCCAGGCTGGTATTTTGTCTTGGGGTCAAGATATGGATCAACAACATAATCCTTATCAATGTAACTTGGGCTACCAGGTTTCTTTATCAGGAAAAGGTGAATGGAACAAAACTTCTGATTACGTTGGTAAAGCGGCTCTAGAAAAAATGGGTAAAGAACTTAAGGATGGTAAAAAACCTTACGCACTTCAGTTAGTTGGATTGGAGTTGGGTGGAAAACCTATTGATGATTATGCACCAGATTTTTGGTTAATATCAAATGATAGTGGTGGAGATCCAGTTGGTTTCATTACTTCACCATGGTGGCATCCTGAAAAGAAAACAAACATTGCAATGGGATATGTTCCTTTTGATGGGACATTAAATGCAAATGGATTTCCAAAAGGTAAGGTTGGAACTAAATATAAAGTACATTTACCTGAAAAATACTCTGATACTCCAGGTAAGCCTGTAGATGCAGTAATAGTAGATATTCCATTTAAAGAATCTTTCAACGCAAATACAAGAGAAGTTTCAAAAGGTTAATCTGATTTTGGGGGAGTTTACTCCCCCATCATCTTAAATGACAAAAGGTTTCTTAATAGTAATTTGCATTATTATAGCTATTGCTTTAATAATATTCCCATTAATCGTATCTTACAAAGAGCAAAAAAATAAAAAAAAATAAATGTTTGGTGAATTTCTAAGTATTATTTTAAAATCTATTAAACTAGATAAAACACTTTATTCTGATAGTAAAAATTTTGGTGAAGCCTCAGTTTATTTTGCAGGCATTATTATGATTTTAGATGGAATAGCTGGTGCGGTTGCTGCAAACACAGTTTTCAAAACAGCTGTGGCGATGTCAGGAGTGACTGCAATATTAACTTGGTTTGTTTGGGCAGTGCTAATCTTTGTTATTGGGGTAAAACTATTTCCTGATAAAAATAGTAAAGTTCCATTTAAAAAAGTATTAACTGCAGTTGGTTTCGCTCACGCGCCTGGTCTGCTAAGATTTTTTGCTGTGACACCAGAATTAATGATACCTATAATCTTTCTTACGCAATTTTGGATTTTTGCTGGATTAATTATTTCGACGCGACAAGTTCTTAATCTTAAATCAAATTTAAAATCATTTGGAATAGTCTTTATGTCATTTTTGATTATTGTCTTTTTATCTATTTCATTTGTGATTAGTCGAATGAACGCCTTACCGATCAATCATATTTAGATTGGAAAAATTGTCTTAGAAACTCTACAAGACTTACAAATTTTAAAACCAGTTAGAATCAAATTTTGAGTAACACTTTCATGCTGTTCTTTACATTCATCACAAATATCATCTAAATCCTTTAGGTTTTTTTCTATTTCTTTATCCTCAGTCATTATCAGTCAAACCAGCTCCCGCTGCACCCTCTTTTAAACTATCAGTTTCCTCTACAAATGTATCCTCTGCAAGTTTGTAGAGATTTTTCCAATCTTGATCTGAAAAGTTATCTTCATTGTTTAAAAAACTTATTTCTACTTTTTTTGCTAACTTTGGCATTTCTTTATCCCATATATTAGAAGAGATACTCACATTAAAATTCAATAAAAATTTACAATCATCAAATGAAATTAATAATTTTTTCCCAATTATTTCTGAAGCTCTACTTAAAAAAGATAAAAGCAGCAATGGATAAGCAAGATTTTCAACTGAGCACTTTTTTAAAGTATCGATATTTTTTACTTGGTCAATAAAATGAACACCTAACATAATTGGACAAAAAGATGATCCATTTGATTTGTTAATTTTATTGATTTGTTTTATTTCTTCAAAATTTTCTTTTTTTTTATTTTGATAGTATTGATTAAGATGTTTGATCGCTGGGAAACCAAATAATTCAGATAATCTTATAGATTTCCCAACTTCCTCTGCTATACCCCATGAATAACCAGCACCTCGACTTGCTCTTTTAGCTGTAGTTTCTATCTCACTTAAGGATTTCATAATTTAAGAATAGGTTTTATAAACCCATTGCTCATCATAGTCTTTTAACTCATTTGGCAATGGCGCACCTTGAAACATACATATTCTCAACCACTTGTCAGATCTTGGATCAAATTTTAAAGCTCCAAAGAAAGATAACTTTAACCTCAACATATCAATTGGAACTAAATTTTCTCCAATAGTATTATCTTGTATTTCTGAATATGGAAATTTTTCAATAATAAAGGCTCTTCTAACAACATGTCTTAAATCAGAATTATCAATTAAAAATTGATTTATCTTTAGATTATCTTTTAAAGGTAATAATCTTTCATATAGTTTTTTTATATCTCTGGCTATTGCCAGGGGTTGCTCTAAATCTGCACCATTTTCTTCAAAACGATTAGCTAATCTTGGTTCCTCTTTATTTTTTGAAATAAACCAAAATTTCTGATTACTCTCTCCTATATTAAAATTAATTTTTAAAATATCCGAATATTTATTTTCTAAAATCTTTTTCAAATCTCCAACATTACGTTCAGTTGGTATATTAAAGTATTTTTCTTCCTCCGAGCTCATTTGCCCAACCAATGGCTGAACTATATCACCAAATGGTTCCATCATAATTGAGACAACGTATTCAATACACTCCTCAGAAGTTTCTCTCTCTAGCCACAGATAAATTTCATTAAACGGATAATCTTTTTGAAAATCAAATTTGTTTTCTAAGAAACTGATAAATTTTTTTATATCTTTTAGCAAAAGTTTAATTTTTTTGAGTTGATATTCACTCTCTGTATTCCAGCTAGTTATATTTTTAAGAGAACTTTTCACACAATTTTTAAATAAATCTCTATCTTGTGTTTTAACAATTTTAATTTCTCTAATTTTTTTAAGTGCAATTTCTCTACTGAGTATCCAATTATTTAATAAAGTTGGATGATTGACAATAAATGGGGCCATTCCCAATCCGGTAGAATTTCCTATACCCAAATTTCTACAAATTTTAGGATCAAGTTTAACAGCTGAATTAGGATTTTTATTTTTTGCAACATGATTGACTTGATCAAACGTAAATTGTCTTACTAAATAAACTAACATCATCTCTAATCTGAATGGTCCGTTAATTTCCTCTCTATTTTTAATTCTAAATCGATCTGCTAAACCAAACTTTCCTGATCCATAAACTGCGGTCGTTCTGTATAAATATCCAACTTTTTCTAGTAGCTCTAAATTAGGTTGATTTCCATTGCTCAAACTTTCAACAACATGATCAAATACCCTAACAGATTTATTTGCTCTAGATAATGTTAGCTCTTTGTAAGACAGCCTACCGACTTCCTGTTTTGGAACTTCATTTCTTAATCTGTCAATATCTTCTTTTAAAGGTACCCCATCATGTAATGTAAAAGCTGCATCCCACTTGGTTGCTATTACTCTATCCGATCTTTCATCATCATTAATTTTGTTAGCATAACAGATTAAAGAATAAACCCTGTCTTTTTTTTTAAATGAGTATACTGCTGTGCCATAACCCTCTTGGTCTAAATCAAACAAGTCTCTATTATATTGCCAATCTTTAAATTCGCTTAAAAAACTTCGTAAAAAAGATAATCTTGATTGATGAAAGGAACCAAGTCTTGATAACTTCATTATGATGTTTGGATCTCTTAATTCTATATTCATATTTAGATAGTTTTATAAAAGTTATACCAATTGTTACCTAGTATTCCATTAGTCTCAGTCTCTGAAAAACCAGCCTTTTTTAAACCTGCTTCTAAGTTTTTAAAACCTCTTGCATCTTCAAACCAATTAGGCTGTTTAGGAAACCCTGGTTTATTTTTAGAACCCTCTCCATAATTTTTATTTTTTGACCATGTTCCATTTCTCATCCATTCAACAACCTCATCTGGTTGATATAAACAAAGATCTGATCCTATACCAATATTATTAATATCCATTATTTCTGCTGTTTTGGCCACCATTTCACAAAAGCTTTCTAGAGAACAATTTGTATTATCTTTAAGATGATGCGGATATAAAGATAAACCTAATATTCCGCCACTATCACTTAAAGTTTTTAATAACTCTGAAGATTTGTTTCTTTTTGCTGCGTGCCAAAAAGATGGGTTTGCATGAGTGATCGCTATAGGTTTTTCACTAAATTCAATTGCATCAAAAGTACTTTTTTCGGCTGAATGGGACATGTCCACTACGATACCAACTCTATTCATTTCTCGTATAACTTCCCGTCCGAAATTAGTTACCCCACTATCATTTTTTTCATAACAACCTGTCGCTAACAATGATTGATTGTTGTAAGTTAGTTGCATAAATCTACATCCGAGACTATGAACTTTTTCAACTAAATTAATATCATCTTCTATTGGAGAGCAATTTTGAAAACCAAAAAAAATTGCAGTTTTATTCTCATTATTTGCTTTTTCAATATCCTTAAAACTATGACCTAAAAAAATTAAATCTGAATTTTCTTTTAATAAAATTTGCCACTTTCTTATTTCGTTTTGAAGTTCATCAAAATCTTCATGATAGACTATTGTAACATGAACTGCATCTAGACCAGCCTCACGATTAATCTCAAAAACTTTTCTTGACCATTTACAATATTGAAGATTATCGATTTTAAATTTCATTTTGGTTAATTTTGGTTAACCATACCAAGTTGTTTTTTAAATACTATTTATTTTATTGAAATTTTAATCTAATTTTGAAATAAATATTTAGCTAATAAATCATGAAAAAGAATAATAATCTCAAAGTTGCAATCATCATGGGAAGCCAATCAGACTTCAAAACGATGAAATTATCCGCAAATATACTAAAAAAAATGGGTGTTCGATTTGAAACTAAAATTATATCTGCCCACCGTACTCCAAAAAGAATGTATGAATTTGCAGAGAGCGCATCAAGAAATAATATTGGAGTAATCATTGCTGGTGCTGGTGGATCAGCACATTTACCTGGTATGATTTCAGCTATAACCTCAATTCCAGTTTTAGGTGTTCCAGTTGAAAGTAAAAAGCTAAAAGGACTTGATAGTTTATTATCAATAGCACAAATGCCAAAAGGAATACCTGTTGGAACTCTTGCAATTGGAGAGGATGGTGCCATCAATGCTGCTTTATTGGCTGCAGCTATAATTGCAAACAGCAATCCTGCTGTAAAAAAGAAATTAAATAATTGGCGTTCATCACAAACTAGATCAGTAAAAAAAAATCCAAAATAAAAGATGTCAATAAAAAATTTGGGTATAATTGGTGGTGGTCAACTAGGAAGCCTATTAGCTGTCGCGGCTAAGAAGTTGAATATCAATACAATAATCTATTGTGATGATGATGATGCTCCAGCACAAAATTTTTGTAACAAATTTATTCATGGCAGATACGATGACAAAGTCAAAATGCAAGAGTTTATAAAAGAAATTGATGTAATTACTTATGAATTTGAAAATATACCTTATGAAACTCTTAATGAAATGAATAAGGTAAAACCAGTTTTACCAAAGCCATCGGTAAATAGATTAATTCAACATCGAATTGCGGAAAAAGATTTTGTAAACAAACTTAATATAAGAACTACTAGATATGCATCAATAGAAAATAAATCTGATATGGAACCATTAGGAGATTTCTTACCTGGGATTTTAAAAACTACTACAATGGGTTATGATGGTAAAGGTCAATACCCGATTAAAAAAATTGAAGACATCAATAACCTGAATATTGATTTTTCAAAAGGATATATACTAGAAAAATTAGTAAAACTTAAAAAGGAGATATCTGTTATTATTACCAGATTTGGGAACAATAGTTATGAAATATATGAGCCGATAGAAAATACTCATGAAGATCAAATATTGAAACATTCAATAATACCAGCTGAAATCACTAAAAAAATATTTGATGAATCTAAAGATTGGTCAATCCGGATTGCAGAAGAATTGAAATACATAGGAACGCTTTGTGTTGAATTTTTTATTGATAAAAATGAAAATCTATATGTTAATGAAATAGCTCCTCGAGTTCATAACTCCGGTCATCTTACGATTAATGCTTTTAATATTAGTCAATTTGAAAATCATGTGAGAGCAGTCTGTTCGTTAGAAAAAATTCCACTCAAAAAAATATCTAATGCAAAAATGATCAATCTTATAGGAAATCAAATCAAGCCCTATAGAGAAAATTTTAAATTAAATGAAAATGAATTTTTCTTTGATTATCAAAAAAAAGAGATAAAAGATAAAAGAAAAATGGGCCACATAACAACTTTAATATAAATGCTAAAATCTATTGAGGGAAATTTTGATAACCCGGAAGTCAATAAACTTCTTACAAAACATTTTATTGAACTTAGAGCAGCATCACCCGAGGGTAGTGCCCATGTTCTAGATATTCCGGGGTTAAAAGTTTCATCAATTAAATTTTGGAGCCTTTGGGAAAATGATAAAATATTTGGTTGTGGAGCATTAAAGTTCTTAGACAAAGATCATGGTGAATTTAAATCAATTAGAATACATGATGATTTTAGAAATCAAGGTAATGGTATTAAAGTCATCAAACATCTCATCGATGAAGCTAAAAAATTAAAGATTAAAAGAATAAGTTTAGAAACTGGTGCTGGAAAATTTTTTGATCCAGCGAGAAAATTATTTAAAAAATGTGATTTTACACCTTGCAAACCCTTTGCCCATTATAAAGAAGATGTAAATTCTATCTATTTAACTAAGCTAATTAACCACGAATGATAAAAAAAAGTCTATTTTGCACTAAATTTGTTGACAAAACCCTAATATTTATAAACAAAGCCAACATTACTTAATTATAAGTAATAAATTAATATAACAATAAGTAAGAAGAAAAATATGAGTCTACAAGGAAAAGTAAAATGGTTCAATCCAACTAAAGGTTTTGGTTTTATTGAACGTGACGACAAAGAAAAAGATGTGTTTGTACATGTTTCAGCTGTAAGAGATGCTGGTATGAACGGTTTAGATGAGGGTCAAGCTTTGACTTTCGATGTTGAAGATGGTCCTAAAGGTCCTTCAGCAGTTAACTTAAAAACTGCATAATTTTCACATAAATTAATTGGCTATAGATTTAATTAATTTTTAAATTAAGAATTAATTTATTTTTATAGCCAATGAACTATTCTACAAACAAAATTTAAAAATAATTTATGATTGGCATTTTAGGTGGAATGGGTACCCAGGCAGGTTTAGATTTTTGTAATAAGCTGGCAATTTTATATAGAGGTAAGATCGATCAAGATTACCCTTTGTTCATGCTTTATAACAAATCAAATATTCCTGGTAGACCTGAGTCGATCGGTATCCATACCGGTAAACTATCAAGCAAAATAACCAACAAAAAGACTAAACAAAAATATTTATCTGTTTTAAAAAGTTTAATTTATGGTTGTAATCTTTTAAAAAAAAGTAATTGTAAATTTATAGTCATACCCTGTAACACAGCCCATTATTGGTATGATGATTTAAAAAAACGAATTAACTTGCCAATAGTAAATATGCCTAAAGAAGTTTTTGTGCATGCTAAAAAAAAATGTAGAAAACATTCTTCTATTGGCTTACTTGCTACAGAAGGAACTTTAAAAACAGGTATTTATAACAAGTTTTTTGATAAAGATTATAATTTAGTGTTTCCAAACAATACTATTCAAAGTAAGTCCGTAAACAAAGCTATCAGACTTGTAAAAATGGGAAAAGTGAAACTCGCGAGTAAAGCTATAAAACCAGCAATAAATTATTTAATCAAAAAAAAATGTAAAAAAATTATTCTTGGTTGCACAGAGCTCCCTATTGCTATTTTTGCCTATAAACCATTTAAGACAATTAAATCATCAAAAATATTTTTAGACCCAAATTTAATTTTAGCAAATGCTGCTATGAAGAAATACCAAAATAGATAATGCCATCTAAAGAAAAGCCTTATGTGTTACTGGTTGCAGAAGCAATTTACTCAAAAGTTTGTGAGATTAAGAAAAAAAATCCTGAGCTAACAACAATCAACGCAATTGAAAACTTTATTGGAACAACAACCTACAATGATATAAGCACTGGAAAATTCCACGATGAGTTAATTGAAAAGGTATCAAAAAAGAAGGTGCCTGAAGAAACTTTAAGATTACTTCATATTCAAAAAGATTTATCAGTTAAGCAGCTAATTCAATATCCTGAATTATATTATGCAAAGAGCCATTACCCTCTTGAAATTTCTCAAAGAGCTTTCGATCATTTGTGGAGAATGTGTGAAAGTTATGAATTATGGTGTAAAGAGACAAAACAAAGCAAATTAATAATACTTAATATTGTAGATTAAATAATTTATAAGACCTGGAATGGTCAGAATATTTCCACTCATATTTGTTTTACTTTGGTCTTCTGCCTTCATCACAACAAAACCAATTATTGATAATAGTGATCCTTTCGCAGCACTAGCCTTCAGATTTTTTTTTGTCGCTGTTGGTTTTTTATTGTTTTCAATTTACCTTAAACAATCAATATTTATTAAAAAAAGATATCTGATTGAGTCAATGTTCAGTGGTATCTTATTTCATGGGTTATATTTAGGAGGAGTTTTTTATTCGATTTCAATTGGGATGCCAACTAGTTTAGCTGCTTTAATCGTAACACTTCAACCAATTTTAACAAATATTTTGAGCGGACCGCTATTAAATGAAAGAGTCACATCACAACAATGGGTAGGAGTTTTATTGGGTTTTGTTGGCGCTTCTTTAGTATTAGGAATAGATGTTGGCTCAGGTATTCCTCTACTAGGTTTGATTGCAACTTTAATTGCATTGTTATCTATTACTTTTTCTACCATTTGGCAGAAAAAATTGAGTAATAACTTACCATTATCTGTTAGTAATTTTTATCAAGCATTGGGTGGTTGTTTATTTCATGTATTAATAATTATTTTTTTTATAGAGCCCTACATCTATTTTACGAAAACATTTATTATAGCAATGAGTCATCAAATTTTTCTTGTTTCCTTTGGCGCATTTACAATACTGATGTTTTTAATAAAAAAAAATTCAGCTAGTAAAACAGTTTCTGTTTTTTTTCTAATACCAGCAACCTCTGCAATTATGGCTTGGCTTTTTTTAAATGAAACTCTTACGAATATAGATGTTGTTGGTTTTTTAATAGCTTCAGTTGGTGTTTATATTGCGACAAGGAATAAATAACTAATTACTTTGATAACCAAACTCTAACGAGCCATCTGTTATTGAATGATGCAAAGACTCTCCAAAGCTTCTTAATCCAAAAATTCTTACTTTTTTTGGATTGTTAGAAATAAAATCAATCGTAATTGATATTCCGTTATAAATCGAATTAGTACAATCGCCCTCATTAAATTTATCAATATTTATAGGGCATCCTTTTTTTAAAACTTCATTTACAAGATCACCTTGAATTTCAATTATTGTTCTTGAATGTGATAAATCTGTAATTGCAAAATTAACTTCATCAAATTGTTTTTCATTTTTTAAAAGTAAATCTGTTTTAGAAGATATAACTATCCAATTCTTTGGTCCCATCCATAAAATTCTAGTATCTGAATTTGAAGAGGATTTTAAAGTAGAAGGTAATTCTAGGTTATCAATTTTTATATTTGAGATATCTGAACTTGAATTTTTATATTGAACTATTTGGAATATTAAAACATTCTTTAATTCTGAAATCTTTAATAAGTCCTTCTCATTTTTATTTTCAAAATCACCAAATTTTCCATTTTGATGCACATTATTTAAAGATGAAATTTGCTTCACGATCTTACTCTCTTTCCTTCATGGTCTACATAATGTGAGGACATAACTTCAACTTCAATAGAAGTGTTTTTAAGTGGAGATACCGCGAAAAGCTTTTTTCCTATCATATTTTTTCCATCTTTTAATATTGCAAGAGAAAAAGGATTATTGTTCTCAACACTCCAACAAGATGAAGAAACGTGACCAAGTTTAGGATTCGGAAGTTTTGCATTTTTATTTTCTACTAAATGAGATCCCTCTGGAATACTCGATTTCCTATCCAATGGGACTAAGCCAACAATTTTTTGTCTATCTGCTTGATTAAATGCTTCTTTAGCTAAAGATCTCTTTCCAATAAAATCTTTTTTCTTCGATACTAAACCTTCTAACGAAACATCGTAAGGAATGGTTCTTCCATCAAGTTCTGGTCCAGCTACATGGCCCATTTCTATTCTTAGTGTCGATAATGCTTCTGTACCATAGGGTTGAACATTAAATTCTTCACCAATTTCAATTATTTTTTCCCACATAAATAATCCAAAATCAGACTCGACATTTATTTCGTAAGCGAGCTCGCCTGAAAAAGAAATTCTAAAAATTCTTGCTTTGACACCAAACAAGTCTCCCTCTACATATCCCATAAAAGGAAGAGCCTCATTGCTAACATCTATTTTAGAGAAAAGCTTTGATAACAAATCTCTTGATTTAGGTCCTGCAATCGCCGCACCAGCCCATTGTTCGGTTGTTGACACCACATTAACATTTAATTCTGGCCAAACAATTTGCAGGTAATATTCCAAATGCGATAATACGTTTGCAGCCTGTGCAGTAGTAGTTGTCATATGATAATGATTTTCTGAAATTCTGGTTGTTGTCCCATCATCCATCACAATTCCATCTTCCCTGAGCATTACTCCATATCTCGCTTTACCTACTGGAAGTTTTAACCATGCATTTGTGTAAACTCTATTTAAAAACTCTGCAGCATCTGGACCTTTAATATCAATTTTCCCTAAAGTCGTTACATCACAAACACCCACGTGATCTCGAACATTTTTTGCCTCTCTCTTAGATGCCTCAAATAAATTTTCACTTCCTCTTTTGTAATACCTCGGTCTTTTCCAAGCACCAGCATCTACCCAGACTGCATTATTTTTTTCATGCCAATGGTGCATTGGTGTTTTTCTAGTAGGCATATATTCTTTTCCTATCTCCCTTCCAACTATTGTACCGATGGTAACTGGTGTAAAAGGTGGTCTAAAAGTAGTGTGACCTACTTGAGGAACAATTTTTTTTTCAACATTTGCAACTAATTGTAATCCGTTTAAATTACTTGTCCTTCCTTGATCAGTTGCCATTCCCAATGTTGTATATCTCTTAACATGCTCAATTGATCTATAACCTTCTCTTAAAGCAACCTCTATATCAGAAACTGCTACGTCATTTTGGAAATCTACAAATCGTTTATAATTTTTACCCTTAGGGAGTGGAGAACACCAAAATTTATCATGAGCGCTATATTTTCGTTCATTCGTATTAGGAATTTGTATTTTTTCATCTTTTTTAGTTATGTTTTTAGAAACTTCTGACCCAGTATTAAAACTGTTTTTTAAGGTATCTTGTAATGTAAATGTTCCATTAGCAGCACCTAAAGAATGTTCATTTTGTTTTGATTTATCAGGTACAAAAGCATCTATTGATTCATTAAATTTTAGTTTATTGCCTGATTGAGATGCTAAATGGACAGTTGGTGTCCAAAATCCAGATACACAAATAGAGTCACAATCTATTTGTTC
>CACLEX010000007.1 GCA_902606065.1 uncultured Pelagibacteraceae bacterium
ATTTAATGCATGGGAATTTACCAAAACAAATCGATCCTATTCTTCAAAAAAAGATAGATTTTATCAAATCAGGTTTGCTTAAAATTGATCAAAGTTTTAATTTATGATTCAAAAAATTAAAGCTTCAAAGTCAGAAAAGATAATTTTTTTTTTCTTAATATCTTTAGCTATTTTTTCTCTAAGTTCTTTTTTTTTGATAAAGAATAAATGCTTATTTGTTAAAGATTATAATCCAGAAAAACTTTCTTTTGATAAGCCAAATAATATTGCGATTTTGAATGTTGAATGTGGAAATGTAATTATTGAATTATATCCAAATATTTCTCCAAACGCAGTTGAAAGATTTAAAACATTGGTGAAGTCTAAAGCATACGACGATGTTGCATTTCATAGAGTAATTAAAGACAGTCTTGTACAGGCAGGTGATTTGGAATTTGGTAAAAAAGGCAATATTGATTATGGAAAAATCGGAACAGGACAATCAGGACTAGGAACCATAAACTCAGAAATAGATGTCCCGTTTAACTATGAAAGAGGAAGTGTAGGTCTTGCAAGAACACAAAAATATAATACTGAAGATAGTCAATTTTTCGTCACACTCAAAGATGAGCCATTATATGAAAGTGAATATACACCGATTGGAAAAGTGATTTATGGAATAGAAGCACTAGAAAAAATAAAATATCAAAATAAATCTGAGTATGTTCTAAGGCCTGACTTTATAAATTCTATTAAAATGTTAGTTGACTAAAGGTTTACCAGTAGCCAAGGTGTGTTTAATCCTGTCTTGAGTATTTTTAGTTTCAATTAATCTCATAAAAGCATCTAATTCTAATTTGAATAAATCATCTTCTGTTAACACTTTATCCATAGTTGTGTCTCCACCACTTAAGACGAAAGCTAATTCTTTTGCAACCTCTACCCCATGATCTAAAATTATTTTATCATTATAGAGTTTTTCTAAAATATTATGCATTTCTCCAATAACCGCTTTTCCAGGCAAGTTGAACTGAAGTTCGCTAGGTGCTTTAAAATCTTTGTTTTCGTCTAAGATTTTTTTTGAAACCTCTAATAAACTATTTCTATTCATAATCTTTTTATTTTCTGGCATTAAGTATTTAAATGGCTCAGCTTCAACAGGTGATGTTGCTGTTTTTCCATAGCCAATGATATCAAAAACTTTTAATGGTGCATAATTTGGATCTTTTTTTGCCTCTTCCGTATCCAACCATCTAGCTAACATTTCTTTACAACCTCCGCCAGCTGGAATTAATCCTACGATAGTTTCTACCAGACCAATTACAATATTTGTATGAGAAGCAACAAAATTACTTTGTACTAAAACTTCAAATCCACCTCCTAAAGTAAGTCCTGATGGTGCGGATATAACTGGGTGTTTAGAGTACTTAAGATGTTTACATGTTTCTTGGAAATATTTAATAAATTTCTCAATTGATTTAAAATCATTTTTGTCAGCGAATTCCATTGTATAGGTTAAATTTACGCCTGCAGAAAATTGCATACTTTCATTAATGATAATCAAAGGCTTGTCGGTTGCTTTCTTTAAAGCATCCATTGAATCATAATCTAATGCATTAGCTTTGGTAGTAAACTCAACTATATTATAATCATTGAATCTATAAATAGATGCTGAACTATTTCCATCAACACTCGTTGCTGTTTTCTTAACCTTACCCAGAGTTTCTATTGATGTATATTTTTGCCTCTCACCATAAAAGTTTTCATTTTTTGTTTTGCTTAAATTTTCTAAAAAATTATTGCCCTTAAAATTTTCAACTTTTTTGAAAAAGTTTTTAACACCAATTTCCTCTAGCATTTCAAAGGGTCCTTTAGCCCAGTTAAACCCTAATCTCATAGCCTCATCAATATCATTAAATTCTTTTGTTATCTCAGGAACTAATGATGAAGCATATTTAATAATCTTTTCTAATACTGACCAAGCATATTCTCCATATTTATCATTCCTATTAATTAGACCTTTAAGGTCAACTTTGTCAGATTTTATATCAATTTTTTTGCTTAGAGAATAATCTCCAGTTTGTAGATCGATAGCTTCCATTACTTTGCCACTATCAGTTTTCTTCATTCTATAGAAACCACCTTTGCCCTTTCTACCTGTATATCCAGTTTCAATTAATTTTTTTACTAAAGGAATTTCTTTTGCAACATCATGAAACTCATCTGTTTCAGGTAACTCTTTGATAAAACTTTTTAAAACATCAGCCATTAGATCGATGCCAATTAAATCATAAAGCCCAAAAACACCTGTTTTTGGAATACCCATTGGCCTGCCAAATATTGCATCCGCTTCCTCTACAGAAAGTTTCATTTTAAATGCTTCAGTCATTGCTATTTGCATAGCGTAAACACCAACTCTGTTACCTAAAAAACCTGGAGTATCATTACAAACGATGGCTCCTTTTCCAAGCTCAAGTTCACAAAATTCTTTTAATTGATTTATCTTATTTAAGTCATTGTCCTCATTTTTAACAATTTCCAAAAGACCCATATATCTAACTGGATTAAAAAAATGAGTTATACAAAAATCTTTTTTTTGTTCTTTATTTAAATTTTGAGATAAAACTTTAATAGGTATTGAAGAAGTGTTGGAGGAAACAATCGCACCATCTTTTCTACTTTTAAAAATTTTTTCATAAATTTGGTGTTTGATGTCAATTCTCTCCACTACTGCTTCAACAACCCAATCAGCTTTTTCAACAACTGAAAAGTCATCTTCAATATTTCCAACTTTAATATTTTTTATTTTTGATTTATCAATTAATAAAGGTGGTCTAGATTTGTGAATTCTTTCTCTGGCATTTTCACTTATTTCAGTTTTTAAATCTAAAAGAGTTACGGGTATATTTGCATTACACAGATGAGCTGCTATTCCACTGCCCATTGTTCCAGACCCTATCACTACTACATTCTTTATCTTCATGGAATTATTTTTCTAACGATTAATACCTCTGAGTCTTTCAGATCTTCTTCGTAAAAGCTCAGCAGTCACTAATATTAATGTTGATAGTATAATTAGACAAGTCGCAACAGCTAGTATTGTTGGACTTAATTGCTCTCGTAAACCTGTCCACATTTGAATTGGGATTGTCGTATTTTCTAATCCTGCTAAAAATAAGACAACCACAACTTCATCAAATGAAGTTACAAATGCAAATAACCCACCTGAAATTACTCCAGGTAAAATCAATGGTAAGGTAATTTTCATAAAAGTATTCACTGGATCACTTCCTAAGCTTGCAGCTGCTCGAGTTACACTATGATCAAACCCCGACAAAGTGGCTGTGACTGTAATTACTACAAAAGGTGTTCCTAATATAATATGAGCCAATACTATTCCTGTATGAGTTGCTGCTAAACCCGCTTTTGCCATAAAGAAAAATATTGCAACACCGGAAATAATTAATGGAACAATCATTGGTGAAATTAACACAGCCATTATCAATCCTTTATATGGCATATGTCTGCTACTTAATCCTAAAGCTGCAACTGTTCCAAGTATCACTGACCCTATTGTTGCAAAAATTGCAATGATAAAACTATTCTTTGCTGCTAATCCCCATGGATTTTTTGTTCCATAAATCATGTCCTTATACCATCTTAAAGAAAATGCATCTGGATCTAAACTTTTCATTCCATCAGAAAAACTCAAAAATTCTTCTGCATTAAATGATAATGGAAATATTACAAACAAAGGTGCAATTAGAAAAAAGAAAACAGCACCACAAATTGTAAGATAAATATAATGCCAAATTCTATAATGTGGTTCTGTATATTTTGGTAAAGCCATTTGATTATCCTAATTTAATATTATCAATTCCAACTAGTTTGTTATAAAGCCAATAAATTACCAATACTCCACTCAACAACATTAATCCCATGGCTGATGCAAAGCTCCAATCAAGAGTGCTTTTCATGTGGAAAGCAATTTGGTTACTTATTAAAGTACCAGATGCACCACCAACTAAGGCTGGGGTGATGTAATAACCTATCGCTAAAATAAATACTAATAAACAGCCCGCACCTATTCCAGGGATTGTTAATGGAAAATAAACTTTCCAAAATGCCACAAATGGCGTTCCACCTAATGATTTTCCTGCCCTCATCAAGCTAGGTGAGATAGTTTTCATGACACTATAAAGTGGTAAAACCATGAATGGTAGCAAGATCTGTGTCATCGCAACATAACTTCCTGTTTTGTTGTACATCATTTCAGGTCTATTATCATCAGCTACTAATCCAATTCCGACAAAGAAATCATTTACTATTCCTTGTTGTTGTAACAAAATCATCCAGCTGGCAGTTCTAACAAGTAATGAAGTCCAGAAAGGCAGCAGTACACAGATCATTAACAAGTTACTATACTTCATAGGTAAAGTTGCTAATAGATGGGCTATTGGATAAGCCATTAAGAAACAAAAAACAGTTACGAAGAATGCTATTTCAAGAGTTCTTAACCATAACACTCTATGAATTCGTCTGTCTTCCTCTACACTTACTATTTTTCCTTCTTCATTCACGTACATGTCCATACCCTTTAGATACTTTTGACTGGTAAACTCAGGGGCTCTTCTTTTAATTGCCCTCCAGTACTCGACATTAGCCCATCTTTTGTGAACTGACATTATTTGTTCCTTGTAGTTTCCCTCTTCAAATGATTTTGATTTTCTTCTTAATTTTTTAATAATACTTTTAAATCCATTTTTTGTGTAGTTTAATTGAGTAGATAACTTACCCTCACGTTTATCCTCAACTAATTTTATAAAATCCTCATGGAAAGCAGCAAAAACTTCTTCATCAGGTAACTCTTGACCATCCCAATTCTCCATTGCCTTAAAAGTTTTTGGAAGCATTTGTGTCACCATTTTATCGTCAACACTTCGGAACAACATATCACCTATTGGAAAAACATATGTAATTATTAAAAATAACAATAAAGGAGCAACAAGTAGGAAAGCTTTAATCTTATTCTTTCTCTCTGCTTTTTTAAGACTTACCTCTAAAGGTATCCCATCTGTTGTTAGAATTTGTTTTGTTTCAGAGCTCATAAATAAAAAGGGCGGTTACTAATAACCGCCCTTAAATTATAATATATAATTAAGTTGTTTAAAACTTAAATTATAGACCAGCTTTCATAGCTTCCCATTTTTCACCAAGCTCTGTGCCGTTGTCAGCCCAGAAAATTGGATCTACTAGAAAGTAGTTTTTAGTGTTAGCCGGTGCAGTTGGCATTTGTGGTACCATGTTAGTCTTACCATCTTTATACCAAGGCTCACCTTTTTCCATAATACCAATTGAAGATTTTCTCCAAGGAGCATATGCGATGTATTTAGCACTTCCTGCTAACATCTCTGAGCTAGTCATCATAGCTAAAGCTTTTTTAGCCATACCATTAGCATCGTTTGGTCCGCCTTTAACTTGTACGAAATATTCGTAGTCAAGACCTTGGCCATCCCAAACTTGTTTGATTGGTGCACCTTCTCCAATTTCAGCATTGAAGAATCTTCCATTCCAACCAGTAGCCATTACTACTTCACCTGACACTAACAGTTCTGGTGGTTGAGCACCTGCAGACCAAAATACACATCCACCTTTAGGGTCTGTGCATAGTTCTTTGATCTTATTCATTGCTCTTTCAACACCTTTTTCTGTTTCTAAAGCTTTGTAGATTTTTGCTCCACCTTTTCCTGGTTTAATACCATCTGCTGCTAAAGCGATCTCTAAGTTTGTTAAAGCGCTTTTGTAGATAGCTCTTTTTCCAGGGAATTTTTTAGTGTTAAAGAAATCTTTGATAGTCTTTGGAGTACCTTTAACATTATTAGTGTTATAAGCATAATTCCAAGAATATAAAATATTTCCTACAGCACACTTACTAGGCATTGCGGTAAAGAAATCTTTACTTGCTGGAGTTCCATCTGGAGCTGGTGGGAAGTCTTTATCGAAATCAAATTCAACAAATAATCCTTCATCACATCCAGTAATAGTATCCATTGCAAACACGTCGATTATATCCCACGTGATTTTACCAGCTTCTTTTTGTGCTTTAATCTCAGATAATCCACCAGAATAGTCAACCCAGGCAATATTTATGCCAAGTTTTTTAGCTGTAGGATCACCATAACCTAACTTTTGAGACTCAGTATAAGCCCCACCCCATGACACTGCAGTTACTGTTGTTGCAAATGCTGAAGTAGTTAGTGAAAGTACAAAAGAAATAGCTAGTAATACTTTACTTAGTTTTTTCATTTTTCCTCCGTTTAAACGTTTTTTATAAAAATCAATTACAACAAGATCGATAATGAGAGTCAACAGCCCATTTTAGTTAATTTAGCAATATATTGGTGGTCTAAGAAGGATCTAACGCTCTAGCATCTTCACTGTTCCAACCTATCTTGATATCTTTGCCAAGCTTGATATCCAAATTGGCTGAACTGTTAGGGACCTTTAAGATAAATTGATTGTTGCCTAAAAGATTTATTCTAACTCTTGTATGATCTCCGTGATATATTACTTCTTCAATCTTTCCAGAATGTATATTGTCCATTCGATCACTTGGATTAATTAACGCTCTTTCAGGTCTTAAAGAAATCTTAGTTTTCTCACCTTTACCTTTTACAGAAATAGGATTCGCAAGTATGTCTGTATTAGCTATTTTAACTTTACACTTACCACCTGAAATATCTGAAACCTCACCCACGAAGGTATTATTTTCTCCAATAAATTCAGCAACAAAAGAATTCACAGGTTTTTCATAAAGCTCATCTGGACTTGAAAGCTGCTGAACTTTTCCATCATTAAAAACAGCGATACGATTAGACATGGTTAATGCTTCACTTTGATCATGAGTTACATAAACAACAGTAACCCCAATGTTTTCATGTATGTGTTTGATTTCATATTGCATACTCTCCCTTAAGTTTTTATCTAAAGCTCCCAGAGGTTCATCCATTAAAACTAGCTGAGGGTCAAATACTAATGACCTTGCCACAGCTACCCTTTGTTGTTGACCGCCTGATAATTGCCCTGGCATCCTTGATGCGAAACCTTGAAGTGAAACCATAGATAACGCCTTATCAATTTTTTTATCTGCCTCATCTTTTGCAATTTTTCTTACTCTTAATGGAAAGGCGAGATTCTCATAGACTGTCATATGAGGAAATAGCGCATAATTCTGGAATACCATTCCAATACCTCTTTTATGCGGAGGTATACTTGAGATAGCCTTACCATCTAAATATATTTCACCATTTGTTGGTGTTTCAAATCCTGCCAGCATCATTAAGCAAGTTGTTTTTCCAGAACCAGAAGGTCCTAACATGGTTACAAACTCACCTTCTTCAATATCTAATTGAAGATCCTTAACGACTAAAACTTTGCCGTCATAACTTTTATCTACTTTGTCAAATTTGACGAAATCTTTTTTAAGAGCCATAATTTTAATCAACTTTTAAACATTTGTAAGAATAAATTTCAACCTTTAATAACTAGCTTTTAACGTGAAGTTCTTTAGACATATTACAAAATAATTCTGCTCCTTGATCTGTAACTCTAATTGCCTCTGATGCCTCAACACCCCATTCACCAAATTGCATAACCGCTATCATGTGAAAACAAATATTAGGTTCCAAAATTGTCATGTCACCTTTATAAATATTTAATGTATGTTCTCCCCAATCTGGTGGATAACCAATTCCAATCGAATAACCGGTCCTAGATTTTTTTTCTATTCCATATTTATCTAATATTTTCCAAAATGCTTGGGCAACGTGATCTACAGTATTTCCGGGTTTGGTTGCATCAATTCCAGCTTGAAGCGCCTCAATTGTTTTTTTCATCGTATCAATTTTAAGTTGATCAGGTTTTCCAAGCAAAATAGTTCTGGCCATCGGTGCATGATAACGCTTATACACTCCAGAAAGTTCAACAATTGTAGCCTCACCATCAATAAATTTATCTTGTGTTGCGGTTAGATGTGAAGCAGATGTTCCTTTTCCGGTAGGAAGCAATGTTGCAATACTGGCGTATTCTCCGCCAAATTCAGGGGTTCCATAAAACAAAGCTTTTTGAATTTCTCCAACAGCATCACATTGTCTAACCCCAGGACTTATTACTTCGTAGGCTTTTTTCATTCCAACCTCTGAAATTTTTGCTGCAGATTTCATAAAATTTATTTCAGTATTTGATTTTACTAGACGAGACCAATTAACTAATCTTTCAGAGTCTTTAATCTTGGCATCGGGTAAACCATCCCTAATTTTCTGATAACAGAATGCCGTAAAATAATGTGCATCCATCTCTAAACCAATAGAAAGCTTATCCCATTTTTTATTCTTTATTATCTCTACTAAATAATCATAAGGATGTTTAGGCCAAGTGTGAATGTAGTGTTCATCATATACCATTATATTCTCCTTCTTTAAATATGTCTTAAGATAAGCTCCCCCGGCATCTTGATCTCTAACAAAACATAAAGGTTCATCAGCATTGACATGAACTATTGCACATTGAGCATAATAAAAAGACCAAGCATCGTAACCAGTTAAGTAATTTATGTTATTCGTATCGTGAGAAATTAATAATTCGATGCCTTTATCTTGCATCATTTTTTGAACTTTTTTTAATCTATTATTATATTCTTCTTTTGTAAAAAGACTCATTGATCTAAATTAAATAATTTACCAAAACCTAGAATATTTTTGTTCATATCAATACTTTCTAAAGTATCCCATATTAATGATTGATTGCTTGTAATGACAGGCTTACCTAATTCTTTCTCTAATCTTTCAATTATATTTAAAACTGGTAAAGCTGTGCACGAAATAAATAAGGCATCAGCATTTTTGATTTCTATCTGTGATAAAGTTTTAAATAAAAAATTTTGATCTACTTTTCCAATGTCATAGTCAGCTGCGATATCTAGATAAGTATTTGCAACAATATCAAAACCTTGACTTGAAAAATAATCCATAACTTCATCATTCAATTTTTTACTATAAGGAGTAAACATTGCTATCTTTTTTATTTTTAACTTTTTTAATGCTTTAATAGCTGCAGTGCTAGGCGTTGTAATTTTTGCTTTTGGTTTTGCTTCTTTAACTTTTCTTTCTATAGTATCATGTCCAACAGCTATAGTTCCAGAAGTACATCCGTATACAACACAATCTATGTTTTCATTTGGTAAAATATTTTTAGTAACGTCTGTAACTTTTTCAGACATTTTAATTAAATTTTCTTTTGATAAAGGATTATAACATTCAATTCTATTTACAAAAAAATCTATATCTTTATCTTTAATTATTTTGATAAAGTCTTTTTCAATTATGAAATCTGTAGCTAAAGCAATTAATCCTATTCTAGGATTATATTTTTTTATAAATTGTGGTTGAATTTTATTAGACTTCATTAAAATCGTTTAAAATCTCTAATAATCAGTCTAGTTTAAATAAAGACATTATAAAATAAGATAATTTGGCAGTTGAAAATCTATATAAATAGGATTTAATTTAGTCTTTATAAATTGTTAACAAATAGAGGAATATAATGAGAAAATTAATTATTGCTGTATTTATATTTGTATCAAGTTTTACAACAAATGTTTTTGCAGAAGTAAAAATGGGAATAATTTTAGGATTTACTGGTCCTATAGAATCTCTTACACCTGCTATGGCTGCATCTGCAGAACTTGCTTTTAAAGAAGCATCTGACTCAGGTTCATTATTAGGTGGAGAAAAAATTTCAGTAGTAAGAGCAGACTCAACTTGTGTTGACTCAGCAGCAGCGACAGCGGCAGCTGAAGGTGTTATTGCACAAGGTGTTGCTGCAATCATGGGTGCTGATTGTTCAGGTGTAACAGGTGCTATTGCATCAAATGTTGCTGTACCAAATGGTGTGGTAATGATTTCACCTTCTGCAACATCTCCAGGATTAACAACTCTAGATGATAAAGGGTATTTCTTCAGAACTGCTCCATCAGATGCTAGAGGTGGACAAATTCTTGCAGATATTACTAAAGATAGAAAAGTAAAAAGTGTAGCTATTACTTATACAAACAACGATTATGGTAAAGGTTTAGCTGATGTTTATAAAGCAGCAGTAGAAGCTCACGGAATAAAAGTAACTACAGTAAATGCTCATGAAGATGGAAAAGCAGATTATTCTTCTGAGGTTGCAACACTAGCTTCAGCAGGTGGTGATGCAGTAGCTGTTATTGGATATCTTGACCAAGGTGGAAAAGGTATTATTCAAGCTTCTTTAGATTCTGGTGCATTTGACAGATTTATTTTGTCAGATGGTATGATTGGTCAATCATTAGTTGATGCATTTGGAAAAGATTTAAGAAAGTCTTTTGGTTCAATGCCAGGTTCAACTGGAAAAGGTGCTGGAGTTTTTGCTGGTGTAGCAAAAGCTGCTGGTATTGATAGTTCTGGTCCTTACACTGGGGAGTCATACGATGCAGCTGCTTTAATTGTTTTAGCAATGCAAGCAGGTAATTCAGCTGACAGAGCGTCAATTGCAAAAAATGTAATGGATGTTGCTAATGGCCCTGGAACAAAAATTTATCCAGGTGAACTTAAAAAAGGTTTAGATTTATTAGCTAAAGGTAAAAAAGTTGACTACGAAGGTGCAACAGGTGTTACTTTTACTAGCGTCGGTGAAGCTGAAGGTTCTTTCTTAGAACAAGAGGTTAAAGGCGGAAAATTCAAAACTAAAAAACAAAGATAATTTATCTTAAAATTAAAACCCCTGACATTTCTATGTTGGGGGTTTTTTTTAAAAAAATAAATATTTATCAGCCATATATAAAGCCCAAGCAAAGGCTGCACCTAAAATTATATATTTCATCTTTTTATTTTATTTCTATTTTTTCTGGAAGTATACCTTTTGGTCTATATCTCATTATCAATAACAGGCCTATTCCCATCATCAAAAATCTAAAATATGGGACACTTTCAATTAGATGGACTTTTAAAAAGTGAGTGTCAGCTAAACCAGCTGTTGTTAAATTAACTAAATATAATCCAATAGGTGCTGACTCAATCCATAAAAACCAAACCACAAAGCCTCCTAGAATTGCACCAAAATTATTTCCACTGCCACCTACTATGACCATCACCCAAATTAAAAAAGTATATCGCATAGGTCTGTAGCTGCCTGGAGTAAATAATCCATCTTGGGTTACTAACATAGCGCCAGCTATCCCAACTATAGCTGAACCCAAAACAAAAATTAGCAAATGTTGTTTCACCACATTTTTACCCATTGCATTCGCTGCCTCCTCATTATCTCTAATAGCTCTCATCATTCTACCCCACGGAGAATAAAGAGCTTTTTGAGTTAGAATTAATAGAATGATAACAACAATCAAAAACAAACCTGAATAACAAAGTTTTACAAAAATTGATGATCCTTCAATGACAAATTGATTTAAAGCAGCTTGTCTCTCGGTTAAATCTGTTATTAGATTCAATTTACTTAAATTAAATTTTTCAACTAAATTTATAAACCAATCTGTTTGCTGTAAATTAACCTCATAAGGTGCAGGGCGCTTCAATCCAATAACATTTTTTACACCTCTGGTCAGCCAATCTTCATGCTTAATTATTGCTATAACAATTTCAGATATTAACAAAGTAGCTATTGCCAAATAATCTGCCCTTAAACCTAAAGCAACTTTACCAATTACAAATGCCAATCCACCTGCAAAGAGAGCACCTACGACCCAAGAAAAAATAATTGGAAGACCAAATCCACCAAGAAATCCTGTTTTTGCAGGATCTACTTCCTCTATTGCCTCAATCCCAGGTTCAGATACAAATCTAATGATTATTATTCCTGCAATTATAATTGTTGCAATAATATAGGTTCTAACTTTTGATTTTTCATATTTTTTTAATACATATCTAACGGCTAATACCATCCCTATTATTAATAAAAGACTTAAAAGAATATTAGAGCCACCTGCACTCCATGCTTCTTGAACTGGATCAACTGAAATTAAAACTGCCGCTAAACCACCTAAAGCAGTATATCCCATTATGCCAAAGTTAATAAGACCAGCATAACCCCATTGAATATTAGCTCCCATTGTCATGACAGCTGAAATCAAACAAAGATTAAAAATTGATAAAGCAATATTCCAAGATTGAAAAATTCCAACAAGAATAATTAGACCCATCATTATAGTATAAGCTGCAATTACATTTAAATTTTTTCTCACAATATTTTTCCTTTGAAAATTCCAGATGGTCGGTAAAGCAGTACAATGACAAGAATTGAAAATGATACCGCAAATTTATAATCTGTTGATAGTAATTGTACTAAAGTATTTGGCTCTAAACTTTCAGGCAATAGATACATGAAAAATTTTTTATAAGCATAAGTTAAAAGAATTTCAGAAAATGCGATTACATATCCGCCTAAAAATGCACCAAAAGGATTTCCTATACCACCAACAATAGCTGCAGCAAAAATTGGAAGCATATTATTAAAATAAGTAAATGGTTTAAAACTTTTATCTAAACCATATAATGCTCCACCGATGGTTGCCAACACCCCTGCTATTATCCAAGTAATCATAACAATCTTTTTTGGGTCAATTCCAGACAATAAAGCAAGATCTTCATTATCAGAATAAGCTCTCATACTTTTTCCTGTTTTTGTTTTATTTAAAAACCAAAAAAGAGCTGAAACTAAAATAAATGTTACAACAATTGTAATTACTTGAGTGGATTTGATTGCAAGGCCTTCATTAAGACCTGTCATTTCTTTGAACTCACCAGCTTTAATTAAAAATTTTTCACCATCAAAAAATCTTCTATCAGATGGACCAATGATTATTCGAACAACTGCTTGGGTAACGAACATTACTCCAATACTCACCATTGCTAATTGAACAGGGGGGCTTTTGCTTACTCTATAATATTTGAAAACAAATTTATCTATCAAAAGCATATAACCAACCATAAATATAATAGCAAAAGGGATTGCGATAAGAGCAGTTGGTAAAATGCCCAAACTTATTCCTAAAGATTTAAAATACCATGTAAACAAAATTGTAACCATGGTTCCAAAAGACATCATATCTCCTGTAGCAAAGTTTGCGAACCTTAAGATCCCATATATCAACGTTACAAAAATTGCACCTAAAGCTAATTGAGATCCATAGGCTAATGCTGGTACAAAAATATAATTTAATAAAAGTACAATCGCGTTTATATAATCCATATCAACCGCCTAAAAATGAACTTCTTACTCTTGGATCATTAAGTAATTCTTTTCCTGATCCTGAATAACGATTTTCTCCAGTGACTAAAACGTAACCTCTGTCTGAAATACTTAGTGCTTGTTTAGCATTTTGTTCGACCATCAGAATTGCAACATTTGTACGTTTTACTTTTACAATATGATCAAATAATTCATCCATTACAATTGGTGATACTCCTGCAGTTGGTTCATCCAACATTAAAACTGATGGCTTAATCATAAGTGCTCTACCAAGCGCAACTTGTTGTCTTTGCCCTCCTGATAATTCACCAACTAATTGATTTCTTTTTTCACTTAATATTGGAAACAAGTCATAGATCTCATTGATTACTGAATTATAACTCTCATCAATTAAAAAGGCTCCCATTTCTAAATTTTCCTCCACAGTCATTCCTGCAAAAACATTTTTTGTTTGAGGTACAAATGAAATACCTGACTTAACTCTATCTTGTGGAGATAATTTTGTAATATCTTTACCATCAATTATGACTGAACCAGATTTTAAATTTAATAAACCTAACATTGCTTTCATTGCTGTTGATTTTCCCGCACCATTAGGACCTAAGATTGAAACAATTTCACCTTTGTCAACATTTACTGAGCACGAATTAATTATATCTGGACCATTTCCATATCCACCAGTCATCTTATTTCCCTCAAAAAATGCCATTATCAATTATCCTTAATTTTTGATCCCCTGCCTAAATAACTCTCAATTACTTTTTCGTCTTTTTTTGCATCTTCTACTGAACCTTCAAATAATACTGATCCTTCAGCCATTACAATTACAGGATCACATAATCTTCCTATGAAATCCATATCATGTTCAATCATACAAAATGTATATCCCTTTTCTTTATTTAGTTTTTCAATAGCTGTGCCAAGGTCTTTCAATAGTGTTCTATTCACACCTGCACCCACTTCATCTAATAGAACTAACTTTGCATCTACCATCATTGTTCGACCAAGCTCCAATAATTTTTTTTGACCACCAGATAAATTTCCTGCTAGCTCATTTCTTAAATGCCCTAAATTTAAAAACTCTATAACCTCAATAGCTTTTTGCTTAATAATATTTTCTTCTTTCATGATTAATGAAGGTTTAAATATAGCATTTATCAATTGTTCACCTGACTGATTACCAGGAACCATCATTAAATTTTCTAAAACTGATAAATTCGTAAATTCATGTGCAATTTGAAAAGTTCTTAGTAAACCTTTTGAAAATAATTCATATGCCGGTACATCAGTTATATTTTCGTTGTTAAACATGACACTTCCAGTTGAACATTTTAGATTTCCAGCAATCAAATTAAATAAGGTGGTTTTTCCCGATCCATTAGGGCCAATTATCCCAGTTATAGTTCCCTTCTTAACCTTGAGTGAACAATCTGATACCGCTGCTAATCCACCAAAATATTTTGATAGATTGTTTATCTCTAAAATATTTTCTGACATCAATTATTTGTTAAGTCTTTTGTAAATTCTATTTAGTGCATTTACTACGGATTTATAAGCCCCTCTTTTACTCATTTCTCTTAAACCTTGTTCGTTTAAACCTTTTGGGGTTTGAGACTCTTTAACTAAATGTCTTAAATCTTTTTTTGAATTTACAGCTGCATCTTCAGATAAGGCCAAAAATAAAGTTGTTATATATTTCTGTGCATCAGATCTTTTAATACCTTTTTTTATCAACCAAGTACTCATCACATTCAATATTTCATAATAAGATGCCATCATCCCTGACGTTGACCAAAAATTAATTGATAATTTTTCATTTTTAATTTCAATAGTAGATCCAATTTTATTAAAAAAATTTTTAACCTTTCTATTTGGTGGGCAGATAGGTACTGGTCCTTTTTTAAGAGAAATTGGCGGAAGTGGAATAGCTCTTACTAAGTCAACTTTTACTTTTATCATTTTTCGAAGTTCTGAAAGATTTATAGTTGAAATAAAACTTATAATTGTTTGACTAGATCTAAATCTTAAATTTTTAATAATTTTCTGACCGACTGTTGGTGTGACTGCCAAAAAAATCCAATCACAATTATCAACAATTTTTTGATTATCCCTTTCAATAAATATCTTTTTAAACCTTTTTTTTAGTCCTTTTGCAATAAGACTATTTCGTGATGAAATAAATATTTTTTTATAATTAATTTTTGAAGAACAAATTCCAGATATAACTGAAGATGTTATTTTTCCAGTTCCTATAAAACCTAATTTCATAAATATCTTATAGTGATTAATTTATATTAATTAATAAAAAAAGAACCTCTAATTCGCAACAACTCTCTACTTAAATCTTTATGTTCTTTAAAGGCTTTTCTGCCATGAAGCCAAAAATAATTATTTGCTACTACAGATGATCCCACCGGAAGTTTAGTTATAATCTTCTTGTTACTTTCCTCTAAACTATCAGATAATTTTTGTAGAAAATTACCTTGTTTCATATTTTTAGGTTCAGGAAATTGATCAATATATGAAATTTGAGCCCTACCATCTTTATCAGATGAAAATACTGGATGTTCAACTTTATAATCAATATTTTTACTTTTAGGAGAGCCCCAAAGAAAATCTTCTTTTCCAACAGGATCATTAAATAATTCATCACAATGTTCCCAATCATCGAGATGAAGCATGGCAGTTTCTCCACCCTCAACATTTTTTTCCTCTATTTTTGACATTAGCAGCCAGTCAGTTTTTTCTTTCACATAGGTTCCATCAGTATGTAGATCCATATTTTTATAAGCCTTTCTTAAATAAGAGTCACTTTTGTCCTCATGCTTAACATGAAATCTAGCATAATATTTCCCAGCCATTGCATCATGATTAGGGTTCCCGACAAGATGTGCAACTGCAGTGGAAAGTTTCACTAAAAAACTATCATCAATTTTAGAGATTAAATTTCTAGGTTTAATTATAAAGCAACCGGTATTTCTATCTCTAATAATTTTGTTAACTAATATAGATAATTTATTATTACTTAAATCATCTAAACTTTTTGCGATAGTAAATCTGGTAAATGGTTTGTATTCTAATGCAGTAATATCAAACTTATTAAAAGGAAAGATAAGTTTATTTAAAATTTCATCTCCTATATCTATGTTAATTATCCTTGGAGATTGCTTATTTTCATAAATTTCAAATCCTTCAATTTTTTCAATCATAAATAACTGCTAAAAAGTGTTAGTATGATAGCAGAGAAAATTGTTGGGTAAACTAAATTTTTTTTAGTAATAAAAAAAAGCCCAATTGATAAAATTATTACAATTAGTCTTACAAAGTAATCTATCTCAGATAATAGTCCTGATGGGAAAATTACAATCCTAGCTATTAATGCTGCCAACGTTGAGTATGCCAAGCAATTAAACCATCTAAATATTTTAGAAGTTTCTTTAATATTTTCTGAGCTTACAACACCTAAAAATCTAGACAAAAATGTCGCTAAAGAAGTTATTAAGATTACTAAAAAAATATTACTTGTCATTAATTTCTCCAATAAAAAATGCAATTGTTCCAGCCACAAAACCACCAAATAAAATACACCACTCTGGAGAGATAAAATAAAAAGCTGGACCTAAAATTGCACCAAGGATGATTGATAAACTAATTTTAATAGTTTTCATCGCCCCCACCATCATACAAGTAAAATAAATTGGATTAATTATTGCTAACCCAATTAACATATCTCTATTTAAAAAGTCTGATGCAATGTAGCCAATAAATGTTGAAAAAATTGCTACTGACCAGGTTGCTGTACCAATACCGATCCAAAAATCTATCCTTGCTTCTTTTTTTATTTGTTCATAATTATCTTTCATTATTAGCCACGATGAGACGGCAATGAAGTGACATGATAAATAATATTTCCATTTAGGTTGTGTTTGGTGCATCAACAAAGGCATTAAGGAAACTGTCATTGGATACAATCTTGCATTTACTAGCCAAACAGCAATGAAGATATTTATTAATGATGAACCAATAATTAATGACTCTGCCATCACTAATGAACCAGGTAAAGCATAAGTTAAAAAAGTCGAAAAAAGACTTTCTTGAATTGTAAAACCAATATTTTTTAAAAGAGCTCCTATTGCTATAAAGCTAGCTCCTAAGGCTATAGCTGGACTTCCAACACCTTTGATGGATGCGAAACCTTTCAAAAAATATTTTGAGTCAATCATTAACCGCCTAGAAATAGGCGTCCAACATCAGGATTATTTAAGAGTTCATCTCCTTTACCTGCTATTGCAGTTTGTCCTGATACTAAAACATAACCAATGTCGGCAAACTCTAAACCTTTCTTTGCATTTTGTTCAACAAGGATAATTGTTTTTTTTTCATTTTGTTGAAGGTCTCTTAAAATTTCAAATACCATTTCAATATATCTTGGCTCTAGTCCTATTGAGGGTTCATCGACAAGTAAAACTGATGGTTTCATAACCAGTGCTCTTGAAATTTCTAATAATCTTCTTTCACCACCAGACAAAACTTTCGCAGGTTGATTTCTTCTATTTCTTAATCTTTCATACTTCTCAAGAATTCTCTCAGCTTCTTGAAATGAATCCTCAGTTTTATCTTTGATAAATCCACCCATTAAAAGGTTTTCCTCAACAGTCATATCGGGGAAAACAGAATTATCTTGTAAAATATATGCAATACCAACTGATTTTAATTTTTCAGCTGGGGATAAATTGGTTATCTCTTTTCCATCAATTTCTATTTTTCCAGAAAAAATATTAGTAAATCCATAAATTGAATGAAGAATAGTTGATTTACCAGCACCATTTGGTCCTATTAAACAAAGTGATTGGGCTTTGCTAACACAAAGATCGAAATTGTGGAGAATTTCCATTTTCCCATAACCAGCATTGAGATTTTTTATTGTCAGATGAACATTACTTGGAGATAAATTTTGTAAATCTTTAACACCAGGGGCTTTACCTAAAACTTCGTACTGATTAGACATTATTGAGCTCCCAAATAAGCATCTACAACACGCTTATCATTTTTAATTTCATTTGGTGAACCATTTGCAAGCATCTTCCCATGTGCTAAGCAAAAAATATCCTCAGCCAATTGCATAATTACTTTCATATTATGTTCAATTACCAATAGTGTGATACCAAAATCTTGATTTACTTTTATTAGTCTATCAATAATGCCATTAATTAAAGTTGGATTGATTCCAGCTGTGGGTTCATCTAATAATAACATTTCTGGTTCATTCATTAATGCCATTGCTAATTCTAACAGCTTCTGTTGACCAAAAGATAAATCCCCTGCACGTAGATTTCTCTTTTGATATAAACCAACAAAATTTAGTAAATTTTCAGCCTTTTCTGTAAGATCTTTTGGTATTTTAGAAAATATTGTAAATATACTTGCATCACTCCCTTTATGACTAATTAACATATTTTCTACACAATTTAATTTGCCATAAATTCGTGTTTGCTGAAAAGTTCTCAACAAACCAAGTTTTGCAATAACTGGAACTGGTAATTCTGAAACCTCTTTGCCGTTAAACTTAATAGAACCATTGTCTATTGGATAAGTACCAACAATAGAATTGAATAAAGTTGTCTTGCCTGAACCATTTGGTCCTATTAAACCAACTATTTTTCCTTTCTCAACATTCATCGATATATCAACATTTGCTTTAACACCACCAAATGATTTACTTACGTTGTTAACTTCCAAGATGCTCATTTTAATTCTACCTGTGCTTTTCTATCGGCTTCATCGACCACTTCTCCGAATCTTTCAGGATATTTTTCTCTTAGCCATCCCATAATTCCTTCAGGGAAATAAATTACAATTACAACAATAAGAACACCAAGTGCAACATACTGCCAACCCAAAAAGAATGTCCAAAATCCTTCTTTAAAAATATGAAATACTGTTGCGCCAATGACTGGTCCCCACAAAGTACCTTTTCCACCTAAGATAGCCATTAAGACCATAAACACTCCCATTTCTCTACCATCAAATGCGACATCAGTTGAGTCTATATAACCAACTAGTCCTCCCATAATTCCTCCTGCTAGACCACAGAAAAATGCTGATATCATCCAACCAATAATTTTATATTTCATAGTTTGAATTCCCATAGCTTCAGCTTTATCTTCGTTATCTCTGATTGCATTTAAAATTAATTTAAATCTTGTAGAGTAAATTGCTCTTACAGCAAGAAATGTTAAAACGAGTGCTACAAAGCTCAAGAGATAAAAAAATTCACCTCTCGCCTCTAGACCACCTACGTCAGGAAATGGCGGTGTTGTAAAACCTTGTCCAGCTCCAATAATTTCTATGCCTCCGGAAATTTCTCCTGCGGCAACACCAAGACCTAATGTGCAAATCGCAAAATAATGACCTCTTAATCCTAGAATTGCATAACCAATTAATCCTGCAACTATTGTTGGAACTACTGCTGCTACTACTAATCCAACTGCCATTCCTTGGAAAAATTGAGCTGGCGTATGAACAAAAGTTTTTTCTCCACCACTTTCAGTCCATTCTGCTAAAGGAAAAAACATCCCCACTTGAACCGAAGCACATAGATACATTCCCAATCCATAGAACAATATGTTCCCAAATGTGTTATAGCCCATTTCTCCACCTTGAATATTCCAAGTAAGAGCTAATACAATTAAAACACAAAGTATTGATAATTGAACTTTAAATGCAGGAAAAATAAATGGTGCTGTTATTCCAAAAACTAATATTGCTGAGTATAAAATAATATTTTTACTCATTATTTCCTTGATACTAATTTTGTAAAACCTTTATTAGGACAATAAGTATAGTCGTTATCATCTATTACTTTTCCTGATCTTTTTCCACCGATAACAGTAAGCTGCCACCTGAAAGTAAGACATTTTTTTTCATCACCTAATTTTTTAACAGTCAGTGTCTTTTTCATCCCAGTTCTTTTGCTAGTAGAGCTACCACCTGATTTTTTTTTCGGCCAGTTATAAGCTGAAAAGAAATCACGAGTTTCTCCCTCTTTCCAAGTTCCTAGTGGAAATTTACAGCCATTATCTATTGCTACAACAACTCCTCTTTTTCTTTTCCTACTATCCCACACTCTTCCCAGGCATTGACCATTATTAGTTATTGTAAAGAGCTGTATTTTAGAACCTCTTTTTCTCTCATAAACTTTAATTGTCTTTCCTGTTATCTCATTTTTCCAGTCAATAGGACCTGAGACTTTTAATTTTCCATTATGTTGCTTATTATTCACCTCATAAAATTTCAATTCGCTTGAACCAGTCGATGGTATCCCCAGCCATAATTCAATTGGTATAAATCTTTCATTTCCTAAAGATAAATTTGGAAATGTTAAAAATAATATCATTAGTAATATTTTCCTCATTTTAAGTACTCTCTTTTTCTTGATAATTTAAATCTTCTATAAACCAAAATTAAAACTAATAATAAAAATACTGCACCTATTCTAAATTCAGTGCCTAAAATATAATCAGCAAATTCCTCAAAAACTCCTAACCCCATTCCAGATAATGCCACTCCAGGTAAATTTCCTAATCCAGCAACAATAACAATCATAAAAGATCTGATTGTATAGGGTAATCCCATGTAGGGGTGAATAGTAAATGTTATGGATATTAAAGCACCAGCAACACCACAAAGAGCTGCATTTATGCCGAATGTAGCAGCATAAACTTTTTCTGTATCTACTCCTAAAATCTTTGCTGCTCTTGAGTTTTGTGCTGTTGCTCTGATCGCACGACCTAGCTTAGATTTTTTCATATAAACAACTAAACAAATTGCAAATAGAATGCTTATAAAAGCAGAAAATATTTTTGAGTTCGGTAAAACTACAGCACTATCAAATAAAAAAGTAGTTCCATAACCTGAATTAGCAAGAACAACGTCTGCACCAAATGCAAAATTCATTAATTGCATAAATAGAATACTTATTCCAAATGTTGCAAGAATTGAGATAAATAAATCTCTATCAACAACTTTATTAATTACTAATTTATAAAGTCCTACACCCACAAAAAACATTATGATCGGAGCTATAATTACACCCCAGGCAGGATGAATTCCATAAAGATACATGAAGTATGCAATATAACCACCAAGAATAACTAAATCACCTTGTGCAATGTTTATGATATTCATGACTCCCCATTGCAAAGCCATGCCATATGCGACCAAGGCAAATAAAATTCCAAGAAGTATTCCATCCAAGCAAGCTTGAACACTTATCATTGGATATTGAAAAACCATGAAATCCATAATCAGCCTTTAAAAAGAAATACCCCCTAGAGTTTAGGGGGTATTTATAGATTAGTTTTTATCTTTTAGACCACTTTGGAATTGGGTGAATTAACTCTGCCGAAGCCCATTTAAGCGGAGCAACAACTTTGTTTTCACATTTTCCAGCGCCATCACACATTACTTGGAAAAGTACCATCGGTTTATCAACATTTTGACCACCCGGTGCGAACTTAATATTTCCATAGAATGTTTGCATGTTCGTAGCTGCAAGAGCATCTCGTACTTTCTTTTGATCAAAAGAATTTGCTCTTTCAAAAGCATCCTTGAACACTAACAATGCTGCAGATGACTCTGCTGATTGATATGGCGGATCATATCCAAACTCTTTTTGGAAGTCTGCCGCATACGTCATACCATCTTTAAAGAAGTTATCTTTATAAGTTAGTGTTTTATGCCATTGAGAAGCACATAATGCATACTGAGAATTTTTACCATGTTGTTTTGATAATTTCGCAGCATCACAATGTGTCATTGCTAACATTGGAACATCAACTTTCATTTCAGCAATTTGTCTAATTGCAGTTAATGCACCTTTTGTGTGTCCTGATACCACAAGAACATCTGGCTTCATTTGTTTTACTTTAACTAATGTAGCAGCCATATCGTTAAGCTCTTTTGGCAGCTTATCGTCGATTATAATTTCAGATCCAGTTTCTTTCGCTGCATCTAAAATACCTAATCTTACGTCTTGTGAAAAAGCATCTTGTTCAAATGCTTGTGCGATTCTTACACCTTTTCCACCATTTAACTCAACTGCTGTTCTAATAGCTACATCAAGATATAAGTTAGCTGGAGCTAAAACTGCAAATAGATATTTGTAACCTTTAGTAAACAAAGATCTAGAAGCACCATTTGCTTCCACCATTGGCACACCATATTTTTCAGTAACAGGTGCAATTGCTTTTGTTAAACCTGAACTATAAGGCCCAAGCATAAACTCAACACCATCTTGTGAGATTAATCTTTCTGCTAATTGAGCTGCTCTTTTTGGATTTGATTCATCATCATAATAAATGATTTCAAACTTGTAAGTTTTTCCACCAACTTTAACACCACCCATGCTATTAATCCTATCAACAGCCATGTTATAACCGTTTTGTGTATGAACACCATTAGATGAATATTTTCCAGTTAATGAAATAGCAGCACCTAAAACAATTTTATCACCAACAACTTTTGCAAATGAAACAACTGAAGTTGAAAGTAAAATTGCTACTGCAGAAATAAAACTCAAGATTATCTTGTTTATTTTCATTTTATTTCCTTCTGTTATTAATTAATTTATTCTTAATTAAATAAATAATTTACAACTATTGCAAGGGGCAAAAACAGCTTTGGATGTATTCTAGTATTGTTGTGTAACAATAATAATTAACGCAATGATTACTAAAACACTCGCTGAGATTGTATTAATTGTTTTTGGATTTGCTTTGATCCATGTAATTAATTTTTGAGCTAACAAAGCATAACCAATCAAAGAAATAAAATCTAAAACAACATAAGTTGTTATTAAAATAAAAAATTGAACAATATAATTTGTATTAAAGTCAATAAACTGGGGAAATATTAGAGGAAAGAACAACCATGCCTTAGGACTTGTGCCTGCAACTAAAAAACCATCTTTATAGAAAGAAAAAACACTTTTGGTACTAATTATTTTTGAATTTACATCTTTTGGTGAAGATTTGTACACATCATAAGCTAAATACATTAAATAAATTACCCCAAGCCACTTAAAAAAGTTTAAAAAGTTTGGATTATCCGACAAAAAAGTTCCTATAACAAAAATTACTAAAGTTGCTTGAAATAAATTTGCTGTAACATCACCTAAAGCTGTCCAAATACAATTTTTAACACCATAATTCATCGAATAAGAAATAATGACTATCCGAGGGGTACCTGGTGTGATGAATAGAAAAATTATGATCTGTAAAAAAAGGATAAAATCTAGGGGGAGCATAAAAAAAAAGATAGTCCTAAAAAACCGGGAGCTAAAGATGGCTAAGTAGGACTATCAAATCATACTATAACAGATCCTAAAAAAAATGCATTATTGATTTTTTTCAAATATAAAGGATTTATGAAAAAAAAAGGTCACAGGCCAATTACCCGCGTCAAAAATCCAGAGCCAAATCATGAAGATCCAGATTGGGTCATCTGGGCAGCCTGGGCCGATAGGATCACTTTTGAAGATATCGAAAAAAAAACTGGTTACCGGGAATCTGATGTTATTAAGATAATGAGAAAATCTCTCAAACCATCCGCATTTAGATTATGGAGAAAAAGAGTTCATCAAAAAAGTATTAAACACAGAAAAAAATTTGAATATTCAAGAAAACAAATTACTAGTAAAATAAAAAAAGGTGATTATCTATAACTTATGAAAAAAATTACAATTTATACAGGTCCCATGTGTAATTATTGTGAAGCTGCTAAAAGATTACTCACAAGAAATAATGCAACTTATGAAGAAATTAATGTTGCAAAGGTTGACGGGGCAAAAGATGAAATGATTCAAAAAGCAAATGGTAAAAGAACTATTCCTCAAATATTTTTTGATGACCAACACATTGGTGGTTATGATGAGGTTAGAGCATTAGAGAAAGAAAATAAACTTCAAGAACTTTTAAAATAATATTTTTAAAAAACTTTTCTTAAATTCAAAGCTATTTCATCAAAAGTTTCTGGTCTCATTGTATTATTGTTTAATAAATAAAAATCAATATCTAAACCATTAACATTTTTAGTATAAATATATTTTGATTTTAAAATGTCATCTCCTTCAATTTTAAAAGCAAAATTAGTATTCTTTTGCGGTAGATAACCAATAGCTATATGAATTTTATTCGTATAACCAACTCTATGTTTATAATTGTGTTCAACAATAAAAAATAAACTAAAGTTATCATCATAAATTACATCAATACCTACTTCACCATTTATATTATGTAACGCTCCAGAATTTAATTCGGTATCATATTTAGTTGAACTATCACTAATGTAAGAATATTTTATGTTAGATGACCGATGTAAATTAGCTCGGTACTCAATTTTACCATGTCTTTTCATTTTATATTTTTTATTGTTTAATGTTTCAACTGAGGCAATGGATAGTCTTAAATTTCTTGATTGAATGCTTTGTTTATCAAATCTCATTGCAGTTTTTCCACTTTCAGAATAGCTACTCAACAATGTGTAACCTAAATCAATTTGAGCAGCAGGAATTAAGGTAAGCTCATCTTTTTTTATTTCCTCTTTCAATTTTAAAGTTCCATAAATTTGTTTACCATTTCTATTTCCAGTTAATTTATTTCCATCTAAAACACTTGAGATATCTGAATAAAGTGCACCAATACCAACAACCGCATCTAAAAATCTATTGTCATCTTTTACTTGAGTGGTTGAATAATAGGTTAAATTGTAAGTATCTGTATCTAGCCTACTTCCATCAATACCAACTTTCACGTCATTTTCACTAAATCTAAATGCGAGCCCTTTTATTTCTCGGTCATCAGTAAACTTATCAGCACCAATGGTGATACCATCGGTATAGATTTTTTTCTTTGATGATATGTCAGTTTCTTTAACTTGACCAAAAGCTAAACTCCCTTCAGCCCAATAAAAGATATCTTTATTTTTACTTTTTTCTTTAGGAGATGTTGAAACTTGAATGGCTTCTGCAAGAGAAGCTAACATCTCATTAGAAAAATTAAGTTTAATATTTCTAAAGCTTAAATCTTGAAGATCTTTATTTCGTCTAATCCATTTTAAACGATTAAGCGCTGTGTCTGTTGAGTGTTCAATTGTTCTATTTGCAATATTAATTTGAGTTTCAGCTACTCCTCTTCTATCTCCTTCTGTAATCTCCGTACATTTTCCAGCAAAAAGATTGAACGGACAAGGCAAGTGATACTCTTTAACTAAATCATCAATTCCTGCAACATACATTCTTAACCCGGAGGGACTAAAGTCTATACTACTGGCGTCAGTCTCGATATCCCTTGCACCACCATCAAAAGAAGCTGTCGCAATATTAAAACCCTCAGATAAAGTATATTGATTAACAGCATTTACTTGTGAGTCTACCATAAACAATCTTGTACCACTTTGATTGAACACTATACCATTATATACATTTCCATTCAAAAGTGTTGACACTGCAGCAGATCTTATAAAATTAGCTCCACCCGAAAGATCAAAACTTTTGTTTAATGAATATTGATGCAAGCCAAAAGCTTGCTCAGAAATAATCATAATTTTGCCATCAGGACTAAAAGTTAGACCATTTAATTGTGCAGAAAGTTGCGATGAAACATTAATAAAATTTCCAGTATACGTTACTGATGACGATGATATATCGAAATTTGTAGAGAGCGAGTATTCAAATACTTTTTTTACTCCTCTTCCAGCAATAAACATTTTTGATCCATCATTGTTAAACTTAACTTTAAAAGGTTTACTAGATTGACCACTAACTGATAAGCTTTGGACAAAAGAAGCTGTCGATACGTTGTAAGGTGTTGATAAAATATATTCAAATACACTTTTTGTTTGTTGTTCAACAGTAAACATTTTTTTTCCATCATTACTAAATGTAATATCTCTAGGGTCGGTTGTTTGAGCTGAAGTATCGAATCTTCGTATTTCATAGTTGGAAGTAGAAAGTGTGTCACCGCTTGCTATAAAATTAGCATACGCGTTTTGAGAAAAAAAATAAGTTATTAGAGTCAAAAAATTAAATAAAAATATGTAGATTTTATTTTTTTTCATAATCACTTTATAAAAAATATATTTAGAATTTGAAAATATTAAAAAGTGCCAGAAATCTCTAAATTTGCACCATAATCTGGGATTTTACTAAATAAACTATAATCAGTATCTATCTTAAGTTTAAAATTACCAAGATTTTTTAAATAACTTATTTCAGTTTGATTATCTTTAAGTGGATCATAGTTAAAAGCAAAATCAAAATCCTCATCGTTTAGCTTTCCAAACTTAAAGAGTAAACTATCAGTGTGTGAAAACCGATCATTATCTAAATGTTGAAAAATTTCATAATTTAATGAAAAAGTTATCCCATTTGTATAAACTTTCTCAAATCCAAAATTACCTCTGATATTAGCTTTTGAGTAACTATCAATACTTACAAGATTTGAACTTGAACCACCAACATCTTGATAATGAAACTTTACATCAGGAGTGATATCATAAACAAACTCTAAACCTCCATTATATACAATTGTTCCGTTATCAAATTTTTGTTCATCTGTATTAAATAAAAATCCAGTTGTTATTTCACCACTTTCAAAAATTTCATTATCGTACTTTGTGTTTGTTCCGGCTTTAACATTACTAATAAAGTCTGTAAAATTTGATAAATGTGTTACTGCATAAGTAAATCTGCTAGAAGGAGTAAAGTTATATTTTCCAAACTTTTTATTGGTTCTAAAATTTGTAGCTACAAAGGCTTGTTTACCATACCTTTCACCAGAAGTATGACCCGTCAGTGAGTGTTTAAATTTTAAAGCACTTAAACCAAAAACAGTGTTCATATAATCAGTATCATTCAAAGAATTTACTCCGTATATATTTAAAGTAAGAGAGTTCATATAAACGTCTTGAAATGAATTTCTAATTTCAGTTTTGTTATCTCCATATCGAATTGCAAAACCAAAAAATTTATCATCTTTATACTTTTTATCAGCGCCAAAAGTTATTCCGAGTGTTTCAA
>CACLEX010000008.1 GCA_902606065.1 uncultured Pelagibacteraceae bacterium
TTTTTACTAAAAATAGATTGCGTCTTTATTAAAGAGTAAGACCAGGTTAAACCAATTAAAAAACTTATATACTTTAAAATCATTTTTTATTTTTTTCATGAAATACTAAACACACACCATTATTACAATATCTTTTGCCTGTGGGTTGAGGACCATCGTCAAAAATGTGTCCATGATGAGCATTACAATTTTTACAATGATATTCTGTTCGAGCATAACCAATCAGATAGTCTGTTTTGGTTTCAAAGACATCGGGTAAAGATTGATAAAATGATGGCCAACCTGATCCACTTTCATATTTTGCATCAGAGTCAAATAATTTTATTCCACAATTAGCACAATGATAGCTACCTTCTCGTTTTTCACTATTGAGTTCACTACTACCTGCACGCTCCGTGCCATCTTCAAACATTACTAATTTTTGTTCAGCAGTTAAATTAGGATTCTTTTTCGTCATTTAAGTAATTTAGCACAGGATTGATGTAAAAAAGAATGCAATTCAACTAATTTGTTAAAATCTTTATTGTAACCACCACCAAGAACACCACACAAAGGAACTCCTTGTGAAAAAAAATTTTTTGTCACTATTTCATCTCTTTTTCTTATTCCCTCATCAGAAATTTTAAGTTTTCCTAAACGATCGTTATAATGAATATCTACACCTGCGATATAAAAGACAAAATCAAAATTTTCTTCGTTTAATTGATGTAAATAAAATTCAAGTACTTTTATATATTGTGTGTCTTCCATATTATCCTCCAGTTCAACATCAAGATCACTGATTGATTTTTTTGCTGGATAATTTGATTTTGAATGCATACTAAAAGTAAATACATTTTTATTTTCCTTAAAAATATCTGCATTGCCATTCCCTTGGTGAACATCTAAATCGACAATTAAAATCCTGCCAGCTAAACCTCTATCAAGCAAATATTGAGCGGCAACTGCTACATCATTGAATACACAATAACCTGCACCTCCATCATAATTAGCATGATGACTACCACCAGCAGTGTTACACGCCACACCATTTTTTATTGCAAGCTTTGTTGCAAGTACTGTTCCACCAGTTGCAACTAAAGACCTTTGAATGACACTATCCACTAATGGAAATCCAATTTTCTTAATTATGTTTTGGTCTAAGGTTTTATTTTTAACATCTTTAATATATTTTTCAGAATGAGCTCTTTTTAATGTTTCTTCAGAGCATGCATATGGTTGATGAAATTTTTTAACTATTTTTTTATCAATTAGATATTTTGCAAGTTCTCCAAATTTATTAATTGGGAACTTATGATCATCACCAATTTTTGCAAAATAATCTTCGTGATTGACAACTGATAAATCCATAACTATTCAATAACTCGAATCGGCTTACCACCTGCACAAGCTTCAAGCGACTCGATCATTTGACTATAATAAACATTATAATTTTCTGCAGTCACATATCCTAGGTGAGGGGTTAATAAAGCATTAGGTAAAAATCTTAGTTTGTTATTCTCTGGTAAAGGTTCTTTTTCATAAACATCAAGTCCAGCACCTGCAATTACATTTGTGGATAAAGCAATAATTAAATCGTCTTCATTAATTATTGGACCTCTTGAGGTATTGATCAAAAAAGCAGTTTTTTTCATTTTATCTAATTCTTTTAAAGTAATACAATCTTTATATCTTTTGCCACCCTGAACATGAATAGATAAGAAATCAGAATTCTTAATTAAATCCTCTTTAGAACAAGGTAAAACATCTAGCTCTTTACATTTATCAAGATTAAGATTTTCACTCCAAGCCATTACTTGCATACCAAAAGCTTTACCTATCTTTGCAACTTGAGAACCTACTTTACCAAGTCCAATTAATCCAAGAATTTTTCCTTTGAGTTCAACGCCAACAGTTGTCTGCCAGTACCCTTGATACATATTATCTATTTCCTCTTTAATATTTCTTGCTAATCCAAGTATTAAAGCCCAAGTTAATTCTGGAGTTGGGTTTAAATTAGTTTCTGTTCCACTAACAATAATCTTCCTTTGTTTTGCGGCAGCTAAGTCAATGGCTTTATTTCTTAATCCACTGGTAATTATGAATTTTAGCTTAGATAAATTTTCTATTATATTTTTTGTAATGGGAGTTCGTTCTCTCATCACTAATAACGCCTCAAAATCAGACAATTTATCTATGACATCAGCCTCATCCTCAAATGGCTCACTAAAAATTTTTATCTCATATTTTCCTGCAAGTTTTTCAAGATCTACAAATTGTTGAGAAACATTTTGATAATCATCTAATATTGCAACCTTAAGCATTTTTAATTTCCTTATTGGATAAAAATAAACCTAATATAATTAAAATTGCTCCAATCAAGTGAAAAAATTGAAACTGCTCATTATAAAAGAATATCGCCATCAAAGTGCTAAATAATGGAATTAAAGATAAAAATATTCCAGCTCGATTTGCCCCAATGATTGAAACAGCGCCAGCCCAACAATAGTAAGAGCCAATGCTTGGAAATATTGCAACATAAGCTAAAATATAAAAAAAATTACTACTCATCTCAATAATTTTGCCTTGAGTCATATCTAAAATAAATAGAGGCAAAAGAAAAATTAATCCAAATGTGCAAATTATATGGACAAGAGTAAGTAAAGATACTTTAAAGGTTCTTTTTCTCAAAAAAGCAGAATATATTCCCCAAGCAATAATTGCTCCGACCATAAATAAATCTCCTTTGTTAAAATTTAAGGTAAGTAAAATATTTAGATCAAGTTTAGTAATAATAGCTAAAATTCCTAAAACTGAAATAATTAATCCAGATATTTGAAAAATATTTGTTTTTTCAATTTTTAATAAAAAACAAACTAAAATTATTGTTACAGGTATTGCGGTATTAAAAAGTGATGCATTAATTACTTGAGTGTAATTTAAAGCGTTATAAGTAAAAGAAGTAAATATACATACACTAGTAGAACCAAGAATAAGAAATAATGATAAATTTCTGTTAATTTGATTTTTTAATTTTAATATCTCTTTATAGGTGAAGGGAAGTAATATTATCCATACCAGGCACCACCTTAAAAATGCGAGTGAGTTTGGAGGTATATTTTCTAAGTAAGCAAGCTTTGCTAATGTAAAGTTTCCTGCCCAAAATAATGTGGCACACACAAGCATAATGTATGCTTTGGTATTTTGCATTTGATTAGCTAAATCTTATTGAGCTATAAGGATCTAAATTTAGATTTGTATTTTCTTTAGCTATCATTCCGGAAACAATCTTTCCAGAAATCGGACCTAATGTCCATCCTAAATGATGATGCCCGAAACAATAAAATACATTTTTATAATTCTTAGAAGGACCCATCACTGGTAAAAAATCAGGCAGCGTCGGTCTAAAACCTAACCATTCATCCTCATGTTCTGGAAGATCGCCTAACATATACTTTGCATTACTAATTAAATTTTTTATTCTAGATTTTGAAAGTGGATTATCTAATCCACCAAACTCAACTGTGCCAACTACTCTTAATCCCTGTTCCATAGGAGTAATACCAAATCCTCTATTAGAAAAAATAACGGGTCTACTTAAAAGATGATCACAATCTTTGAAGTGAACATGGTAACCTCTTTCAGTATCAAGAGGAATTCGTTCACCTAAATTATCTGTTAATTTTTTTGAGAAAGCTCCACAGGCAATTACAATTTTATCAAAAGTATATCTTTCACCATCAGTTACAAAAACTGGTTTTTCTGTATCAAATTCTATATCGTTGATATTTTTCTTTTCAAACTTTCCACCTTTTTTTAAAAATAATTCAAATAATTTAAGTAAGATTTTTTTAGGATTTCGGGCATGTCGTGCATATGGATAATAAACTCCTGCATGATAAAAAGGTTTTATGTTGGGTTCTAGATCGTGAATTTCAGATTTATTGACCAGTTGTTGTTTTACCCCAAGTTCATCTCTTACTTTAATTTCTAAATCTCTACTCTTTAAGTCTTTATCATTCCAAATGTAGAGTATTCCTTTATTTTCAACGAGACCATCTAAATTAATTTCATCAAAAAGTTCATCATAAGCTGGTAAAGCTAAATCTAAAATTTGATGCATATTTCTTGCGGTATGCATCATTTTGTTTTTCGTTGTATTTAAAATAAACTTGAAAAACCAAGGTAACATTTTTGGCACATAATTCCATTTTAGAGCTAATGGACCTGTTGAACTCATTAACATTGCTGGTACATCAGCAAGCACATCGGTTCTATTCAATGACAATGATGCATAAGGTGAAAAATGGCCAGCATTTCCATATGAAGCTGCTGGACTGCCGGGGTTATCTCTATCAAATATAGTTACCTGAAACCCTTTTTTTTGAAGAAACAATGCGTTTGAAACACCTTGAATACCCGAACCAACAATTCCCACATGTAAATTTTTACTCATAAAAAAAATATACAATTTATCTGTCAAATAAGTTAAGCGACAAATTATACTTAGGCAATCAATTGTTGATTGTGAACTCTAGCACTCATGACAATTCCAAACCCAATCATAGTTGCTAGCATAGAGGATCCACCATAGGACATAATTGGTAAAGGAGAACCTACTATAGGTAGTAAACCTAAAACCATACTCATATTAATAGTAATAAATACAAAAATGGCTGCACCAAAACTATAACAAAAAATCTTTGCAAAATAACTTCTGGAACTAGCTCCTATTGCAACAATTCTATAAATAATAATTGCATAAATTACTAAAAGTATTGCTGAGCCCACAAAACCAAATTCTTCTGAAAAAAGTGTGAAAATAAAATCAGTATGTTTTTCTGGTAAAAACTCAAGATAACTTTGAGTACCTTTCAAAAAACCTTTACCAAAAATACCCCCAGATCCAACAGCTATTTTAGATTGGATAATTTGATAACCAGCACCTAAAGGATCTTTGTCAGGATTTAGAAATGTTAATACTCTTAATTTCTGATAAGGCTTCAAGAAGGCTATAACAAAAGGTAAAGAGATTATAAATCCAAGGATAGTATAAATAAAATACTTGTAATTAATACCTGCAAACCATAATACAGCTATTCCACTGATAGCAATAAGAACTGCAGTTCCAAGGTCTGGTTGTACAATGACTAACCCCATTGGTAAAAGTATGATTATTAAAGAAGTTAAAATTGTATAAATTGAATTGACATTTTCTAACTTCATTCGATGAAAAAATTTAGCCAAACAAACAATAATAAATATTTTCATCAATTCAGACGGCTGTAAATTTATGAAATATAAATTAATCCATCTTTGAGAGCCAGATGAAGTAATTCCAAATAAATAGGTCCCAACTAATAAACCCACTACTGCTACATAAGCTAAATAACCAATTGAAAACCAATACTTAATATTGATAAATGACATTACTAGCATCATTAAAGTAAATACTGCTAATTTTGTAAAATGACTTTTGGTATGGAATTTAATCTCACCACCATCAGTAGAATACATTGTTGCTAAACTAATAAAGCCAAGTAACAATATACAAACCAGAAGTATATAATCAAAGTTTCTAAATTTTTGAAAAAAACCAAGTCTATTTGTTGTTAATCTTGTATGTTGATACATCTATATCTCCAAATACTTTTTATTCCTCAATGACTCTCTGATCTTGTGTCGGTCAATAATCAATTTAAATAATTTAGTTGCCATTGGAGCGGCAGTTGTACTTCCGTTTCCTCCGTGTTCTACAATGACACTTAATGCATATCTGGGATTTTTATATGGACCAAAGGCTACATATAAAGCATGATCTCTTTGCTCGTATGGAATCTGGAATGTTTTAAGATCCAATTCTCTTTCTTCCTCAGTAATTTTTTTAACCTGCGCAGTACCAGTTTTACCAGCAAACTGATATTTTGGGTTATCAATTCTTGAACGATAAGATGTGCCCATTACTTCATTAGTTGAGCCAAAAATAGCATCTTGGACAATTTTAATATTTTTAGAATTTTTATAGAGCGGTGTAAATTTATCTATAGGTTGATCTTTAACTTTATCATCTACAACAAGATGAGGATAAATTTTATAACCACCATTTGCAATTTGTGCTGTCATTAAACATAATTGAATAGGTGTAGTTTGAATGTAGCCTTGTCCAATTCCTGTTATTATTGTTTCACCTAATAACCATCCTTTACCCAGAGCATTCTTTTTCCATTGAGTATTTGGAATTAATCCTTTTTTTTCAATGTCAAATAAATCACCAAAAACTTTTTCTCCAAGGCCAAATTTTTTTGCAGTTTCGCTCAATTTATCAACACCAAGTTTACGGGCAACTTCATAAAAATAGGTGTCACAAGATTGCTTCATGGCATTTCTTAAACTTACGTAACCATGACCTTTTTTCTTCCAGCAATGGTAAGTTTGGCCATACATTTCTGTTTTACCAGTACATCTAACTGTAAAACTTGTGTTAACTATTCCATTTTCAAGTGCAGATAAGGCAACAATCGGTTTAATCGTTGAACCTGGTGAGTAATTCCCTTGTAAAGTTTTATTAACTAATGGTTTCATTGGATCATTTCGAATTAATTGCCAATCATCTTGACTAATACCAAATACAAATAAATTTGGATCAAACGATGGTGAAGAATGCATTGCAATTACTGCACCTGTATAAATATCCATTACACAGATAGAACCTGCTTGATCTTTTAATAATTCATTAGCTAACTTTTGTACCTCAGTATCTATAGTCAGTCTTAAAGTTTTACCTTTTTCACCTTTTTGAAATTCCAATTGACTTATTCTTCTGCCATAAGCATTCACTTCATATCTCTCAATATCATTGGTTCCTATTAGTTTTTCCTCAAATGTCTTTTCTAAACCTACTTTTCCAACTTTTAATCCTGGGACAAAATTCTTTTTTATGGCTTGAGTTGATTCAATATCATCTTGGTTTGCTTGACTGACATAACCAACTAAGTGTGTGAAATTTTCTTTAAAAGGATAGTTTCTTGAAATTGATATAACCGGTTTTACACCATTTAAATCATACAAATGATTATTAATCTTTGAAAACTTTTGCCAACTTAAATTATCAGAAACAATTAAAGTTTCCCAAGGCTTTATTTCATTTTTCTTTTTTAATACTTTTTTAAATTCTGTATCTGATAATTCTAGTAAATCTTTCAAACGATAAATAACGTACCTAAAATCCTCAACTTGTTCTGGTATTACATGAAGTTGATAAGCTTCAAAATTTCCTGCAATGACATTACCAAAATAATCATGAAACTCCCCTCTAACAGGAGCTAATTTCCATTCTCTAATTCTATTTTTATCAGAGAGGGTTAAGTACTTTTTGTTTTCTTTAACTTGTAAAAAAAATAATCTACTGACTATTCCTATCATCACAAAAAATTTTAATGAACCTGTAATGAACATTCTTCTATTAATAGAATTAAGTTTCTTTACATTATCACTTGAAGAATTAATCATTAATTCCTTTCATGTAATATTTAAATATTGATACAAAAATTATATAAAGTAAAAATGTACAAGTCGTGTTAACTAGATAACTTGTTAAAACCAAATTGTACGAAAAGAATAAACTTAAAACTGAGTAATTTAAAGAGTTAATCAAACTTATTATAAATAAAAAGTAGAACCAATCTTTCATGGGACTTGGCCTAATTGTTATATTTCTAATATATGCCGTAGCAATACAAATTAGTGTATAAGACAAGCTGCTAATACCTAGGGGCAAACCTATAACAGTGTCGTTGAGCAAACCGGCAAAAAATACAAAAAGATAATCAAAATGTTTAAAATCTTTTAAGGTAAAGAAAAAGATCAAAATAAACGGGAAATTAAAAGAAAAATACTCAAGTTTTAAATAATTAAAATCAAATTCATTGAGCACTGAGACAAATAAAAAAATTATTGGTAACCAGGTATATAATTTAGAAAATGTTCCCTTTGTCTTTAAGTTAGCCACCTGTTCTACCTCCATTTAAAACACAACTCTTATACTCTTCAGTTCCAACATTAAAACCATCAGCATTAAAAAAAGATTTTCTACATTTATGACCATGTTCTAAGTTTAACTTTAAAAATTCTAATTCTTGAGTATCAATATTGAATTGATTGATTTTTTGCTTTTGTGAAAAAATTTCATTATTTAAAACTGAAATTTGATTGTTTAAATCATTAATTTCACTAGTTAAATTTTCATTTTCTTCTATAAATTTTGAATTAGTCTCCTCAATAATTTTAAGCTCATCTTCTAAAATCTTTAATTTTGACTCTTCAAGTTCCTCACTTTTATCTTCAATTGGAACTATTTCTGGTTCAACTTGAGGAATTTCAATTTGAGTAATTGTTTCTGCAAAAACATATTTTAATTGTGTAAAGTCGCTGTAGAATTCAACGTTATATCTATTAGAAGAACCATTTTTTTTAGATCTTAATTTGCCTATTGGTACTCCACTTTTAAATATTGCTCCGGTACCTGAGGTGTAAACTATACTTTCATCGACTAACTCCTCTGACAAACCCGCTTTAATATATTTAATTTGTCCAAAATTGTCTCCACTCCCAGTGACTATTGCTTGGATATTTTGAGGGGCAATTGTTACTGGAACATTAGAATTTAAATCTGATAACAATAATACCCTTGATGTTTTATAATTCACCTCAATCACCCGACCAACTAAATAAGATTGATCATAAATATTTGTACCAATTTTTATATCGTCTTTACTTCCTTTATTTATGATTATGCTCTTTAGAAAGGGACTATCATGATCAACAATTATTTTTGCTAAAATTTTATTTGAACTTGAAATATAATCATCAATTAGTACTTTCAGTTCTTGATTTTCATACTGAATAATTTCGTTAGACACAAAATCAGATTTAAGTTTATCCAATTCATCTCTATTATTTTGATATCTATTAAAAAATGTTGTGTATTCAATTATATTAATAAATGAATTTCTGACAAAGTTTTCAGGTATAGAGACAATAAAAGATGATCGATAAACCACCTCACTTAATCCAGCCTTCAGATATCTTACTGCCTTAAAGTCTAGGCTTGATAGAAGGATAATAAATATAGAAATAAATACTAAAGTAAGTAGAGAAAATTTTTGTTGAGTGCTTTTTTTTAAAAAAGCAGAACGAATTGCTATTATAAAATCATCTCTGCTAGAGGCCATTACTCTTAATATTCAGTCAACATAGTCGAGAATGTTTGTTCTTGATCAAGAGCTTTTCCAGTACCAACTGCTACACAAGATAATGGATCATCAGCAATGTGAACTGGCAAACCTGTTTCCTTAGAAAACCTTCTGTCTATATTTTTTAATAAAGCTCCACCACCAGTTAAAGTAAGTCCCATATCAACTAAGTCGGCAGATAATTCTGGAGGAGTGCTTTCTAATGCATCCTTAATTCCATTCACCATCTCTTTTAAAATAATATTCAATGCTTCTGCTGTATCTTCCTCTGTAATATTAACTTCTTTTGGAGTTCCTGATCTTAAATCTCGTCCTTTAACTGCATAAGTATTATTGTTCGTTGGAATAGCAGTACCTATTTCTTTTTTAATTTTTTCTGCAGTACTATCACCTATCATCAAATTATATTCTTTTCTCATATAGTTGACCATTGCACCATCCATTGCATCTCCTGCTACTCTTAGAGATTTAGAATAAACTAAACCTCCTAAGGACATAACTGCAATTTCAGTTGTACCACCGCCTATATCCACTACCATTGAACCAGTTGCCTCAGATATTGGAAGATTAGCACCAATGGCAGCTGCAATTGGCTCCTCAATCAATTGAACCCTTCTAGCACCTGCTGCTAAAGCACTATCTTGAATAGCTTTTCTCTCAACAGGGGTTGAGCCCGTTGGAACACAAATTAAAATTCTTGGATTTGCAAACGTACTTCCTTTGTGAACTTTTTTAATGAAGTGTTTTATCATTTCTTCTGTGACTATAAAATCAGCAATCACACCATCTCTTAAGGGTCTTATAGCTTGAATATTTCCAGGAGTTCTTCCTAGCATCGTTTTAGCTTCATCTCCAACAGCTAAGACTTGTTTTTTTCCTGATTGATCAACAATTGCAACAACTGAAGGTTCATTTAAAACGACTCCTTGTCCTTTAACAACTACTAAAGTATTTGCTGTACCTAGATCAATTGCCATATCTTGACTCCAGATTTTCTTCATTCTATCAAATAAGCCCATTAAAACACTCCTTTTACTTTTTTAGGTTCTATATTTTTATATAGAGATTTCTTTTCTCTTTTAATTAACATTTTATTTAATGCATTTAGATAAGCATTAGCTGATGCTACTAGAGTATCTGTATCAGCTGATTGTCCAACAGTAGTTCTGTCATTCTCCTCAATTTTAACACTGACAGTAGCCTGTGCATCTGTTCCCTCAGTAACTGCGTGAACTTGATACAAAGACAACTTAACGTCATGCGGATAAAGCTCTTTAATACATTTAAATATTGCATCTACAGGACCATCTCCTGTTTGGGTGGTATGTTTTATGTCGCCAAAAACATCTAGTGTCATTTCAGCTCTTTGTGGCTCACCGGTGCCAGCAAAAACTTTTAAAGACTTTAAATTTATTGCATTAATTTTATTGTCGATAATCAAGCTATCATCCACCAGAGCGACTATATCTTCATCATAGATATGTTTTTTTTTATCAGCTAAAATTTTAAACTTTCCAAATGCCGCTTGAACAACATCATCTGTTACATCAGCATAACCTAAATCACTTAATTTATCTTTAAAAGCATGTCTTCCAGAATGTTTGCCCATCACTAATGATGTTTTTTTAACTCCAACACTTTCTGGTGTCATGATTTCATATGTTTCTCTATTTTTTAGCATTCCGTCCTGGTGGATCCCTGATTCATGTGCGAAAGCATTTTTTCCAACAATGGCTTTATTAAATTGAACTGGAAATCCTGTTGCATTTGATACAATTTTTGAAGCTTTACTAATTAATTCTGTTTTTATACCTGTCTCATAGGGTAATAAATCATCTCGTGTTTTAATTGCCATAACTATTTCCTCTAAAGCAGCATTACCTGCTCTCTCACCAATTCCATTAATTGTGCATTCAATTTGTCTTACTCCAGCTGACAATCCTGACAATGCATTTGCAACTGCTAAACCTAAATCATTGTGGCAATGAGCTGATATAATTGCTTTATCAATATTTGGTACATTATTTTTTATAAGTTTAATAGTTTTGGCAAACTCCTCTGGTATTGAGTATCCAACTGTATCAGGAATATTTATTGTCGTAGCACCACACTTAATTGCAAGCTCGATTGTCTTATACATAAAATCTAAATCTGTTCTTGTGCCATCTTCACAAGACCACTCAACATCATCAGTGAATTTTTTTGCATACGTAACACTCTCTTTAATAGCCCCCAAAACTTGTTCGTTAGTCATATTCAATTTATGCTTCATATGAACTGGACTTGTTGAAATAAAAGTATGTATTCTAAATCTTTTCGCAAATTTTAAAGATTCGTGACAAGCATCAATATCTTTCTTAGTTGCTCTTGCCAAACCACAAGGAATGGAATTTTTAACACTTTTGCTTATAGCGCTTACAGCCTCAAAATCACCAGGAGATGATATTGGAAAACCTGCTTCTATAATATCAATACCCATTTCATCAAAAACTCTTGAGATTTGAATTTTTTCCTCAACACTCATTGAAGCTCCAGGTGATTGCTCACCATCTCTCATCGTTGTATCGAAAATGAATACTTTGTCTTTCTCAGCCATATTAAAAATTTTTGTTTTTGAAATATACAACCTCTCGTTTAGATTGCAAAAGTAAAATACAGAATTTATCCCAATTTGGAACTAAAATTTACTTCTTGTCACTATCAACTAATTTCTTCTTCCCAATCCATGGCATCATAGCTCTCAAATTAGCCCCAACTTTTTCAACTGGATGTTCAGCTAATTTTGCCCTTGTCGCAAGAAAGTTTTTTTGGCCATTTTTACATTCATCCATCCATTCTTTTGTAAATTTACCAGATTGAATATCAGCCAAAACTTCTTTCATTCTTTTTTTAGTTTCCTCTTTATTAATCACCCTAGGACCAGATTGATATTCTCCATATTCTGCAGTGTTTGAAATAGAGTAATTCATATTTGCAATTCCACCTTCATAAATAAGATCAACAATAAGTTTTACTTCATGAACAGTTTCAAAATATGCCATCTCAGGTTCATATCCAGCTTCCACCAAAGTCTCATAACCATTTTTTATTAATTCAACTAAACCACCGCAAAGCACTGTCTGTTCCCCAAATAAATCTGTTTCAACTTCGTCTTTAAATGTTGTTTCAATAATCCCTGATCTACCACCACCAACTGCTGAGGCATATGACATCGCTAAGTCTCTTGCTTTACCAGAACCATTTTGATGCACTGCAAATAAACATGGCACTCCTCCACCTTTTTCATACTCACTTCTTACCAAATGACCTGGTCCTTTTGGAGCAACCATAAATACATCTAAATCTTTTCTAGCTTTAATTAGATCATAATGAACATTTAATCCGTGAGCAAAGGCAATTGACTTTCCCTCTTTAACTCTTTGCTCTATATGGTTCTTGTAAATTGAAGCTTGTAATTCATCTGGTGTCAAAATCATTACAACATCTGCCCACTCAGCAGCATCAGATAAATTCATAACTTTCAATCCTTTTGACTCTGCTTTAGGTATGCTTGAGGAACCCTCTCTCAATGCAACTACAACTTCTTTAACACCACTGTCTTTTAAATTTAAAGCGTGTGCATGTCCTTGACTACCATAACCAAATATCGCGATTTTTTTATCTTTGATTAAATTTACATCTGTATCTTTTTCATAAAACATTTTCATAATTTTCTCCTCAATAATTAATTAAAAATTTTATCACCCCTTGTCATAGCAACAGCTCCAGTTCTAGAAACACTTACTAAACCAAATTTTCTTAAATTTTTTGCCATCTTGTCTATTTCTCTTCTTAATGCAGTAATTTGAATAACATTTGATTTTTTCGTCTTATCCAATATTACAGCATCATACTTTTTACAAGCATTAATAGCCTTTTTGATTTTTGTATTGTTGCCAACAACTTTGAATAAAGCCATTTCCTTAAATATTACGCCCTTATCATTCCTTTTAAAATCTGCCACTTTATGGACTGGAACAAGTTTTTTTAATTGCAATTTAATTTGATCAATTACTTGAGGTGTCCCAGTCGTGACTATTGTAATTCTTGATATACTTTTTTTTGCATCCACCTCAGCAACTGCAAGTGACTCGATATTATAACCTCGACCAGAAAACAATCCTACAACCCTTGCTAAAACACCAGCTTCATTATCCACCCAAACAACAATGATGTGTGTATCTGATTTTTCTTTTTTCGAAGAAACACTATATGCAGATTTTGGATTTGCCATACTTAAACTAAAGCTTTACCTTTACCGGTAATTTTATTTTCTTCTTTTTCACTTGGCCCTAATATCATTTGGTTATGAGGTTTTCCTGAAGGGATCATTGGAAAACAATTTTCATTTGGATCTACTCGACAATCAAAAATAACAGGTCCATCGAACTCAACCATTTCTCTAATTTTTTCATCCAATTCATCTGGTTTTTCAGCCATTATACCCTTGCAACCATAAGCCTCTGCCATTTTTATAAAATCAGGTAAAGCCTCAGTATAACTTTCAGAGTAATTTTTCTCATGTAACAATTCTTGCCATTGTCTCACCATTCCCATGTATTGATTATTTAAAATAAAAATTTTTATAGGTAGATTATATTGAACTGCAGTAGACATCTCTTGCATTGTCATTAAAACTGAAGCTTCACCCGCAATATCAATTACTAATTTTTTTGGATGGGCTATTTGGACACCCACAGCTGCAGGTAATCCATATCCCATTGTTCCAAGTCCTCCAGAGGTCATCCAACGATTTGGTTTATTAAATTTATAATGTTGAGCTGCCCACATTTGATGTTGACCCACCTCAGTCGTAACATAAGTATCTTTGTGTTTTGTAAGCTCGTACAATCTCTGAACTGCATGTTGAGGTTTTATTGTTTCATCACTATTCTTAAAATGAAGTGAATTTTTTGTTCGCCATTTTTGTATCTGTTCCCACCATTTAGCAATTTGTTGCTTGTTTGATTTTTTCAAATCTAAATTTTTTTTCTTTAGAGTTTTTGTAATTCCTTTTAAAACCTCTTTAACATCACCAACTAACGCTAAATCAACTTTAATGATTTTATTTATTGATGAAGGATCAATATCGATATGAACTTTTTTGGATTTTGGAGAGAACTCATCAATTTTACCAGTTATTCTATCATCAAATCTAGCACCAATATTTATCAATAAATCACAATCATGCATCGCGTTATTGGCTTCATAGGTTCCGTGCATACCAAGCATGCCTAAAAATTGATTATCATCTCCTGGATACGCACCCAAACCTTGCAGTGTTGAAGTGATTGGAAAACCTGTAAGCTCTACAAGTTCTCTTAAAACATTGCTCGCCTCTGGTCCAGAGTTTATAACTCCACCACCAGAATAAATGATGGGTTTTTTTGATTTATTCATTAAGCCAATCAACGTTTCAATATCCTTTTGTGAAAAATGATTTAACGATTTTCCATTTAGTTTTTTTTGAATTTTGGGTTTTGAATAACTCATTTTAGCAAACTGAATATCTTTAGGTATATCGACTAAAACTGGCCCCGGTCTTCCTGTTGTTGCAACTCTAAAAGCCTCATGAAGAGTTTTTGATAAATCTTTAATATCTTTGACTAACCAATTATGTTTTGTACATGGTCTTGTAATACCTGTTGTGTCACATTCCTGAAATGCATCTGTTCCAATTAAATGTGTTGGCACTTGTCCTGATATACAAACTAGTGGAACAGAGTCCATATATGCATCTGTTAATGCGGTAACAACATTGGTTGCTCCAGGACCAGAAGTAACAAGCACAACACCTGGTTTGCCTGATGATCTGGCATATCCTTCTGCAGCATGACCTGCACCTTGCTCATGTCTTACCAAAATATGCTTAATAGTATTATGATTTTTTAATTCATCATAAATCGGTAATACCGCACCACCTGGATAGCCAAAAATAAATTCAACATGTTGATCCTCTAGACATTTGAATACAATTTCAGCACCTGTATATAATTTAGACATTCAACCAATCTAGCTGAAGTTGTGCTTATTGGTCAAGAATTAGTACGTGATATCTAAATTTTTTTTAAAAATTTATTTAGATCCTCTGACTTTATTTTGTTCCAATTCATCATATTACCTCTTCCCCAAGTAGATTGTCTCTTTGCATATTGCCTAGTCTTTATTGATATTTTTTGAATTACCTCTGATATCTCAATTTTTTTCTTAAGATATTCTCTAATTTCTGCAATTCCGATGGCCTTAGAGGCAGTTTTAACTTTTGGAACCTTTAATTTTATAAATTTTTTAACCTCTGAAACTGCTCCATTTTTAATCATATCTTGTGTTCGATCCTCAATTCTCTTAATTAACTCAGCTCTTGGAAAATCAATATAAATTTTAAAAAAATCATCATTTTCATAATCTGATCGTGTACTTTTAAACCAATCGTAAATTGATCTTTTTGTAAATGATTTAACTTCATAAGCTCGAATTACCCTCTGAGCGTCTGAAGGTTTAACAAAGTTTTTTGATATGGGATCTAGCTTAATTAATTCTAAAAAAAATTTTTTCGCTCCAATTTTTTTATGTAACGCCCTTATTTTTGATCTTAATCGAATTGGAATATTTGGAATATTTACTAAACCCTCTATTATTGCTTTAAAGTATAAACCTGTACCACCCACAAGAATAGGTGTTTTTTTTCTTTTTTTTATATCTAGAATCTTTTTATTAACTAATTTTAACCAATCTCCTGAAGAAAAGTTTTTTTTTACACTATGAAATCCATATAAATGATGCTTAATATTTTTGTAATTTTTTGGTATAGGTCTTGCAGATAAAATCTTTAATTCTTTATACACCTGCATGCTATCAGCATTAATGATCTCACCCTTAATTTTTCTGGCAAGTTTAATTGCAAAATTGGATTTACCAGATGCTGTTGGACCATAAATTAAAATAATTTTGGATTTCAAATCCATTAATTAATCTAATTTAACACCAATATATCGTCTTTGATTTTGGCTATTGTAGATAACTAATAAAATAGTTTTTTGATTACTATTTAAAACTTGTTTAACTATTTGGTTTAAATCATTTACATTTCTTATTTTTTTCTTTTGGGCTTCTAAAATAATGCTATTAACTTCAACAGAATTTAATAAAGGGCTATCATTTGCCATTTTAGTCACAACTAATCCAGATGTTTGATTGGGCAAGTTTCGTGATTTTATATCTTCTTTATTAATCTGCCTCACAGTTATTTTTAAATCTTTTATCTCTGTTTCTTTTGGACTTTCTGTTTTTTCTGAAACTTTAAAATCTTCTGAAGTTTCTAATCTTCCAAGTGTAACAATTTTAACAATTTCTTTTTTATTTCTCCAAATTTTAACTTCTACTTTTTTCCCAACTGCGGTTCTTGCAACAATCATGGGAAGTTCCTTCATCTGATTTATTTTTTCGCCGTCAAATTCTAAAATGATATCACCAGCTTTTACTCCTGCTTTAGCAGATGGACTATTCTCTGCAACGCTTGCAACTAACGCTCCACGAGGTTTATCTAATTTTTCTACTTCAGCAATTTCTTTTGTGACATCTTGAATTCTTACACCCAGCCAACCTCTTTTTGTTTCTCCAAACTCTACCAATTGATCAATAACTATTTTTGCACTATTTGAAGGGATTGAAAAACCAATTCCAATTGATCCATTCCTTCCAAGGATAGCTGTATTAATTCCAATCACATTTCCGTTCATATCAAATAAAGGCCCACCAGAGTTTCCTTGATTGATAGATGCATCAGTCTGAATATAATCTTCGTACCTACTTAAACCTATCGATCTATTTCTTGCAGAAATTATTCCTGAAGTTACAGTTCCCCCTAAACCAAAGGGATTACCAATTGCTATTACCCAATCACCAATTCTTGCTTTATCAGAGTCACCAAATTGAACTGGTTTGAATTTTTCATTTGTCTCAAGTTGGAGCACTGCAATATCTGATAATGGATCAGCTCCCAAAACTTTAGCTTTAATTTCTTTGTCACCTACTCTTATGATAATATCATCAGCATCTTGAATGACGTGATTGTTTGTAACAACGATCCCTTTTTCATCTATAATAAAACCTGATCCTAAAGCTGCTGATGGTCTTTCTTGTGGTGTTCCAAATTCTTTAAACATGTCCTCAAAGGGTGAACCTGGAGGAAATTGAAAAGGGAAAGGATTGGTTTGTGTTTTGACCATTGTAGTTGTTGAGATATTAACTACAGATGGCATCAACTTTTCTGCTAAATCAGCAAAAGAACTAGGATGATTTTGAGCAAACGATTTTAATTGAGGACCTATAATCAAAATAATCGCTATAAATAGTGTATTAATTCTACTCATTTTAGTTCTTCATATAATAAATAATTATAAAACCTAATACTGCAAAGATTAATCCACCCGATCTTAACTGACTATCCTTAATAAGTTCTAATTTTTTTAACATACTTTTCATTTTTGATGGAAATATGGCATATAAAATTCCTTCAATAAACAAGAATAGACCAAAGGCAATGATCAATTCTTTCATGAATAGTTTATTGAGAATTTGGTTTTATATTTCCAAAAAATTTAAAGAACTCACTATCAGGTGATAATATTAATGAAGTCTCTCCACCAATTAAAGCTTTTTCGTAAGCCTGCATAGCTCTGTAAAAAGCAAAGAATTCTGGATCTTGGCCAAAAGCATTAGCGAAAATATTATTTCTTTTTCCATCGCCTTCACCTTTCATAATCTCAGATTTTTTTTGTGCATCTGCTAAAATAACTGTTACTTCTTTATCAGCAGTCGATGTTATCGTGACCGCCATTTCAGCACCTTTTGCTCTAAACTCTTTTGCCTCTCTCTCCCTCTCTGTTTGCATTCTTCTAAAGATCGCATCACTATTTGCTTGCGGAAGATCAGCACGTTTAATTCTTACATCTACAATTTCAATACCAAAGTTTTGTGCTTCATTGTTTACACCCTCTTGAATTAAAGCCATTTGTTTCGTTCTATCCTCTGATAAAAGTGTTTGTAGCTCTTGTTGACCTAAAACATTCCTAATTCTTGAATTGATAATTGTTGCTAATCTAGATCTTGCAACTCTCTCATTTCCAACTGAGATGTAAAACTTAAGAGGATCTACAATTTGAAATCTTGCAAAAGCATCAACAATTAATCTTTTTTGGTCTGATGCAATCACTTCTTCAGGTGGTGTATCTAAATTTAAAATTCGTTTATCTAAAAATACAACGTTTTGAATAAATGGTAGTTTAAAGTTTAATCCAGGTTTCAATATTATTCTTTTTGGATCACCAAATTGAAGTACAATTGCTTGATTAACTTCTTTAACAATAAATATTGAAAAAAATAAAGTTGCTGCAATAAAAACAGCTAATCCTGCTATAATTTTTCCTGCTTTCATTTTAATTAGTCACTTTCTTTTTTAATTCTGGTAAAGGTAAATATGGAACAACTCCTGAGCCAGCATTTTTCTCAATGATTACTTTATCAATGTCAGCCAAAACCTTTTCCATCGTTTCTAGATACATTCTTTCTTGAGTAACTGATTTTGCTTTTTTATACTCATTATAAATAGCTAAGAATCTGCTTGCTTCACCCTCAGCTTTAGCTACCACTTCTTTTTTATATGCTTCTGCGGCTTGTAAAATTTTTGCAGCTTCCCCTCGCGCTCTTGGGATTACATCATTAGCGTAGGCTTCAGCTTCATTTTTAGATCTCTCCATATCAGCTCTTGCAGCTTGCACGTCACGAAACGCATCAATTACTTGGTCTGGTGGATCTGCTTTTTGAGTTTGAACTTGAGTAATTTGAATTCCTGATGTGTATTCATCTAAAATTTTTTGGATTATTTCTTGGGTATCTGTTTCAATTAATGATCTTCCTTCTGTCAAAATTGGCTGAATATCAGATCTTGCAATTACTTCTCTCATTGCTGTTTCTGCTGCGGCTTTAACAGTTCCTTCAGGATCTTGAATCTTAAATAAAAAATTACCTGCGTCTTTAATTACCCAAAAAACAGAAAAATCTATGTTCACAATATTTTCATCACCAGTAAGCATAAGACTTTCTTGTGGTACATCTGCTACTCCTCCAGCTGCAGAGGAAAAACCACTATCTCTTTCTGACCTAAAACCAATATCAATTCTATTAACTTTGGTTACTTTTGGAGTTAAAACGGATTCTACTGGAAAAGGAATATGATAATTCAAACCTGGTTGAGTTGTTTTGACAAATTTTCCAAATCTTAAAACAACTCCTTGTTCATCAGGAAGTACTCTATAAAGACCACTTGCTAACCAAATAAAACCTAAAATAATTAATACTAAAACTGCTTGCTTTCCTCCAGAGGAACTTCCACCTGGTAAAAATTTTTTAATTTTTTCTTGAAACTCTTTTATGATTTTATCTACATCAGGTGGCCTTGGACCTCTTCCAGAGCCATTACCACTACCACCTCCACCTGGAGGTGATCCCCAAGGACTTCCGCCTCTTTGTTGAAAATCATCTGACATAGACTATCTATATAGTGTCTAATTTCACAAAAACAAGCTAAGATCAAAAAATGTCAGATAAAAAGCCAGAACTTAGTGCCGCAACGAGTAAAGATAGTGGGCGAAAGGTATTCACTAAAAAACCAATTATTGGAACAAAATTTACTATTGCAATTTCGAGTGCAAAAGGAGGGGTTGGTAAGTCAACTTTCGCATCCAACCTTGCATTAGCTTTAAAACATATTGGATGTAAAGTTGGTTTGTTAGATGCAGACATTTATGGACCTTCAATTCCAAAAATGTTTGGTATAAATGAAAAACCAAAAAGTGATGGCCAAAAACTAGATCCTATAATTAAATATGATATTCAGTGTATGTCTATTGGTTTTCTTACCGATCAGCAAACTCCAATGATTTGGAGAGGTCCAATGGTAACCAGTGCAATAAGAACTTTTACTCAAAAAGTAAATTGGAAAGATTTGGACTTCATAATTGTAGATATGCCTCCCGGCACAGGAGACACGCAGTTAACTTTCTCACAAGAGATAAAAATGGACGGAGCAATCATAGTTTCTACACCTCAAGAAGTGGCTTTGTTAGATGTAAAAAGAGGAATTAAAATGTTTGATAAACTAGGGGTAAAAATTTTAGGACTTGTTGACAACATGAGTTACTTCATTGGAGATGATAATAAAAAATATAAAATATTTGGTGAGGGTGGAGTTCGTAAAACCTCAGAAGAATTTAATAAAGAATTTTTAGGAGAAATACCAATTAATTCTGAAATAGCAAAGACAAGTGATAATGGAAAACCAATAGTTGAGGAAGATCCAAATTGTGAAATTTCAAAAATTTATACAGATTTTGCTAATAAAATTAAATCAACTTATCTTTTAGATTAAAAGCCTCCATTAACTCGTTCCACTCCCTTTTGGACAAACCAGAACTTTCTAAAGAGACGTCTTCACCTTTAATTAATTTTTGAATAACAACATTTCCTTTAGCAGAAACCTCTGTACCACCTACTCTATAATCCATAAAAGCTTCATGGGTTATTGGCACCCACTTTTTTAATGTATCCAACATGATGTCGGCATAAACTCTAATTTCATATTGAGCATGATGATCTGCTCTGAGTCTTAAAAAATTCATCAAATTTAAAAGATCTGTTTTCCAATACCACTGAGTATAAGTGTTTAATGTTAAATTCATTCTAGCAAGTTCCCTAGCTAAGCCTTTTTTATTATCATCTATAGTAGATCCGTCATATCTTTCATTAAGCATGGTTTCATAATTGGAATAAGTTCTTTCAGCATCATTTTTCAAAAGCTCTAAAACCTCTTTTGCTTGACTTCCTTCAAGGACATTTCCTCTTCCTTGTCTATTACTTGTTGATTGAGCTGCTAAATTTTCAGAGGTTGGTAAGTAAAATTCTTTATCTAAAATAGAATATCTTGCAGAATATTCATTAACGTTTGCAGTTCTATGTCTTATCCATTGACGTGCTATAAAAATTGGTAATTTGATGTGATATTTAATTTCACACATTTCAAATGGTGTGCTATGCCAATGACGCATCAAATATTTTATCAATCCGGCATCAGTTGATACTTGTTTAGTTCCTTTTCCATAAGAAACTCTTGCAGCTTGAACGATGGATGTATCATCACCCATGTAATCAACTACCCTTACAAAACCATGATCTAAAGCTGGTATTGCCTCATAAAGAATATTTTCCAACTCTGATACTACAACCCTTTTTGTTTTATTATTTTGAGACTGCTGATTCTTAATTTCCGCAGATTGTTCTTTAGTTAATTTCATGATTGTTATTGAATCTCTTGCGATTCCTTTTATATTAATAAAGTTGGTTTTCCAACTATGACGATAAACGAATTTCGTAATAACCATTGCGGACGTGGGGGCAGTACCCACCACCTCCACCAATTACAACTTATGGGGGTGAACTAGATTCGACGGGTGACTAAAGGCTATTCTTTCGTTCGGAATTGTTCCTCCGTAAAGGGCTAATTTATAAATGCTAACGAAAGTTACGCAATTGCTGCTTAATTAATTTATTAATTGAGTAAACGGGGTTTGGGGCACCTGGCAACAGAACGCCCCCTATAAAGTATTTTTTGTCGCTTAAAATTTTTAAAATTTATTTAGTAAAATTTAAATATAAAGTGTAGGAAAGTTTAAATGAAAGTTAAAGCAAATTATATTTATCTTATAATAATAGCATTTTTAATTGCTTTATTAATTATTGGTCACCAAATTAACAAGAAGAGTTCAGCATCCAAAAAAAATGAAATTTCAAACATAGTAAATCAACTTAAAACTAGAAATAATCAGCTAGCTAAAATACAAAAAAAATTATTCGAAGACGGAAAAAACTTAAATGATATAATTAATAAAAAAGGGTTCACTTTTAAAAATATATTTAAAGATAAAAAACTTGATGGATTAAATAATTTTTCTTATTCAAAATATTCAACTAAGGATATTTTATTTAATGGTAATCGTGGTGCTACTGGGACAGCATATATTGACTTTTATAATAATGATAAAAATTTATTGATCGCAACTTATGATGGAATTTTTGCATTTACTAATCTTAATAACTTAGAAAATTTTGTAAAAATCGACTCAAATATTAATTCGATAATAAAATATGATAAATTTTATTTTCATGAGCAATATGGTATTAAGGACATTCATATAGACAATAATAGATTATACGTCTCATATATTGATGAAAGAAAAGATAATTGTTACGATCTTAAAATTATTTTTAGCGAATTAAATGAAAAATTTTTAGATTTTAATTTATTTTATCAAACATTAAATTGCGTTGATAAAAATAACAATCACGGATTTTGGGCTCACCAAGGTGCAGGCGGAAGAATTGTAAATCTTGATAGTTCAAACCTATTATTTACTACAGGAGATTTTAGAAATAGACCCCTTTCACAAGATATTAAAAGCGACTTTGGAAAAATTTTAAAAATTAATATTCAAAATAAAAATTCAGAGATTGTTTCCATGGGCCATAGAAATCCACAAGGTTTATATTACAGCAAAAAATTTGACTTTATTTTATCTACTGAGCATGGACCAAAAGGTGGTGACGAAATCAATATTAATAATAAACCTTTTTTAAAAGTTAAAAATTTCGGATGGCCGATTTCATCCTATGGAGAGCATTATGCAAAGAATTATTCAGACAAAATTTTGAAAGAAGCACCACTTAATAAATCTCATAAAAAATTTGGTTTTGAAGAACCTATTAAATATTTTGATCCATCAATTGGTATTAGTCAAACAATTTCACTTAATGAAGCAGATACAGAATTTTTAATTGGAGCAATGGGAAATGAGATTGCCGATCAGGATTTAGGACTTCACTACATTAAGCTAAATGAGAATAGAGATAAAGTTATTAAACATGATTACTTTTTACTAAATGAAAGAGTTCGTGATATGATAGTCTCTAAAGATAAAAAATTAATTATAATTTTTTTAGAATCTACAAGTTCAATATCGGTTTTAAGAAAAAATAGCTAATCGTTATATCTATTTTTTAAAAGAGATTTTAATTTCAGGTCCTCTTTTACGATTCTTAAAATCTAAACCTTGAATAGGATAATTTCTTGTCGTTTTTTGTTTTTTTATCTTAAATTTTTTTGGATTAATTAGTGTCATTTCAATTACTTGGGGGATACCCTTATTGTCTACCATACCATAATTATTTGCATTTATATGAATATTTCTAAGCTTTGTTTGATTTATGAAGTCTTTTATTTTTTTTAAATTTTTTTGAAGTTCGTGAAATTCTATAATTACTAAATTTAGTTTGTTAAAATTTTTATTAATTTCTTTTAAAACCTTATATTCATCACCTTCGATATCTACTTTTAAGATAATATCCTTATTGTCTCCGATTGCCTCAGAAATTGTGATTTGATTATTTTGTTTTGTTTTTTTTGAAACAATCTTTTTTAAATAATGTTTATTTTTACCCTTGAAAAAAGTTAAGTATTGCACAAATTTGAAAACATCTAATATTTGATAAGGTTTAATTTTTCTCAACAATAATAAAGAAATAAAATCTTTTAAAAATCTATCAGCCCAAAATTTATTGTTGACTGTGTGGTCAAAAGCTAAAATTTTACAATTTTTATTGTATTCTTGGAATTGTTTTTCAAAACTCCATTCGGCTTCAAGTCCACAAGTTATAATTGCTCTAGTTTTACTGATAACACGTTTGTCTATAACATATCCACCATCTGATTTTCTTCCAAGCCTAATTAAATTAGATAAAGCTGTATGATAAGGTTTTAAAAAATTTGGTAACATTTATAACTTAACTAAATTCTATTTATTTATTTCAGCCTGGGCTGCAGCCAGTCTTGCTATTGGAACTCTATATGGAGAACATGAAACATAATTAAGACCTATTTTTGAGCAGAAATATATACTTTTAGGATCACCTCCGTGTTCACCGCAAATACCTAACTTAATTTTTTTGTTTTGTTTTTTTCCTTTAGTAACAGCTATCTCAACTAAATCTTCTACACCTTCATCTATTGAAATAAACGGATCAATTGAAAAAATCTTGTTTTCAATATAATCATTCAGAAATTTTCCACTATCATCTCTGCTAATACCAAAAGTAGTTTGCGTTAAATCATTAGTCCCAAAGCTAAAAAACTCAGCATGTTTTGCTATATCTTTTGCTTTAATTGCTGCTCTTGGTAGCTCAATCATTGTTCCGACTAAAAATTCTATTTTTACTTTATTTTCTTTTTGTACTTTTCTTGCGGTATTAATTACAAGGTCTTTCATTATTTTGATTTCTGCCTCAGTCGACACAAGTGGAATCATTATTTCAGGGAATGCAAATTTTTGTTTATTTTTTTTAAGCTCTGACAAAGCTTTAAAAATTGCCTCACATTGCATTTCATAAATTTCAGGGAATGAAATACCTAATCTACAACCTCTGTGTCCAAGCATAGGATTTTGTTCATGAAGTTCATCAATTCTAGATTTTACTTCTTTAACACTTGTACCAACCACTTCTGCAACCTCTGAAATTTCCTTTTCAGATTTTGGTAAAAACTCATGCAATGGAGGATCAAGTAAACGAACTGTAACTGGTAATCCATGCATAATTTTGAATATTTCAACAAAATCTTTTTTTTGATGTGGTAAAAGCTTTAAGAGTGCTTTTAACCTATCATCTTTAGTTTTAGAAAGTATCATCTCTCGAACAGAAATAATTCTTTCCTCATCAAAAAACATATGCTCCGTTCTACATAAGCCAATTCCCTCTGCTCCAAAATCTCTTGCAACTTTTGTATCTAATGGAGTTTCTGCATTTGTTCGAACTTTAAGTTTTCTAAGATTGTCAGCCCAACTCATTAACCTTGAAAAGTCACCAGAAATTTCGGGTTTTACTGTTGGTACGCTTCCTAAAATAATTCTTCCAGAGGACCCATCAATTGTGATTATATCACCTTCTTTAATTTCCAATGAAGCAGTTTTGAAAATTTTTTTTTCATAATCAATATCAATTTCACTTGAGCCTGAAACACATGGTCTACCCATCCCTCTTGCAACAACAGCTGCATGACTAGTCATTCCTCCCCTAGCAGTCAATATTCCTTTAGCAGCGTGCATACCCTGAATATCTTCTGGAGAAGTTTCTACTCTAACCAATATTACATCTTGCATCAGATTATTAAGTCTTTCAGCTTCTTCAGATGTAAACACTACTTTTCCACTAGCAGCCCCTGGTGAAGCAGGCAAACCATTTGCAATTATTTCTATAGAGCTTTTTTCATCCAAAGTTGGGTGCAATAATGTATCCAAAGAATTTGGATCAATTCTTAAAATAGCTTGTTTTTTTGAAATCAATTTTTCTTTAACCATATCTACAGCAATCTTAACTGCTGATTTCGCAGTCCTTTTACCTGACCTGGTTTGTAGTATCCATAATTTTTCATTCTCAACTGTAAATTCTACATCTTGCATATCTTTGTAATGCGCCTCTAACTTTTTTAAAATCTTATGAAGCTGTAAATAAACTTTTGGCATAGACTCTTCCATAGAAAGTGCTTCAACTTTTGCCTCTCGTTTGGCTTTTTTCGTAATATATTGCGGTGTCCTTGTTCCTGCTACTACATCCTCTCCTTGAGCATTAATTAAATACTCTCCATAAATATTATTTGATCCGTCTGACGGATTTCTTGTAAAAACAACTCCAGTAGCACAATCATTTCCCATATTTCCAAAAACCATAGATTGCACGTTAACTGCTGTGCCCCATTCAGAAGGTATATGATTTAACTTTCTATAAATTTTAGCTCTATTACTTTCCCAAGATAGAAATACTGCACTTATTGCTCCAAATAATTGTTGATAAACATCTTGAGGAAATTCTTTTTTTGTTTTTTCTTTAACAATATTTTTAAAATCTTTTATTAAACCATCCCAATCATCTTCATCAAGTTCTGTATCCAGCAAAACTCCTTTGGTTAATTTATAATTTTCTATAAGTTCCTCAAAATGATAACTTTCTACTCCAAGAACAACATTTCCATACATTTGAATAAATCTTCTATAACTATCTTTTGCAAATCTTCCGTTAGAGGTTTTGTTTGCTAGTGCCTTAACAGTTTTGTCATTCAAACCAAGATTAAGTATTGTATCCATCATACCGGGCATAGATACTCTAGCACCGGATCTCACAGACAATAAAAGTGGATTTTTTAGATCCCCAAATTTTTTTTTTACATCTTTTTCAATTATCTTTAACTCTTTTTTAATTTGATTTATCAATGAAGAATTCAATCTCTTTTTATTTTGGTAAAAAAGATCACAGACGTTTGTTGAAATTGTAAATCCAGGCGGAACTGGAAGACCCATTCTTCCCATTTCCGATAAATTAGCACCTTTACCCCCTAAAAAATTTTTGGGATTT
>CACLEX010000009.1 GCA_902606065.1 uncultured Pelagibacteraceae bacterium
ACGAATTTATGTTAAACTTCCATGATTTTGTTCATGATAATAAAGATCAAAATGAGGAAAATGTAATTACTGTATTTGTCAAAGATTTAAAATCAAAATTTTCACTCATCTTCTTTGATGAATTTCAAGTTACCAATATTGTCGATGCTATGATATTAGGTAAACTATTTCAGGAAATATTTAATCAAAATATTAAGGTTATTGTGACCTCAAACACAAAAATATCAGAGCTATATAAAGATGGGCTTCAAAGAGATCAATTTAAACCATTTATTCAAATAATGCAGGAAAAATCAATAGAGCATGAGTTGATAATTGATGATGATTACAGAAAAAGCAAAGAAACCGAAAAACGAAGATATTTCCATCCTTTAAACCACGAAACTAATTTTAAGATAAATAAGTTTTCTAGAATAATTACTAAAAATAAAAAATTATCTCGCAAAGTCTTGAATATCAAAGGTAGAAATTTTGAAATAAAAAATTTTTATGAAGGGATTTCAAAGTTTCATTTTGATGAATTGTGTGATCAAAACCTAGGTGGTGAAGATTATTTAAAAATTGCTGAAAGTTCTGAATTTATAATAATTGAAAATGTACCAGAATTTAATGATATCAACTCAAATCAACAACAAAGGTTCATAACCCTTATTGATGTAATTTACGATAAAGATAGAGCAATAGCAGTAACGGCTGAACAAAGTTTAGAAAAACTTTCGAGCTCTAAGTCTTTAGAAAAACCATTTAAACGTACAATTAGTCGTTTATTTGAGTTAACATCAAAAAATTATTAATATGAAACAAGAATTTTATAATCTTAAAATAGATACAAATGGTCAACGATTGTATGAATTTACTGATCAAACATTAAATTGGATTGAAAAAAACAATTTTAAAAATGGAATTTTAAATTTAAGCATTCAGCATACGAGCGCCTCTATTATTGTTCAAGAAAATGCTGACCCAGATGTGCAGACTGATTTAATTAATTATTTTGATAAATTGGTGCCGATGAATAATAAATTATATATTCACACCACTGAGGGAAAAGATGATATGCCGGCACATATCAAGTCTGCTCTTACTAATAATCAAATTTCATTAAGTGTCAAAAATAAAGAACTATTACTAGGTACTTGGCAAGGAATATATCTTTTTGAACATAGATTGAATCCACAAACAAGAACTATAACTCATCATTTTTTTGGTGAAGCTTAATTTTTTAAGCTTTGGAAAGCTTTAAGAGCAGCAGCACGAGCTTCTTCGTGAATGACAATGGGTTTTGGATAATTTTTTCCAATTATTGTTTTGATAGCCTCTTGATATTTAATTTCCATTTCCCAAGGCTTATGAATAAATTTTTTTGGGACTCTACTTAATTCCGGTATCCATTTTTTTACATATACACCATCTTTATCAAACTTTTCTCCCTGAAGAATTGGATTGAATATTCTAAAATAAGGTGCAGCATCTGCACCACAACCTGCTACCCATTGCCATTGGGCAACATTATTAGCTTTATTAAAATCAAGTAAGCAGTTTCGAAAATGCTTTTCTCCCTCAGTCCAATTAATTCTTAAATGTTTAACTAAAAAGGATCCAACCACCATTCTAATTCTATTATGCATCCATCCTGTTTCATAAAGTTCTCTCATTCCAGCATCAACTATTGGATAACCTGTCATACCTGACTTCCACGCCTTCAAAAATTTTTCATTTTTTACCCAAGGAAACTTATCAAATTCTTTTCTGTAATTTCCTTTTAAAAACTCTGGGAAATAATTTATTAAGCTATGTGAAAATTCTCTCCATCCCAATTCATTAATATATTTTCTATATCCAATCCCTTTAGATTTCATCTCTTTACACTTATTCCAAATTGTATTTACATGAATTTGTCCATGTTTAATATAAGGAGATAACTTGGATGTTCCGTCTATTGATGGATAGTCTCTTGCGGTTCCGTAATCTTTTATTTTATTTGCAATTAAGTTATTTAAAATCTTCTTCGAGTCGTTTTCAGATACATTCCAATAACTTTCAAATTTTTTATACCAGTTTTTTTTTGGTAGAATTTTTGTTGGTTCAATAGAATTTTTAAACATAGAGAATGTTTTTGTTTTTTTTCTTAACAACGTAATTTTTGCTTGGAGGCAAGCCTAAAAATTTTTGCTCAGCATTTCTCCAAAAAGGGGTAAACACTTTAAATGGAGTTCCATCATTTTTAGTTACTTCTTGAAATTCATTTAAAATATTTCCTTTAAAATACTTAAATTCGATTTCATTTTTAATAAAAACATCTCTGATTTTTTTTCCTTTGGCAATTACATCAGGCTCATAAATTTTATTCCAATATATTGAAACATCATCTTTTTTTTTTATTTTAGAAAAAACCTCTAATTCATCACCTTCTAATATCTGAAGATTGATTTTATATTTCGATAGTTCTGACTGGAATACTTCCAAAGATTTTGAAAGCCACCATTTTTGTGCTTCTCTTTTATTATCAAAGTCAGTTTTGTTATAGATATATAAGGCTGCTACATTTTCATGATTTTGCGTAGCATAAGCAAGAGCAGGGTTATGCTCAATTCTAAAATCTTCTCTGATCCATGTAATGGCGTTTTTTGTCATAGAAATTCTATTTTCTACCTTTAGATAGCAGTTGTTTGTAAAGTTTTACATCTGCATTTCCTTCGCATCCTATGACTAGAATATTTGAGCTTTCATTAAGATTAAGGAATTTTTTAGCTTTGATATTGTTGCATATTCCTATCAAAGCGATAACACCTGGAGCTGCACATTCACCACCTGTAATAGAAGTCTTGCTAAACTTTTTATCTTTTAAGCCAGCTATAGTTTTTGCAATATTTTTATCTGAGATCGATACACAACAATTGCTTGCATTTTTTAATATTTGCCAAGGTACCAGAGACATCTCATTACACGACATCCCACCCATAATGCTCTCTTTTTTAATTCTAATCTTTTTTAGTTTATTGCTTTTAATACTTTGAAGCACACAATCAGCTTGATCAGGTTCGACGATTATAATTTTAGGTATTCTTTTAAAATATTTTGCAACACCAGCTACTACACCTGCAGCTAAACCGCCAACACCTGCTTGTAAAAATATATGAGTTATATACTGATTAGTTTGTTTGGAGATTTCTTTAATCATGATTGAATATCCCGCCATAGTAAGTTGAGGAACATACTTATAATTTATTGTTGATACATCTTGCACAATTTTCCAATTATTTTTTTTTGATTGTTTTTGACATTCTTTAAGGGAGTTTTCATAATCTCCCTTAACTCTTATAATTTCAGCACCAAATTTTTTAATTTCACTTACTCTTGTTTCACTCACATATTGGCTTACAAATATTTTACATTTTAATTTTAATCTTTGCGCTCCCCACGCAACCGATCTACCATGATTACCTGCTGTTGCAGAGGAAATTGTAATATTTTTTTTCCCTTTAGATATTTTTTCTACTGCATAAGCACCACCAAGGGCTTTGAAGGATTTTAAATGAAACCTTTTAGATTCATCTTTGTAAAAAATATTGTTGAGCTTTAAATTTTTTTTAAGTTTATTAAGTTTTAAAAGAGGAGTAGCTCTATAATTTCTCCATCTAGAAATTGAATTAAAAGCATTGGAAAGCATAGTTGAAGGTAAATATTTAAGGACATAATTCCTTTTGAACTTAAAATTGTCGTTGATTAAAAATTTCGTTAGCTTCCAATTCACTTTAGCAATCTAAAGTATTTTGACTTTCCCATTTAGTGACGGGCTTTGACTTATTAAATTTTTCTTTCCTGTTAAATTCTTTAATCTCCGAACTTCTTACCTTAACAAAGCTGTTAATCGTATCTTTACCAAAACTTTTATTCATTTCCTTATTATTTTTTAATTGTGCTAGTGATTGCCTCAATTCATTTGGAAGTTTTGGAAGGTTAGGATATTTTTTATAGTCCGTATACATATTACAATGCAAAGGTTTTCCTGGATTAATCTTATTTTTTAAACCATGTAATCCGGCAGCCAAAACACCAGCTTGTAATAAATATGGATTAGCAGACCCATCCATTAACCTCAATTCAAACCTACCAGGATCAGGAATTCTTATCATGTGAGTTCTATTATTTCCTGTGTAAGAAATACTACTTGGAGACCATGACGCCCCTGATTTTGTTGGTGGGGCATTTATTCTTCTATAGCTATTGATTGTAGGATTAAAGAAAGCTGATAACGATGAGGCATTCTTGATAACTCCTCCTAAAAAATTATAAGCCATTTTACTTAGACCCAGTTTATCTTTTGGATCTAAAAATTTATTTTTTTTACCTTGCCAAATAGAAATATGCGCATGACAACCATTGCCCGTTAAATTTTGAAAAGGTTTAGGCATAAATGTTGCTCTCAGTCCGTGTTTTTCAGCAATTGTTTTTACCATATACTTAAAGAAAGTATGTCTATCAGCTGTTGTTAAACAATCTGAATAATTCCAATTCATTTCAAATTGACCATTAGCATCCTCATGATCGTTTTGATAAGGACCCCATCCCATTTCTATCATGCAATCACAAATTTCTTTTATAAGTTCATATCTTCTCATTAATGCAGATTGATCATAACAAGGTTTTGATTGTGTATCTCTTGGATCTGCAATGGATTTTCCATCTTCTGAAATTAGAAAATATTCACACTCTACACCAGATTTCATCGTTAAACCTCGTTTTGCAAGTTCTTTAATTTGTTTCTTGAGCATTACTCTGGGTGAAGCCTCAACAGGTTTTCCATTCATCCAAAGATCTGATGCTAACCAACCAACTTCTTTATTCCAAGGTAATTGAATTAAACTATCTGGGTCAGGAATACCAAACATATCAGAGTCTGCCGGGGTCATGTCTAACCAAGCTGCAAAACCAGCAAAACCCGCACCTGCTGTTTGCATTTCTTTTATTGCATTAGCTGGAACTAATTTTGATCTTAAAACTCCAAATAGATCTACAAAACTGATTAAAAAATATTTTATTTTTTTTTGTTTAGCAATTTTGAATAAATTTTTTGCCATAAATTAGGGTAACATAGTTATTTAAAAAAAGAAAAAATTGTTTCTTTATAATAAACTAGATTTACAACTATAATAATTATGATTGCAAGTATAACCCCGTATTTAGCTTTTGGGAAAGCCACCCCACGCATCTTTCTTGGTCTCAGTTCTTCGTTGTTATTTTCGTCAGACATTTTGATTTTTTGATAAAAAAGGGCGCCACAACTAAATGTAGCGCCCAAATTTTACTTTATATTACCAATCAGTAATATTGCTTTTGTGATCGTTTGCACCATGTCTTTTCCTCGCTAATCTTTCAAGTTCTTCACTTTCAGATTTTGAAGTTAAGACGTGCCAACCAACCCATACGATAATAGCAAGTATTACCAATAAGCCTTCACTAGATCCAGCACCAGGATAAACAGCACCTGCAACTTGATCTGCAGGTTTATTTAGGTGATCAATCCAGTTTGTAACTGTTGCCATATTTTCCTCCTTTACCTGGTTGCGGTCGCGACTGCTTTTTCATCTGACTTAGCAGTCTCCATTATTTCATAGTCTAGTCCGGCTATTTCAACTTCACGCGGAATTCTAAGTTTACCCATTCCGTGTAAAACTTTAGCTATGATGTAGCCTGGAATTAGTCCAAGAACAAAAAACATTATTATTGCTCCTAAGAACATTCCTAAAGGATTTATTGAAGCATAAGTTGTTCCGTCCCACATAGCTCCAACACTATAACCAGATGATGGATAACCATTTAGAACAAAACCACATATAACTAAACCAATAAATCCTGCATAACCATGAACTGCTACTGCACCTACTGCATCATCAATTTTGAACTTACGCTCAACCCAATAATGAAGTTTGTACGAAATAACAACACCGATCATACCTATGATCATTGATTGTATTGGATGATATAAATCATTTCCAGCCGAAGCACAGATGATACCCGCTAGTCCACTAGAGTACGTCCAGAAAGGATCACCTTTAGCAATCCAGTATCCAGCTAATAAGCCTCCTGATAATGACATCAGAAAGTTAAAAGTAATACCACTTAGTGTAGTCGGAGTTACATATATGTTTGTAGCTGTCCAGTATGAAATACCTTCCATACCATACTCAGGTCCAAGATCAAATATTGGTATATTACATGCCGCATAGAATCCCCAGAAACCAGTATAAATCAGAAATAATCCAATTGTTACTAGCCAAGGATTTCTTGGTCCTATATTTCTTGGTTCACCACTTGATGAGAATTTTCCAATTCTAGGTCCTAAAACCATTAGAACTCCAAGAGCAAATCCACCCGCAATTGCATGAATTACTCCTGATGCATATGCATCGTGGTATCCTAAAATTTTAAGCATCCAACCATCAAAGTGCCATCCCCAAGCAGCATCGATTGTCCAGAAAACCGAGCCAATTGCTATTGCTAAAATACCAAAAGCAAAAGTGGTTATTCTTTCAATAATCGCTCCTGAAACGATAGATGCAGCAGTCCAAGAAAATAATAAAAAAGCTGCCCAGAAAACACCATTGATGTGATCTCCAAGGTTCACTGCCATTATACTACTTGTTGCCACCTGAAATTTTGCACTAAACAAACTATCATCAGTGATTAAAGCTGTACTTTCGTTCATTATTGAAGGTGCTATCCCAGGTCCTGTTGGGAAAGCCCAGTAAATCCACCAACCAAATAAAAACCAAGTTACTGTTACGAGAGGTATCAGCATCGTGTTTTTCATAAGAGTATGTTGATGGTGTTTGTATCGAGAAGCTCCGACTTCATACATACAGAAACCGACGTGAATTAAAAACATCAGCACTACTGTTATCCAGTAGTAAAATTCTGTAAATATAGTAGTAAGAGCACCTAACTGATCAGTCATATTCTCTCTCCATATTAGTTTTTTCAAAAGCCTATTAAATTTTAAGATATGTTACAAATGAAACAGAGCTTAAAAACCTTACATATGTGTAAGGTTTAAAAAAAAAATCAACTTAAGATTGAGAACTTAAAATTTTAGGTAAGCTTTTTTTAAATCAACAAGAGGATGTTTTGGTGACATTTGAAATTTAACTAGTAATTCTCTTGCAATCATGTCTCTGTCTTGTTGGTTATTTGGTAGCTTTATTGATTTTGGAATTGTTACCCATCCATTTGCGTTCCTACAAAACACTGCTGGTTTACCTTCCTCATAACCCATGTGCACATCCTCTAACCAGTTAAGATCATCCCATCCCATTGCTTCAATGTATTTTTTTAAAAAAGGAGTGATTTTTTTATAATCTGGTAAAAGATTTACGTCATATCGATAACCAATCGACTGACCAATCATTTTTTCTCTAGCAGTTTCTTTTTTTTTACCTAGCTGACTAGAGGCTTCTTTTTTTTTATTTTTTTTCTTTGCCATATTAAAATCTAGATCTTATGGAAGTTATCAACACCAACTGTATAGTTCGTTCCAGCTAATGGAACTTTAGCTAATGCAGAAGCTTCAGATGTTAACGCCGCTAAATCCTCAGGTTCTAGAGAATGTATATTCGTTTTACCGCACGCTCTAGCTAACAGTTGAGCTTCAAGTGTCATTGAATGAAGATAATTATAAACTCTCAATGCAGCATCATCAGGATTTAATCTCGCTCTTAATTTTGGATCTTGAGTAGCAACCCCCACAGGACATCTTCCTGTATGGCAGTGATAACATTCACCTGCTTTAACACCCATTTCCTTTTCAAAATCAGCTTCAGGAATGTCTTTATTACAATTTAATGCGATCATCGAACCAGTACCAATCGCAATTGCATCAGCACCTAATGCTAAAGCTTTTGCCATATCTGCACCATCTCTTACACCACCAGCATAAATTAATGTAACTTTTCCAGTTTTACCTACATCGTCTAAAGCTCTTCTTGCTTCTCTTATAGCTGCGATACCAGGAATACCTGTATTGGCAGCAGCAATGTGTGGACCTGCACCTGTTGATCCTTCCATACCATCTAAATAAATAGAGTCTGGATCACATTTTGCAGCCATACGAACATCATCATAAACTTTTGATGCACCTAATTTTAATTGAATTGGCACTTTATTTTTTGTTAGTTGTCTTAATTCTTCAACCTTTAATGCTAAGTCATCAGGACCTAACCAATCTGGGTGTCTTGCAGGAGATCTTTGATCAATTCCTGATGGTAATGATCTCATTTCAGCTACTTGGTCAGTAACTTTCTGACCCATCAAGTGTCCTCCCATACCAACTTTTTGACCTTGTCCAATAAATACTTCAATTCCATCTGCTAATTGTGCATGATGTGGGTTAAATCCGTATCTAGATTGAATACATTGATAAAACCACTTTTCAGAATATCTTCTTTCATCAGGGATCATTCCACCTTCACCGGAACAAGTTGCACTTCCGGCCATTGTTGCACCTCGAGCAAGTGCTGTTTTAGCTTCATAGGATAAAGCACCAAAACTCATACCAGTAATATAAACTGGTATATCTAATTCAATTGGGTTCTCACATCTTGGACCAATTATAGTTTTGGTTTCACACTTTTCTCTGTAACCTTCGATCACAAACCTAGTTAAAGTTCCTGGTAAGAAAACTAGATCATCAAATGTAGGAATTTTTTTCATTAATGCCATTCCACGCATTCTGTATCTTCCTAACTGAGATTTAATATGGATGTCATCAATTACCTCCGGGGTAAATATAGCGTTGTGACCAAGTAAACTTTTGTTTCTTGATCCGTTGCTGCTTACGTGAACATCAGCTTTGCCACCAACGTTACCATTTGGTTTTCCGTTTTTTTTCTTTTTTTTCTTAGCCATTAAATTGCTCCTTTTTTCTCAGCAGGTTCTAAGTTGTCGTAATTCCAAAGTTTTTTACCAGCTACAATTTTTTTCATTTTACTTACATCAAAGTTTTCACCAATTTCAGCAACTCTAAGTTTTCTTCTTAACCAATCTTGATCGCTTTGTGTCAACTCTGAATCTACTGCATCACTACCATATGACCCAATTTCTCCACCTACGAAAATTGTCCCATCATACATCGAATCACCTAAATTTATGCCAACATCTCCCAATATAATTATTCTTCCTCTTTGCATCATAAACCCAGTAAATGCACCAGCGTCACCACCAATAATGATAGTTCCACCTTTCATATCAATGCCAGTTCTTGCACCGACACTACCTTTGCAGATTAAATCACCACCTCTGATAGCAGCTCCAAAACAAGAACCTGCATTTTTTTCAATTACAACTTTTCCAGCCATTAGATTCTCTGCACATGACCAACCAACTCTTCCATTGATTCTTACAATCGGACCATCGCTAGAGCCCATACCAAAGTATCCTAAACTGCCTTCAAAAATTAAATTCAATTTATTTAAAATTCCAACACCTAGACTGTGTTTTCCTTGAGGATTTTTGATGACAATTGTTCCATAGCCCTGGCTCATTAAATTATCGAGTTCTTTATTAGCTTCAGCCGCCGTCAAATTTTTTACATCAAGATCTGTTCTTTTATTAAAATCGACATCATAAGTTCCAAAGTAATAAAAATTTTCTGCTTCATCTGGATTAAAAAATTTCTGTTGAGTTCTTCCGGTTAAAACTTCTGAGTGCATTCCCATTGCCTGGGCTTTAGTTTTTTTGGTCACGTTTTTTAAATTTGCCATACTTTTACCTCTCCATCGAATGGATCATAAGTATCAATTTCTTGTGGTAAAATTGATCTTATAGCTATCTCCTCTGAACCCATTGCTACTAAATCATCAGACTCATATAGAACTAAAGGTTTTGCGGCCATTGTATCTTTTGCCATTCCTAAAGAATCTTTTGTGGCAACAAAATAAGTAAATACACCATCGAGACCTGTTAATGACTCTTTCATTCCTTCTTCTAATGAAGCCCCATCTCTCATTTTTTCAGCGAGGTAAACTGCAATTAATTCAGAGTCACATTCTGACATAAATCTCATTCCCTTATTTTCTAAAGCTCTTCTATTATTCCAATAATTCGTTAGTTGACCATTATGAACAACGGACACATCACTAAAAGGATATCCCCAAAAAGGGTGAGCAGATTTAATATCTACACCAGACTCAGTAGCCATTCTCGCATGTCCAATTGCATGAGTACCAACAAGTTTATCTAAGTTATATCTATCGCAAACCATTTTGGCATTCCCTAGATCTTTGATTACTTCTAATGATTTACCCATAGATAAAATTTCAACACCAGGAATGCTTTCTATTTTTTGTGAAAACTCTAATAAATCTTTTTTATTGTATTCAATTTCATATCTCAATGAGTAAGGGAGTATTCTTTCCTCTTTAATTATTTTTGCGCCCATTTCTGCAAGATAACTATCAACAATTTTCTTTCTTTCATCGTATACAGATACATCTTCAGCAACTGACGTACTTCCTTCACCAACGTTTTCACCAACTTTAAATCTCATGATGAAATTTTTGCCATCTGTATCACCATACAACGCATAACCAGTTGAGTCTTCTCCTCGATGTTTTAAGGCTTGCAACATTCCTTGAAGTTCATGACCAACGTTAGATGATTTTCCTCTATGAATTAATCCTGCTATTCCGCACATATATTTTTTCTCTCTGTATTTATTATGGTAAACAATCTAAATAAGTATCTAAATCCCATTGAGTTGTTGCACCCAAAAATCTTTCCCATTCGTCATTTTTATACCAATGGAAAACTTTATACATCTCATCAGGCATTGCAGATTTAATAATTTCATCTTCTGATAATCTTTCTAAAGCTTCACCTAAACTCAAAGGAAGTTTCTTAACATCTTTACCTGCCTTTTGAGCTTCATAAATATTTCTAGACTCTGGAGCAGCTGGTTGCATTTTTTTACTAATTCCATGATCACAAGCTTTTAGTAAGGCTGCACCTAATAAATATGGATTATGCATTGAGTCTACCGATCTGTATTCAAATCTACCTGGTGCAGATACTCTCAATCCACAAGTTCTATTTTGGTAACCCCAGTCAGCATAAACAGGAGCCCAGAAACCTTGATCCCATAATCTTCTATATGAATTTACAGTTGAAGATCCTAATGCTGTCAAAGCTGGTAAATGTTCCATGATACCTGCTATTGATTGTAATCCAATTTTTCCAGGCAATTGCATATCCTTAGTATCTGGCATGAAAGTGTTTGTTCCACCTTCAACATAACCAAAAACTTCTTCAACGCCTGGTAAAGATTTGTGTCCAAGTTTATTTGTTTTAACTTTTCCACCTTTCCATAAAGACATATTAGTATGACAACCACTCGCTGAAACTCCCATAAATGGTTTGGTCATAAAACATGCAATTAGATTATGTTCTCTTGCAACTTGAGCACATATTTGTCTGTAAGTTGATAGTCTATCTGCATTTCTTAAAACGTTATCATATGTCCAGTTCAATTCTAATTGACCAGGTGCATCTTCGTGATCACCTTGAATCATATCTAGACCCATTGCTTTTGCATATTCTATCACCTTCATAAATACAGGTCTTAATGATTCAAATTGGTCTATGTGATAACAAAATGGTTTAGAAAATCCTTTTCCTGTTGGAGTTCCATCATCATTTTTAGTCAACCACATCATTTCTGGCTCAGTTCCTACTCTTAGCTCTAAACCATGTTTCTTTTGAAATTCATCCATGAAAATTCTTAAATTTCCTCTGCAATCAGAAGTTAAATGACCTCCAGGATTATTTCTTTCTTCTCTGTTTCTAAAACAAGTTACAAAAACTCTTCCAACTCTTTTATCCCACGGTAATTGACAAAAAGTTTCAGGGTCAGGAATTCCAACCAATTCCATTGCCTCTGGTCCATAACCAATATAGTTGTTGTGTCGATCTAAAAATAAGTTCGCAGTTGCTCCGTAAACCAATTGGAAACCTTTTTCAGCTGTTCTTTCCCAATGATCAGCGGGTATTCCTTTTCCAACCACTCTTCCTGTTACAGAAATAAACTGATAATAAATATAGGTTATTCCTAATTCGTCTATTTTTTCTCTAACTTTTTTGACTTGCTTATCTCTACCTGGTCGGTTTACGTGTTTTTCTAGATCCGTCATTTTCCCCTCGATGAATTATAAATTTATTCAAGCGTAACTGAAAAATTTATTAGTGTCTAGGCTTGAAGTTTAGCTCCAAGGAAACGGACTGTTCGAAGTAGGGTGCAATTCCCCCTTCTCGTAACGGTTGAATCTAAATGGTTTTAATAAATCACTTTCAGTACCAAGAATTTCTTTTGCCACCAGTTCGCCAACACCAATCATTTTGTATCCATGGTTAGCATCAGCAATCATATAAACATTTTCAAAAAATCTATCAAAGATCGGAAAAGAGTCAGGGGTCATACATCCAAGTCCACCTGAAGGACCTTTTCTGTACAGATCAGATTTTCCCTCAAATCTTTTTTGGCAGTGAGCTAAAGCTGAGCACCACATTTCACTAAAAGCATCAGTTGTTTGATACTCTGGGGACTCAATCCCATATGGATCAACGTTAACTTTATCAAAATGTTTTTTAACAATGTAAGGAGAAGTTCCCCCTTGAACACCTAATCCTTCAATATCAGGCTTATAATAAATCCCCCAAATTTTATCTGTTATTAATTTTTTTGTTTTATCTGAATACAATGGCGCAGTTGAGTCGACATGAACCACAGGCGGTTGTTTACCATCATTTGTTTTTAAGAAATCTGGTTCTACTCCAATAACACCCTCTTGAAGCATCCAGTAAGTCCACATGTCAGTAACATGCATCTTACCATCTTTGCCTTTGATGTTTGCAGTTTTTGGTAGCTCTAACATGTTCCAAAAATCTCTTGCCCAAGGTCCCGCTCCAATTACGACTTGTTCACAATCAATTGTCCCTTTGTCTGTTTCTACTCCAGTTACAGCTTTACTATTACTTCCTCTTTTAAAACCTGTAACCCTAACACCCTTCATCACTTGAACACCATTTGAGGTAGATTTATTTTCAAGTGCTTTAATTGAATCTTTATTAAAAGCATACCCACCTTTTTTTTCATGCAGAATAGATGTGATTCCTTGAGCTTGCCAATCATCAAAGATACCCTTCATATAATTCATGCAATCTTTTTCACCTTCTATAAATTCAGATTCATAACCAATCGCTTTTTGTTGTTCATAAATACTGGCGACATCCTCATGCATAACTTCAGGTGATATTTGCAAATAACCAACTGGATTATATTTAAATGCTTTTGGATCACTCTCCCAAACTGAAACTGAATGGGCCATTAATTCTCTCATTGCTGGTTGAAAATAATTATTTCTAACAACACCACAAGCTATGCCGCTCGCACCTGCTGCAGTATCTTTCTTTTCTAAAACAACAATATCTCCAGGATTTTTATACGTTTCGGATAGTTTCCAAGCAGTACTTAATCCGTGAATCCCCCCACCGATAATTACTACTTTTGCTTTTGTCGGTAATGACATACTCACATCTTTATTTTTCATGCGACGTAAATATATAATTTTTTATATATATAAAAAATATAAGTAAAAATGATAAAGCTTTAAAAGCTTAGATGTTTAAGGGTTTCAATGTATTTATTAAACTCTTCAATAAAAGATACACTTGGCTTTATGTGCTTTTTTCGCTGATCTCCAGAAGTTTTTTCTAAGAAAAAAAAACCTTTTTCACATGCTTCATTAATCATTAAAGCTGACTTAGGACGTGAAGTTTTAAACAATTTAGTCTTTAATTCTTCAACAGTTAAGTCCTCTTTATATTTGTAAGCGTGCATAACTAAAAGCATCATATGATAATGGGAAGGTGATTTTCTAAAAAAATAGTTACTAGACATGTGGGAAAGTTTCATTTGATCTTCCCAAAATTCTAATAAATCTTTTGCTGTTTTGGGCATTAAGATCTAACTCTAGTTTTCTTAGGATCGAAGTGTGGGAAAGCAACTACTTTAGCAGAAATTCTTTTTTGATGACCATCAATTTTACCCACCTCTACCTCAGTGCCTATTTCAGAATATTGATTATCAATTCTACATAAAGCTATATTTTTATTGAGAGTAGTAGATAAACAACCACTTGTTATTACACCTATTTGAGATCTCCCAACATGTACACAGTCACCATGACCTGAAGGTTCTTTACCAATTAACTCAAGACCAACAAGTTTTTTTTGTGGATTTGCTTTTCTTTCTTTCAAAACACTTTTACCAATAAAATCTTCTTCCTTTGATTTGAGAGGGACTGCAAAACCAATTCCAGCTTCAAACGGATCCTGTTGACCATCAAATTCGTTTCCAAACAAAATTAAACCTGCTTCAATTCTCAATTTATCTAAAGCAGCAAATCCAGCAGGTATTAAATTATCATTTTTGCCATACTCCATAAGTTTATCCCATACTTTTGGTGCATCTTTTGGATGGCACCATATCTCATAACCAAGTTCACCAGTGTAACCAGTTCTAGAGACAATTAATGGTATTCCTTGAAGTTCTTCAACTCTGCAAATTGAAAACCTAAACCATTCTAATTCATCGATTGCAGGCTGTGTTGGAGGCGCAAAAATCATTTTTTTTAAAATTTCTCTACTTTTCGGACCTTGAATGGAAACATTGCTAATTTGATCTGTTGAGTTTTTAATATTTACTTTAAACTTTTTCTTTTGAGCAACTTCTTTAAGCCACTCCCCTGCATACTCGTCTCCACAAATCCATCTAAATCCAGTTTCACTTAATCTAAATAAAGTGCCATCATCGAACATCATTCCGTTTTCATAGCACATTGCTGAATAAACAATTTGTCCAACAGCAAGTTTTTTAATATTTCTAGTTAAAGTATAATTCATTAATTCTTCAGCATCTGGACCTATAATTTCGAATTTTCTCAATGACGATAAATCGATTAAAACAGCATTCTCTCTGCACGCATTATATTCTTCTACCACACCATGTTTTGTGTAATCATTTGGAAGCCAAAAACCTCTAGCATCAATAAAATTTCTAGTTAATTTTGATGTTCTTTCATAAAACCCGGAATTTCTAGTAAGTTTTTTTTCAGAGTCTGTTTTCATTCTAAAAGCAAATGATTTTGAAAATTCTTTTTTTTTGTCATAGGTTCTAACAAAAATATCTGTGGGATTCCATGAATTACATGCATCAATGTCACTTGGACATGCTGTCGTTCCAATAGTTAAATCTTTTAATGCTCTAAACATTACATAATCTCCAGGTCTTGCAAATGATTCATCAGAAATGACAGAATTTAAACCAGTTGCCGAGGTGTTAAAAAATAAATTAATTGCTTGCCAACCTTTTTGTTTTTCAACTCCATATTCGGCCATGGCATTATTTAGATTATCCGAGCAATTTGGATGACCAAAATAACCTGCATCCTCATAATATTTTGATGTGCAAGCTAAATTAAATGTATCATGTTTACCAACTGTATCTCTAATCACCTCAACTAAAGGTTCATGATCTGTGTCATAAAATTTTGAGAACAATCCTGGCCCAGGAAAAGTATTACCCATGAAGGTTCGTGTGGTCTGCCAATCAAGTCCTTTTTCAATTTTTTTATCAAGTTTTCTTGTATCAAATGCAACAAAGTCAGAGCATTGTCTACCTGCTGGACTAATAATTTGGATATAATCACCTTCTTTGACCTGAAAAGAAATAGCAGTTTGTCTATCAATATTTTTTTCGTAATGTGGCTCAAACACGGGGTCAGGAATTATTGATAATTCTTTATCATTTGTAATTTTAGCTCTTTTTACAAATAATATTAAATCACCAGATGGATTTTGTTCACTTACCAACATGTCATTTTGTGGTGCAGAGAAAATAACGTAGCACTTATCTTTAGATTTTAATTTAACTTTTTCACCACTAGGTGTTTTTTCATCAAATAAAATTGAAGAATGCGATTTATTTAAATCTAGATTTCTTTTTTTTAATTGAAAATTTGTAGCTAAAGAACTTTCATCCTTTTTTTTTAAAATCTCTTTAATAAAACTTTTCTTAATATTTTCTTTCAAATTTAAAATTGCGAGTTCAGATTTTCCATCTTTGTCGAAACAAATTATTTCACAAATCTGATTTCCTTCATCATTAATGATTTCTATTTCGTCATCTGGAAAAATTTGTAAACCGGTAAGCCCACCAGCGTTTACAACGTGTCTTTCAACTCCAGGTGGTAGTATATTTAGACCAGGTTCTTTTATATCTAATGTAGTCAGCGACATTTTTTATATCTATTATTATATTATATAAATATCTATTAGTTGACTATCATTTTACTTAGGCACATACTATTCACACTTAATATTAAGAAAGGGGAATAAATGCGAAAAATAATATCATTTATATCTGCAATGATAATCTCAGCGGTAAGTTTCGCTGGTATAGCAAATGCAGATAGTAAAAAACCCATCGTTATTCCGACACATAACTGGTCAAGTCAAATTGTAATGGCCTATGTTATTGGTGGAATGTTCGAAAGTATGGGTAACAACGTAAAATACGTTAATGCTGACTCTCAAGCAGTATACGAGTCAATTAGAATTGGTGATGTAACTATATCCCACGAGGTATGGGAATCTGCTTTTGGTAAATCATTCACAACTGCTTTAGATAAAGGTGGTTTATTAGATTGGGGAGATCATGAGGCAAGAACTCTAGAGGATATGGGTTATCCTAATTGGGTTGCTGAAAAAGGATTATGTCCTGGTTTACCAGATTGGACAGCATTAAAAAATCCAGATTGTGCAAAAAACTTTACAACACCTGACTCTCCAAATGGAAAAGGAAGAATGTTGGAAGGTCCACAAACATGGCATGGTGATTTAATTCCACAAAGAGTTGACGCTTTAGGTTTAGGTGATCTTTGGTGGGTTAAATTTGCTGGAAGTGCAGATGCTTTATGGGCAGAGTTAGCTGCAGCTGAAAAAGAAGGAAGAGGAACAATCATCTTTAACTGGACACCAAACTTTACTGATGGTGCTGGTTTTACATTTATCGACTTTCCTCCATACACAGCTGGTTGTAGACCAGAGGATGGTGGTGATGGAAAATGTGGTTCGCCAGATGGTTATTTGAAAAAAGCAGTTAATGCCGATTTTCCAAAAACTCATCCAAAAGCAGCAGCGGCATTTAAAAAACTTTCGTTCTCAACAAGTCAAATTGGTGCAATGGCAGCTTTAGTTGACATTGACAAAATGACTCATGAGGATGCAGCTAAAAAATGGTTAGCAGACAATAAGAAAGTTTGGCAAGCTTTTACTAAATAAGGTTAAGAGCTATTAAATCTTTAAATCTCTCCCAACAACGTTGGGGGAGATTTTTTTTTTAGATAAAATTTATGATTAAAATATTACTTTTTATATTTGTTAATTTCTCTTTTTTTAATGGAGTTTTAGCAAAAGATATAAATATTAATGAAGACATTAATCTTGAGTTCAAGTGTTCTTTAGAAAAAAAAATCATTAAAAATTCTGAATATAATTATCAAACTTTTCTGGCAAAAGATTTAAAAGAAAAAGATTTAGACAAATTTAAAATTCAATCAAAAAAACCACAAACTCTTTTAATAACAGGATTAACATTATTTCTTTCTGAGTCTGCATCATTAAATGTAAAAGTTGTAAATAAAGATGTGGTTTTATTTAAATCTATCGATAAAGAAAAAAATTATTCTGAGTCAGGTATTATTACTAGGAAAACAGGTGAATTAATTCACGAAATTACCAAAAATATAAAAAGTGAAAATTCTGAAAAATATATTTCTATTTATTCTTGCACTGAAAATGACAAAAAAGTCTAATTTTTTTTCAATTGTTTTTGTGTAAACTATGCTCATGAAAAAATTTCTTCTCACCATAATTTTAAGTTTCTTAATTTCATCGGTTGCTTTTGCTAGAAGCACCGGATGTAAGGAGGGTAATTGTGAAAATGGTTTCGGTAAGTGGGTTTACACTGACAAAACAACTTACGAAGGAGAGTGGGTAGGTACAAAAAAAAATGGTCAAGGTGTTGAGACTTGGCCAAATGGATATATTTACAAAGGCGAATTCAAGAATAGTGAATGGAGTGGAATTGGTATTTTGACATTTCCCGATGGGTCAACCTATGAAGGTGAATGGGCTAAAGGATTTATGAATGGTAAAGGAACTTTTACTTGGGCTGATGGATCAGTGAAATCTGGAATTTGGAAAAATGGTAAATTACAAGATTAAATGTCAAAAGAAAGTAACTTAGATAAGATTAAAAATTTACCTGAATTCACCAAACAATTTGGCGGGTTAGTAATTATTATTATAATAGTCATATCATCTTTTTTCGTTTTAAACATTATGTTTGGTGGAGGTGATGAATTGGTAAGAAAAATGAAACTTGAGGAGGAAAGAATTGCTCAAGAGAAAAAATTAAGTGAGCTTATTTCAAAACTTCCTTCTGGCATATTAGTTACATTTGATGGCACTGATCATTTTAAACTAAGTGATGAAGTATATGAACAAGTTTGTAAGGCAACAAAGTTGATCCCACAACGTGCGATAATGGGTGCAAATTTTTTAAATTTTAGAGCTCATGAAATTTATACAATTAACGGAAATAAAATTGATGAGACGTTTGTAAAATGGGATGACACAAAAAATAAGTGTTTTGCAGGTTTTACAGTAAGCGGAAACAATGTAGGGGTAAATGAATCAATAACTGTTAGTGGTGAGGCCCTAAGTTTCTTAAGTACTGGAATTGATACTAGAGTTTATTTTATTAAAAATTTTTAAGGTGAAATGGTTACAATATTATGGATTTAATTTTACCTTATTTTCATATAACTTAATTAAGATTTATGGCTGAGACAGTAATTAAATGTGAAAATGTCTACAAAATTTTTGGATCAAATGCCAAAAAAATGCTTCAAGAGTCAAATGGAGATGTTGATGCCAAAACTTTTCAAAAAAATGGATGTATCGTAGGTGTAAACAACGCATCATTTGAAGTCTCAAAAGGTGAGATGTTAGTTGTCATGGGTTTATCTGGTTCAGGTAAATCAACATTATTGAGATGTATATCTAGATTAACAGATGCAACAGGTGGTAAAATTTTCATTGAAGGACAAGATCTATTACAACTAAACAACAAAGAGCTTATTGAACTAAGAAGAAATAAAATGGGTATGGTTTTCCAAAGCTTTGCTTTACTGCCTCATAAAACAGTTGTGGAGAACATCGCTTTTCCACTTCAGATTAAAGGTATTAAAACTGAGGACAGTATCAGTAAAGCAATGGATATGGTCAAGCTAGTTGGACTTGATGGAAGAGAAAACTATTTTCCAAGAGAATTATCTGGAGGACAGCAACAACGAGTTGGTATCGCTAGATCTTTGGCAGTTGAACCAGATATTTGGTTTTTAGATGAACCATTTTCAGCTTTAGATCCTTTAATAAGAAAAGAAATGCAAGATGAATTTTTAAGACTTCAAGAAAAATTACAAAAAACAATTATGTTTATTACTCATGATTTTGATGAAGCTTTAAAACTTGCTGATCGTATCGCAATTATGAAAGATGGTATAATTGAGCAATTAGATAGCCCTGCTAATATTGTTTTAAATCCAGCCACAGAGTACGTACGAAAGTTTACAGAAGAGGTTCCAAGAGAAAAAGTTTTATTAATTGAAGATGTAATGGATGCATCTAAAAATGATTTAGGTGATTTAAAAGTTTTAAAGGATGAAATAATCGAAAATGTTGCAGAAAAAATTCTTACTCAAGAAAAAGCTGTAGCTGTGATCGATAGTAAAAATGAAATTGTGGGCTCTATAAACCCAACTAAAATTATTAATACAGTTTTTGGAGGAAGAAAAAATAATAATTAATTATGGAATTTTTAAAAAAATACCCCAAAACATTTCAATGGTTATTCTTATTAATCGTATTTTTTGCTTTATGTTTCGCTATTGAAGTTCCAGAAACATATAAGTTTATCCGTGGCCAAGCAGAATTTGTAAAAGATCCAAATCAGAGTAGTTATGTGTTTTTAGGTAAAGAGGTGAGATATTATGCCTTTGATGTGTTTTGGCGGTTACCTCCATTACTAGGCTGGCTACCTATTTGGATAAACGACTCTTTATTTTTCTTAATGAACGAATGGATGCCGATTGAGGTTTGGAATGAAGATACACAAGAGTTTAAAAGTCGTCCTGTAGTTTTACAAATAAGTAGAAATTTAACAGCGTTTATGACTTTCTTAATACAATTAATAAGAGAGGTTTTATTAGGTGGTCTTGAAACTATAGTAGCATTTAGCAGTTGGGATTGGATCGATAAAAATCCTTGGGCTGAACTTCCAGGATTACCATGGACTATTGTAGCAGCAGGTGCAGCAATCCTTTCATATAAGGTAAGCGGGAAAGGTTTAGCATTGTTTGCTGGTTTGACGATGATTTATATTTCAATATTTGGTCAATGGAAACCATCTATGCAAACTCTTTCATTTATACTAGTTGCAGCACCCTTGTCGTTTATTTTTGGGTTAGGCTTAGGAATAGCAGCATTTAAAAGTAAACGTGTCGAGAAAGCTCTTTATCCAATATTATTAGTGATGCAGACTATGCCACAATATGCGGTATTGGTTCCTGCTTTAGTTCTTTTTGGGGTTGGCGATCATGCTGCAGTTATAATCACTATGGTTGTAGCTATACCACCAATGATATTACTAACTATATTAGGCTTAAGAGCAGTACCTCCAGAAGTTATTGAAGCTGGTAGAATGAGTGGATGTAATAATTGGCAATTAATGTTTAAAGTTTTAATTCCAACTGCAAGAAGAGACATTTTAATTGGTGTTAACCAAGTCATTATGGTGTGTTTTTCTATGGCAGTAATTTCAGCTTTTATTGGTGCAAAAGGTTTAGGATTTAATCTGCTATTGGCGCTAAATCAGTTAAATATAGGATTAGCACTAGAAGCAGGCTTGTGTATTAGCTTAATTGCGATTTTATTGGATAAAATGTCATTAGCTTGGGCTAACAAACAAACAGATTATTTTGGTAATCTGACATTCTTTCAAAGAAATAAAAATATCTTATTTTTTGCAGCAACAGTAATTGTCGGAATAGTACTGGCTTATATTGGAACCTTTTTGTTTAAAGGTAGTTTTAATTATCTATTTGAAGTTCCACATAATAAAGGAATATCAACTGCTGATTTTTGGAATAAAGGGGTTGATTGGATTTTTGATACTTTTTTTGTTTATATTAAAGCATTTAATACATGGCTCATTCAAGAGGTGCTTCAACCAATGAGGGCTTTATATTTAAGGATGCCAGCGGTAGCAACTATAGTTTTAGTTGTTGGTGCGGGATATCTAATTGGTGGAATTCGTTCAGCTTTAGTTGTTTGTGGATTGACACTATTTATTGCCTTAAGTCCTTGGTGGGATAGAGCTTTAGTAACGACTTATATGGCAACATTTGGAGTAATTGTATCTTGTACTATCGGATTTACAGTTGGAACATTATGTTTTCAAAATAAACGCTCTGCTAATTTCATGTTAGGAGTATGTGATATTTTTCAAACATTCCCATCATTTGTTTATCTAATTCCAGTGATGATGTTATTTGGTATTACGGATACATCTGTTTTAATAGCTGTTATAGTTTATGCAACAATACCTGCTACTAGATACACTATTGAGGGATTGAGGAGTGTTCCTGCTGGTTTACACGATGCTGCAACCATGTCTGGTGTCAATAAATTTCAAAGATTAACAAAGATAGAATTTCCTTTAGCTTTTCCTCACATGATGCTTGGTATAAATCAAACAATTGTATTTGCTTTATTCATGGTAATTATTGGAGCTTTCATTGGTACTGAAGATTTAGGACAATATATATTAAAAGCACTATCAGATAAAAAAGGCGCTGGGATTGGGTTAACACTTGGTATTTGTGTAGCTTTTATAGCTCTTATATTTGATAATCTGATTAGATCTTGGGTTGAAAAAAGAAAAAAACACCTAGGTATTGATTAAAACTAAATTATTTATTCAAAAAAGTTTTTAAAGTATCATCCATTGCTTTTGCCCAAGGCGTGTGGTGAACTGGTGCAACAGATCCAGTTACCGGGGATGAAAAAGATTTATCTCTATAAGTTGATATGTCTTCAACTTTATGATGTTCCCATTCTTTAAAATGTTTTCTTATTAATTCAAAATCAATTTTAGGATAATCAGACATTTCATGTAGCTCTTTGGTATACTCTGTTTGAAAATCAATCATTTGATCAGGATTTTCAAGTTTTTCTTCCATCGCAACCCATTTGTTTATGTCATTTTCAATTTCTTTACTATCAGGCATTTTTATTTTACCCATAACTACATCGCGAGCATACCAAGCTTGGCAATCGAACATATTAAATGTATGAAATTGATCCTGCATGCCAAGATACATTAGTTTATGATTATCTTGCCAGACTACACCTTTGTATAATTTAGTTGGATAGAGTCTATTTCTTGTCTTCAGTTGTAAGTTTTCCTCTAAAAATGGAAAATGGTGTAAGTATCCTGTACATAAAATTATAACCTCGGTTTCTTGTTCAGTACCATCTTTAAAGATAGCTTTCTTTCCATCTAGTCTATCTAGGTAATGGACTTCTTTCATACCTTTAGGCCATTTGAATCCCATTGGGTTGTGTCTATATCCAATAGTTACACTTTTTGCTCCATACTTATTACATTGAAGCGCAATATCTTCAGCTGAATAACTACTGCCTAATACCACAATATTTTTACCTCTAAACTCTTCTGCATCTCTAAAGTCGTGGGAGTGCATAATTCTTCCTGGGAATGATTTCATTCCATCATACTCAGGAATAAATGGAACAGAAAAATGACCAGTTGAGACAATTACAAAATCGAAATTTTCTTTTAAAATTTTATCATTTACTTTGTCCTGATAACTAATTTCAAATTTTTCATTTTTAAAGATTGTATTGATGACCCTTGTATTAAATTTAACTTTATTTTTTAAATTTCCACTTTTAGCTCTTCCAACTATATAGTCGTATAGTACCTCCCTAGGAGGAAATGACGGAATTGCTTTGCCAAAATGTTTATCAAAAGAATAGTCAGCAAACTCTAAACATTCCTTGGGTCCATTAGACCAAAGATATCTATACATACTATTTGGAACTGGATCTCCATACTGATCAGAACCTGTTCGCCAACTATAATTCCACAGACCACCCCAATCTTCTTGTTTTTCAAAACAAATCACTTCAGGAATTTTTTCACCTTTTTTTTCTGCTTGCTCAAATGCTCTTAACATTGATAAGCCACATGGACCTGCACCGATAATAGCTACTTTACTCATAAGATTTAATAAAAATTAAGTTTATTTTACTAACAAAATATTAAAATTTAAAATAAAATAATGACTTAATACGAAAATTGACATAGAAAATTTTCACGTATGTGTTGCATTTTAAATTTTTGTTTAATTAATATTTTTAGATTTAAACTAATATGAAAAAATTTTTAATAATTGGAGGAGGGGCCATGGGATCTGCTTTCACGATTCCCTGCCTAGAAAATAAGAATGATGTTGTAATTACTGAGCCTTACTCAAAAAAATTCATAAAAGAATTATCCTCAAAAAGAAAATACCATTCTGCGTTAAAAATGAATTTGCCGAAAAAACTTAAATTTCGAAAATATTCTGGTGATTTATTAAAAGAAAAATTTGATTTAATAGTAATTGCTTTAAGTTTACCTGGAATAGACTTTATTGGTAAGGAGTTGAAGAAAAATAAAATTAATACACCTTTGTTGGTTCTTACAAAGGGATTAAAATATATATCTAGGAGTAAGAAAATTTTTACTATTTCTGAAAAACTTCAAAAAGTTTCCGGGATAAAAAATATTTCAGTTTTAAAAGGTCCTTGCTTAGCAAAAGAATTGGCGAGAAAACATCAAACAAGTGTAATAATTGCAAATAAAAATATAAATTTTGCAAAAAAAGTAGGAAAAAGAATTTCTACAAAATATTATTTAAATGAATTCTCAAGAGATATTATTGGTGTTGAGGTCTGCTCAGCGATTAAAAATATATATGCAATGATTATAGGTGCTGGTCAAAGTCTAAATACCTCATCAAGTTTATTTCAAAGATCAATTAATGAAATGAAATATTTGACAAAATATTTTAAAGGAAAAGAAACAAGTACACTCGGGCTTGCTGGTGTGGGTGATTTATATGTTAGCGCTGCGGGTGGACGAAATAGTAAAATGGGCAGTTACTTAGGAAAAGGATATACATTTAAAAATGCAAAAAAAAGATTTATGCCTAATGACACTGTTGAAGGAGAACAGTTAGTTAGAGAAATTGCCCCATATATTATGAGAAAAATTAATAAGAAAAAAATCCCTTTAATGATTAGTTTATTTAGAGCAATATTGAATAATAGAAAACTTACAGTCATTTAAAAAAAATATGAAATCTAATTGGAATTATCCAACAACAGTTTGGGTAGGCAAAGATAGAGTAAAAGATTTAAGTGAAGCCTGCCATAATTTAAAGATTAACAATCCATTATTTGTTACTGACAAAGATTTAGTTAATCTTACATTTATAAAGGAGGTAATTAGTGAAATTAAAAAAAAATTAAAAAAGTTAATATTATTTTCAAATTTTACAGGAAACCCATTTGGTGAGAATGTCGATGAGGGGGTGAAAGAATTTAAACAGAATGATTGCGATGGTGTAATTACGATTGGTGGAGGAAGTGCAATTGATGTTGGGAAAGCTATAGCTTTCATGTCAGGTCAAAGTAGACCTATTTGGGATTTTGAGGATGTTGGAGATTATTGGAAAAGAGCTAATGATAAAAATATTTTTCCAATAATTGCAATTCCGACTACTGCAGGAACAGGATCTGAAACTGGTCGAGCATCTGCAATCATTAATAAAAAAACGGGTGTTAAAAAAATTATATTTCATCCAAAAATTTTACCCTCAATTGTTATTCTTGACCCAAAATTGACTATTGAGCTTTCTCCAAGGTTAACTGCCGCAACAGGGATGGATGCCTTAGCTCACAATCTTGAGGCATTTTGTGCACCAAGCTTTCATCCTATGGCAGATGGTATTGCTTTGGAGGGAATGAAAATTATTAAAAATTCTCTTGTTGTTGCATACCAGGATGGAAAAAATATTGAGGCTAGACAAAATCTTTTGGCAGCTTCGTCAATGGGTTCAACAGCTTTTCAAAAGGGATTAGGTGCAATTCATTCATTGAGCCATCCTGTTAATGCTCAATATAATATTCATCATGGATTGAGTAATGCAATTTTTATGCCGTATGTATTAACTTTTAATAAATCTATTATAGAAAAAAAAATTATTTCAATTTGCGATTATTTAGATTTAGATAAAAATTTTGAAAGTTTTTTATCGTGGATTTTGAATTTAAGAAAAGATTTAGCAATCCCCCATAAACTATCTGACATTATGGATTGTTCCAAACTAGATTTAAAAAAATTATCTCTAATGGCTTTAGAAGATCCATCTACTAGTGGTAATCCAAAAAAAATCAATCAAGAGGATCTTAAACTGATGTATCAGCATAGCATTTCAGGAGAATTGTTTGAATGAAAAAAATATTAATTGTAGAGGGAAACTTAAGAGAAGAAAATGAGAGCTTTTCAGAAAATGGTATTCAAACACATACAGAAAGCTTAAAGGACAGCTTAAGCCATTTTACTGATAAACTTTCATTTGATGTTGTTAACCCCTCATCAGATCAAAATATTCAATTAATATCAGATCAACTTGAGCAGTATGATGGACTTATTTGGGGTGGAAGTAGTTTAAATATTTATAATGATACTCCTGAAATTAAGAGGCAAATTGAATTCATGAAAAATTGTCAAAATAAAGTAGGGAAAATTTTAGCAATTTGTTGGGGAATGCAAGTAGCTGTCACAGCAGCAGGTGGCCAAGTCAAAAAGGCGGATAATTCACATATTGGTATAGCAAATGAAATAGAGATAAATAAAAATGGAATAAAACATCCACTTTATAAAAATAAAGATAAAAAATTTAATTCTCCAGCATTCAATTTTGATGAGGTGGTAAAAATACCTGATAAAGGAATTTGTTTAGCCTCGAACAAGATTAATAAAGTTCAAAGTTTATATTTTGAGATAAATAAGACAAAAATTTGGGGGCTACAATACCATCCAGAAATAACTTATGAAAAAATGATTAATCTTATTGAGTTTAGAAAAGAAAGATTAATTGAAAGTAGAAAAGTATTTAAAGATGATACAGAAGTTCAAAAACACATTGCTTTTATCAAAAAAGAAATTTCAGTTTCAGATAAAGAAAAAAGAATGTTAGAGCTTAAAAATTGGCTTAACGAATTAAATTAAAATAACCCTTCGATTTCACCTTTTTTATTAAGTTTAATAGAGTCTGCTGCTGGTACCCTTGGTAATCCAGGCATTGTCATTATTGCTCCACAGACAACAACTATAAATTCAGCTCCTGAGGAAAGCCTTATTTCTCTAATTGGTAATGAGTGACCTGTAGGTGCACCTTTGAGATTAGGATC
>CACLEX010000010.1 GCA_902606065.1 uncultured Pelagibacteraceae bacterium
TTAATTTTGTTGACTGTATCTTTTATAAATTCATCATTAATACCTTTGCCAATTAAGTAATTTCTGATTTTATTAATCGAACTTCCTCTTCGGATCATACTTTTGGCTTTACTTTCTGAATAAAATTTATCGTTAATAAATTTATTTTTTTCTAAATCAGATAAAACAATATCAATTAAATTTGTCACATCCTGTTTTTTTACATTTGGGACAGATAATTTGAGATATTTTTTTAGTAAATATGTTCTTAATTGTTGTTTAGATGGGGCATATTTTTCAACATATGCTAAAGCAAAATTTCTCATTTCATCTACAGTCACCTGTAATGTTTTTTTCTTATTTCTTATAGGAATCATCGTAAGATCTAATATAATATAATTTAAAATGATCGAACAAATTTATGCTTACTTTACAATTGAAATTCTCTACTTCTGGGTGAATTTAGGAGTTTTGCCTTTTTGGTTAGTATTAATATTTTTTCCACAATCAAACTTTACAAAATATTTTGTAACTTCTGTTTTTCCAATCACATTATTAGGAGGTGCTTACATATTTGTACTTTATAAAGCTTATTTAAGTGCTTATGATTTTGATAGTAATTTTGAATTATATTTAAGTATTAGTAATTTATCAGGTTTATTTTCAAGTAATATTTTTTTAATGTTATTTTGGATCCACTTTGTATCAATTAATTTATTCGTCGGTGGCTGGATTGTAAGAGACTCGCAAAAGTTTTTTATCAATAGGGTTCTTGTTGGCATCCCATTAATAATCACTTATTTAATTGGTCCTTTAGGCATCTTTATTTATTGGCTCATCAGAATATTTTACGCAAAAAGTATTAACCTATATGAGTAAAATCATCGATTTTTACTTCGATTTTATTAGTCCATATTCTTACATTGCCTATAAAAAAATTAAATCAATGCAGAATAAAAACGGGGTCGATTTTAATTATAAACCTATTTTGCTTGGTGGTTTACATAAGTTAGGTAACATAACCGCTCCTGCTTTTAATGAACGAAAAATGAAAAATATGAGGAATGATTGCGAAATTATAGCTAACAAAAATAATATAACTTTTAAATGGAACGAAAAATTTCCAATTAATACCCTTTATTTAATGAGAGGATTTATTTCAATTGATGCAGATAAAAAAAGTGAATACTTTGATATATGTTTTGATGCCTATTGGAAAAATAATATAGATATTTCAATCGAAGCTAACGTAAACGAAATTTTAGATAATTGTAAAATTGATAAAAAAAAATTTTTTGAAAATATAAGTAATCAAAAAGTAAAAGATGAATTAAAAAGTTTAACTGACAAAGCTTTTCGAAATGATGTATTTGGTGCTCCAACTTTTATAGTCAACAATAAACTTTTTTGGGGACAAGATAGACTTGAATATGCTTTAGAAGAGTGTGTTTCTTAAACAATCTTAAATTTACTATTTCTAATAGCTCCAAACCCACCATCAATGTGCGAAACTTTTTCAAACCCCATGTCCTTAAGAGTTTTTGCAGCCAATGCTGATCTCATGCCGCCGGCACAGAAAAGAACCATCTCTTTATTCATATCTAATTTACCATCTTTAAAATATGGACTATCAGGATCTAACCAAAATTCTAACATGCCTCGCGGAATATGATTGGAATTTTCAACTCGCCCATCTCTTTCAAGTTCTCTTATATCTCTAATATCAATTAGATTACATTTATCTTCATTCATCATTGATAATGCCTCATCTGGTGAAATTGTTTTAATTTCACTTAAAGCCTCTGTGACTAAGGTTTTTGACGATTTTATATTCATAAAACTAAATTTATTATATAGTTTTTTTTGAAATCACATAAATAAAAATGAATAAAATTTGTATCGTTTACACTCATCATAAATTAGGTGATTTAATCTGGCAATTACCCTACATAAAAGCTATCAGTCAACATCATCAAACAAATATAGATTTAATTGTCAGAGAAAAAACTCAAGCCCAAAATATACTTAAAGACCTAAAACATATAAATCAAATTTTTTACAATGATTTCAGAAAGGGTTTATTTTATTGGGTTGATGTATTTAAATTAATAAAAGTATTTAAAACTGAGAAATATGATTTTGTTTATATATTAGATAAGGTCAATAAACCTGCCATCGCAGCTAAAATAGCAAAAGTTAAGAATATTATTGGACCGGGATTTAAAAACCAAAAAAAATGGCTTACGGTTAAAAATTTTCTTAATGAGGAGGATTTAAAGTTAAATTATTCTGAAAGATCTCAAAAACTACTTAAGATTAATTCGATAACTATAGAGAATAAATATCCAAATTTAGAAATTGATGTTGAGAGTCTCAAAAAAAACAATTCGGACCTTCTTCTTGATGGAAAGAAAATTGCTTTTGGAGTTGATTCTTTTGAAGATTACAAAATGTGGTATGAGGAAGATTTTATTAAACTTGCGGATCTTTTGTTCGAAAAAAAATTATTTGATTACATATATCTTATTTGTAGCCCTGAAAAATCTCATATTGCAAAAAAAATAATTGCTGAGTCTAATAAAGATTATCTTATCGATTGTTCTAATAAAGATTTACAAGGAGTAATATTAGCAATTAAAAATTCAGATTTTTTTCTTGGAAATAATTCAGGTCCATTAAATCTTGCAGCAGCTCTTGGAATTAAATCATTTGGATTAATAGCTAATGACCCAGTGAGTGAGCTAAAATATAGTAAAATTATTCCAATAGTTCCAGAGGATTATGTGGATAATGTCTGGCACAGGGATAGAAATGGGATGAAAAATCTTAAACCTGATGAAGTGTTTAATCAAATTATTGAAAATTTGTAATCATTTAAGTTTTATGAAAATAAAAAAAGCCCCTTGAGGGAGGGGCTTTTTTTTCGTTTAACTAACTTTAAGAGAGAATTCTAGGGACCCTCCGATGAGTAATCGCGGAGATACACAGAGAGCGAAGAGTCCCTTATTGTTAACAATTAGTCACGTATTGAGTAAGCTATAACTCCGGTTTCTGACACATCAGTTCCCTTCATTTCAGCTTCTTTACTCAATCTTATTCCCATTGTTGATTTCATAATTGACCAAACAATTAGAGCAACAACAAATACAAAGACATTTATTGATAACACGCCTAATAATTGTGTACCAAAATTTGTACCTGAATTAGTTGCAGGAACAATTAATGTTCCCCAAATACCAGCAAACATGTGAGCAGGTATTGCTCCAACTACATCATCAATTTTTAAAGAGAATAATAGTTTTGTACCATAAACAACAATTATTCCACCAACAGCACCAATTAAAATTGAAGCTAAAGGTGAAGGCATTAATGGTTCAGCAGTGATAGCAACCAAGCCACCAATACATCCATTTAACATTTGAACTACATCTGTTTTTCCAGATAATCTAGTCAATGCAGCAGCGGCTAAAACACCACCTGCACCCGCTAATAATGTGTTTATAAATATTTTTGATACTGCGATTGCATCAGGAGCTGTTCCAATTGCTAATTGAGAACCACCATTAAATCCAAACCAGCCTAACCATAAAATAAATACTCCAATTGTTACTAATGGTATAGATGATGCTGCGAAAGGCTTAATTGCGGCCGCTTCACCTTTTTTTGTAAATCGACCAAGTCTTGGGCCCAAAATTATTGCACCTGCTAATGCAGCTGCACCACCAGTTGAGTGTACCAATGTCGAACCAGCAAAATCAGAGAAACCAGCTGCAGCTAACCAGCCACCTCCCCATTGCCAACCCATAACAATCGGATAAATAATTCCTGCTAAAATTGCAGCAAATAAAAAGAAAGGCCACAATTTAATTCTTTCAGCAAGAGTACCTGAAACAATGGAAACTGTTGTTACACAGAACACCATTTGAAAATACCAATCTGAGCCATCAGCATATCCGGTATCAATTTTACTTGCATCTGACCACGGAATAAACTTACCGATATATCCACCTGGACTGATACCATAGGCAAGATTATAACCTACCATCCAAAACATTATTGCTCCAATAGATACTAAACCTATATTTTTTGCACAAATTACGGATACACTTTTAGATGTAACCATGCCTGATTCTAACATTGCAAATCCGCAAGCCATAAAAAAGACTAGGAATCCACACATTAAAAATAGCAAGGTATTAAATATAAAACCTACTTCTGCAGAAACTGTGGTTTCTGCCATCCCTGCACTACTCATGTTTAATAAAAAAATTAAACTAATAAGTGGCGCACCTATTATTTTTATTAATTTAGTCATAAGACCTCCCTGTTAAAAAAAGGAGTTTTATTTTATTAAATGTTAATAACTAACGCTGATTAGGAAAATTGGGTATGCAGAATATGCATATAGAAACAGCCTTAACGAGAAATTCGTTAAGGCTGTAAAATTAACTATTTATTGAATACTTCTTTTAAAGCTTTAGCAGGTAAGAATTTAACCTTTTGCGATGCAGCAATTTGAATTTGCTCACCAGTTCTCGGGTTTCTTCCAACTCTTGCTTTTCTCTTAGCCACTTTATATGTACCAAATCCTGCAATTTTAACTGAGTCATCAGCCTTTAGTGCATCTAAAATAGTGTTGGTAATTGTGTCAAAAGTTCTCTCAGCATCAGCTTTACTTAGGTTTAACGCGCCTGATAATTTGACAACTAATTGTTTTTTGTTCATTTTAGCTCCGGTTTTATTAGGTTATTTACTATCTTTATCAAAAGTATTGATAAATCAAGCCTTTTTTTAGTATCTAGCTCAAAGTTATACACAATATCTGGTATGGTGAAAAAACCTGAATTTTAAAGGGTTATTTAAAGGTGTGAATTTTATTAACTAAATAAGCCAAGATCTTTGAGATCATTAAATGTTGTAAATATCATCAAAGTTAAGAGCAAAAACATCCCGATTCGAAAAAAACCCTCTTGCGTTTTTTGTGATAAAGGACGTCCTAACACTTTTTCAAAAGCATAAAACATTAAATGACCTCCATCTAACATTGGAATCGGAAATAAATTAATTAATCCTAAACTTATAGAAATGTAGGCCATCATGCTAATAAACGCTAACAAACCAAACTCTGCTACTTGACCTGAAATTTTAGCAATTCTAATTGGTCCACCAAGTTGTGAGGTGTCAGCTTTTCCAAAAATCATCGCACCGATATATTTAAGTGAGGATATACTTACGAAATATACCTCATTTGCTGCGTGATATATAGCTTGTGCGGGTCCTAATTTTACATGATTTATCTCGTTGTTGTAAGCACTTAATTTAATTCCAACGATCCTTTTATTAATCTTATTTCCGAGGTTATCTTCACTCAAAACCATTTTAGGTTTTACTTTTAATAATATTTCGTCGTATGAACGTTTAACCTTAAAATCTATAAAGTCATCTGTTGATAACGTTATAAATTTAGAAACATCCATAATACTTTTAACTTCATTTCCATCAATCTCTACAATAATATCATTTTGTTTCAAACCACCGATCATTGCAGGACTATCTTTTTGTACCTCATTGATCATTGCAGGAGTAAAATCTTTTCCTGCAAAAGTATAAATAGAAAAGAAAATTAATAATGCGAGTAAGAAGTTTGCCAAAGGTCCACCAAAAACAATTAAAGCTCTTTGATATAGTGGTTTTAAAACGAATAATTTTTTCCTGTCTTCTTCGTTATATTTTTCTATTAATTTTTCTTGATCAGCTTGTGAAAAAACATTTCGATCTCCAAAGAATTTTACATATCCACCAAGGGGTATCCAGCAAATTTTCCATCTGGTTCCAGATTTATCATTCCAACCAAATATTTCTTTTCCAAATCCAATTGAAAAATCAGTTACTGCAACACCATATCTTTTTGCAAAATAATAATGGCCGTATTCGTGGATGAATACCACAATCATGATAAGTATTAAAAATGGTAATATATAATCTATCATCTTAGATTGATTGTTTTTTAATTAATTCTTTAATTTGATTTATCATCATATCTGGTGATTTCATTGTGGGATATATTTCTTTAGCTTTTTCATAACTCTCAATTGCTTTATTATAATTTTTTAATTGAATATTTACAAGACCTTGTCCAGCAAGAGCGCCGAAATGCCTTTTTTCTAATTCTAAAACTTTATCAATATCTTTTTGCGACTTTTCAAAATTACCAGATAAATAGAATACAGTTGCACGTTTATTCCATGCCTCAGCCCATAACGGATCCAAATTTATTGCTTTAGAAAATATATCTATTGCTTGATTATACTTTAATTCATTTACTAAACTTGATCCCTTATTTAATAACATTGTCAAATTTTCATCATTTGGATGTGTGCTCCATATTTGCCAAATTTCTTGTTCAATTTTATTCGCGGCTGAGAAATTTTGAGTTTTTAAATCATCAAACAATTGATTTAGTTTTTTAATTCTTTCATCTGCAATTAAATTACTAAAATATGAAAAAAAAATTATAAAAATTATAAAAATTTTTTTCATCAGAACTAAAAGTATAATAAAATCAATACTGCTAATACAAATAATAAGGCTACAGTTAAAATAACTAAATTAATTTTAACCTTAAATTTTTGGTAAATTTTCTCATTAATCTTTTCCCAAAAAAGAACAATTAGAAAGAATATGACTGCAGGAATTATAAATTTAAGCATATTTTTAATTTTTATCACCTACATAAACCGAAACACCTCTTAGATTTATGTCGACATCAAATTTTTTGTGTAAAGGAGGAAAAGCTCTTTGAGAACAATCTAATCTATCGCAGGTTCTACATGACACACCTATTGGAATTTCTGATGATTTTTCACTCAAGTTAACATTTTCAGTATATACAAAATCTTTAGCATATTTAGCTTCACAACCTAACCCAATAGACAAAATACTTTTTGCTCTACCAAATCTTCCAATCCCTTTTTCAACAGTTCGTGCAATACAAACATATTTTTCTCCGTTGGTCATTTTACTTACAGCACTTTGAATAACTCCAGGTCTTGTAAATGCAGAATAAACATTCCATCTTGGACACGCACCTCCATATCTTGGAATTTCAATTCCAGACAAAGAAAATCTTTTAGAAATATTTCCAGCCATATCAACTCTTAAAAAATGAAATGGTATTCCAGGTAGTTTTGGATCTTGCAAACAAGTTACTCTATGAGCTACTTGTTCAAAAGATGTTGCAAAAGTATTTTGTAATAATTCAAGATCGTATTTAAGTTTTTTACACTCTGAATGAAAAAGTTTGTAAGGCATTAATATTGCAGCACCACAATAATTAAGCAAAGCAATTTTAGTTAATTTTTTAGACTCTTCTGATGGAAAAGTAAATTTAGTTAAATAATCCTCAATTTCTTTAATTGCTCCCTCTTGTGCGATTTGTGCAGCTGCGTGAAGTTTTTTGGTTTCAAGAGAACTATAATCACTTAACAGGAGTTCTTTTTTATTTTTGTTATAAATTTTAGAAAAAGGTTTATTTTCCTCTGGAATAACATCTTTGACAATAATGTCATATTCAGATTTTAAATGATCACAAAGAGCAACATATCTTGTACGATTATTTTTTTGAACTTTTTCGAAAACTTTATTGGCAAAATCCTCTAATTTTGGAAAATAGTTTTTATTTTCTTGAAGAAAGTCAGAAATAACTTCACCTGGAAATGAGTTCTTTCTATTGTCAACAATTTTTCCAGAAATTTTTTCAATCTTGTTAACTAATTCATGATCTTTTTTTTTTAAAATATCTCCTAATCTTACAATTGCTTTTCCGATTTTTGGATTAGTTCCTACAAGATCTTTGACCTCTGGGCCCAAAATATCAAGATCCTCAAATAATTTATCATCTAAAATTTCTGAAAGTGTATTTTCTAAATTTACATCATCTTTTGATGTTAATTGAGAAAGTTCGATGTTTAACTTTTCGCAAATTTTTAAAAGCAGATCCCCGTCAATTTTTCTTTTTCCCCCCTCGATTAAATTTAAATAACTAGGTGAAATATTTATCTCTTGTGCAAGTTTATTAGCTTGAAGACCCAGTTGACGTCTAAAAGCCTTGATTTTTGGTCCTATTTTCAAATCATTTTGACTCATATTTTCTATTTGTAAATTTTGTAAATTTATATTTACAATTATTTTCCTTTATTTACAAGCTTTTTATCCTTTTTTGTAGATTTTGTAAATTTTGTAAATTATAAGATTTACATGACTGATAAACAAAAAAACACAGAAAATGAGGCTCAAATCATAAAAAATGAGGACCTTGCTAGACATAATAGCAGAGGTATTTACATGAGAGATGATCATTGTGATTGGGGTTCAAGTGGAATGAAAGATTTAGTTGAGACACTTAACGACTCTAACTAAATCAAATTTTACTTTTTCATTTTAATTTTAACTTTTGAGGTACTACCAATTATGAGTGCAGAAAACATCTCATACGAACTAAAAAGATTTGCAGGCATTAAAAGAGATTATACACCCGATGAAGTTGAAAGATTAAGAGGCTCAATTAAAATTGAATATTCCTTATGTAAACAACAATCAGTTAAACTTTGGAAACTTCTTAATACAGAAAATTATATAAGTACTTTAGGATCTTTATCAGGAAATCAAGCGGTTCAACATGCTAAAGCTGGTCTAAAATCAATTTATTTAAGTGGTTGGCAAGTAGCTGCTGATGCTAATAGTGCTGGCGAAATGTACCCAGATCAATCTTTATATCCATATGATAGTGCTCCAAAACTTGTAGAGTCAATGAATAACGCTTTACTAAGAGCAGACCAAATTCAACATATGGAACTAAAAGATGGTGATATGAAAAAAGACAAAAGAATTGATTATATGCTTCCAATTATTGCAGATGGTGAAGCAGGTTTTGGAGGTCCATTAAATGTTTTTGAACTTACAAAAAAGTTTATTAAAGCTGGTGCGGCAGGTGTTCATTTTGAAGATCAATTAGCTAGTGAAAAAAAATGTGGTCATATGGGTGGTAAAGTACTTGTGCCAACAGGGACTATGATTAAAAATTTAAAGGCTGCAAGACTAGCAGCTGATATTGCTGATGTGCCATTAATAATTTTAGCTAGAACAGATGCGAATGCTGCAAAACTAATTACAAATGATTTTGATGAAAATGATAAACCTTTTCTAACAGGTGAAAGGTCTCCAGAAGGATTTTATTACGTTAAATCAGGAATCGAGCAAGCAATTTCAAGAGGATTAGCATACGCACCATATTCAGATTTAATTTGGTGTGAAACAGCTACACCAAATCTTGAAGAGGCTAAAAAATTTGCAGATGCAATTCATGAAAAATTTCCTGGAAAACTTTTAGCATACAATTGTTCTCCATCATTTAATTGGAAGAAGCATTTATCAGACGAAGAAATTGCTTCATTTCAAAAAGAAATAAGTAAAATTGGCTATAAATTTCAATTTATAACACTAGCTGGCTTTCATACACAAAATATTGCAATTTTTGAATTAGCAGAGAAATATAAAAAAGAAGGTATGGCTGCTTATTCAAAGATTCAACAACAAGAATTTGCTCGTGAAAAAGATGGTTACACAAGTGTAAAACACCAAAGAGAAGTGGGTACGTCTTATTTTGATGCTGTTTCTAATACAATAAGTAGTGGAAAGAGCTCAACTACAGCAATGGATGGCTCAACAGAGTCTGAACAATTCTAATAAAAACAATTCCTCTTATATATTAGTCTATTAACTGGCCCAGAAATGGGTCAGTTAAATTTTCTAGTAATGAATCTTAACTTCCACAAAAAAAATTTGAAAATTTTTTTTAGTTTAAAATTGTTACTTACCTCTTTACTTTGATCTGTATCAACAAAAACATTGTCAGTTTTAAATTTACATGCTTCTCTTAAATCTCTTTTTCTATAATAATTATTAGTTATATGTTCAATAAATGAGTCTTGAATTGGCTGACCATCTATCTCAGGTATCAAAGTTGCCTTAAAATAGTTCATACTTAAACCATGGTAACCAATCGCTGCTCTTTCAGTAATACCATAATTGAATCTAAAATTATGAGCTCTTTTTTTAAAAGTCCACCACTTCGAACTTAAAAAATTTTGAAATTGTTGTCTTGTATAAATCCAAAAACAGCAATAATTTTCAAGGTCATTTACAATAAATTTTTGGTTATCTATCATGAAAAATTTATCCAATTTTTTTGTCATATGAATACTATAATTCTGATTATCGGTATCACTTTTTTCAAAAATAAAAAAACCAAGATGGAAATTTTTTTCAGCCAATTTTTCTTGATATTTAAGCCAATATTGTAAATTTGTTTCCGAAAACTTAATGTCGTGTTCTAAATAACAAAAATATTCATAATCATTTTTTTGTTCTTCCATTAATGGTCGACATTTCCATGTTAAATATCCTTTATTCAAATCATTATCATTTATTTGATGCTTAATTATTCTAGCATCTAATTTTTTATCATCTAAAAACTCATTGTGCGTATGAACAAAAATATCATTTTTAATTGATAGTGTTTTTAAATTTTCAACATTTTCTTTTAAATAATCAAATCGTCGTAAATTTCTATGTCCCTCTTTTTTCTCGGGATTTGGATTGTAAAAAGGTATATGAATAGATATAGACATTGTTTAGATTAAAATTATAAACATATTTATAAAATTTAATAATGAAAAAAATTCTTATAACAGGTGGTACTGGTTATCTAGGAAGAAATTTGGCTAATTTTTATAAGAAAAAATATAAAGTTTTTCTTGGTGCCCGTAATAATAAACAAAATTTCCTGGTAAAGAATTTAACGAATTGTGAAGTGGTGCCTTTAGATGTTTCTAATATTGAATCGGTGCATGATTGTTTGAATTATACTAAACCTGATATTGTAATTCATGCTGCAGCTACAAAATTTGTTGACTTATCAGAAAAGTTTCCATTTGAATGTATCGATATAAATATACTTGGATCTACTAACATTGTTCGAGCGTGTATAAACAAAAAAGTTCCAACAGTTATAGGTATTTCAACCGACAAAGCATCACCGCCAATTAAAAATATTTATGGTTTAAGTAAATCTTGTATGGAAAGACTTTTTTCATCAATAAAATCTTATAGTAAAACTAAATTTATTTGTGTGAGGTATGGTAATGTAACATGGTCTACTGGATCTGTTCTACCAATTTGGAAGCAAATGTATAAAAAAAATAAGACTATACTTACCACCGGTCCTTATATGAGGCGATTTTTTTTCTCAGTCAATGAAGCTGTAAGTTTAATTGATCTGGCTCTAAAACTTAAAAATAAATTAAATGGAAAAATTCTTTCAGCCGAAATGAAATCTGCAAAAATGATCGATTTCTTAAAAGTCTGGACAAAAAAATTTGGTGGTAAATATAAAATAATTCAATCTAGAAAAGGTGATCGACAAGACGAATATTTAATTGGTGAAGATGAGTTAAAATATGCTAAAGAGATGAAAATTAAGAACAGAAAATATTTTGTAATCGATTTTAATAATCTTTTAAAAAAACCACTTAAAGAAATAATATCTTCTGAAAATGCAAAGAGATTAGCGCAGTCTGAAATTGAAAAAATTATCAAGTTTGGTCTGAAATCTAATGACTTATAGAAAAATAAATCATGCTTTTATAATGGCGGCTGGACGTGGAGCCAGATTAATGCCACTTACCAAAAAAATACCTAAAGGTTTAGTTAAATTTAAACAAACTTCATTAATAGCAAGGGGTATCAAAAGACTGAAAAAATATATAAATTTTGTTCATATTTCAGTTGGTTACAAAGGCCCTATTTTAGCTAAACATTTAATAGAAGAAAAAGTTTCATCAATAATAAATACAGACAAAAAGGGTAATTCTTGGTGGATATTCAACTCTATATTTAAATCATTCAACTCTCCAATTTATGTCTTAACTTGCGACAACGTCACTAACATTGATTTTAAAAAACTTGAGAAAGATTATTATAAAAAAGGTCAGCCCCTATGCATGTTAATTCCAACAAAACCAATTAAAGGATTAGCGGGAGATTTTATTTTTAAAAAAAAAAATATTGTTAAAAAACTCTCAAGAACACAAAAATCTGATATTTACTGCACTGGTATTCAAATACTAAATCCAAAAAAGATAAACGATAAAATTAAACCTACTGATGACTTTAATATTCTCTGGAAAAAACTAATTAAAATCAGGCAATTATATGTTTCTGATGTAATGCCAAAAAAATGGTACACTGTTGATAATGTAGATAACCTAAAAAAACTCAAAAAAATTTTTAAATAAATCTCTTTTAAGACTTAATGCTGTAACCCTTTTTAAGTAATATAGAAACAATAATTACGCAAACTGACAAAAATAACACCATTAAACCCACACTAATCCAAATATTAAAATCTGATATGCCATAGAAAGAGTATCTAAGGCTACTAATTAAGTAAACTACAGGATTAAAATAAGTAACTACTTGCCAGAATTCAGGTAACATATCTAATGAATAAAGACTTCCACCTAAAAATACCATTGGTGTTATTACAAAAGAAGGAATTATTGACATCTGCTCAAAGTCCTTGCTGACTAAACCAACCAAAAATCCAAATAATGCAAATGTGAAAGAAACAAGAATTAATAAAAAAATCATTAACAATGGATATTGAACTTGTACATCAGCAAAAAATTGTGCAGTCAAAAAAATTACAAAACCAACAATCAGTGTTTTGGTAGCTCCTGCACTTACGAATGCCAGTACAATTTCATAAGCGGATATAGGCGCAGCTAAAATCTCATAAATAGTCCCATTAAATTTTGGAAAAAATATTCCAAAAGAAGTATTACTTATAGATTGAGTTAACAAAGTTAACATCAGCAATCCTGGAACTATAAATGATCCGTAACTAATACCGTCAATTTTTTGAACGTAACCACCAATCACAGAACCAAAAACAATAAAATATAATGATGTTGAAATTACTGGTGATAAAAGAGATTGACCTAGAGTTCGTCTAAATCTATCCATTTCATGAAAATAAATAGCTTTAAATCCATAATAATTAATTTTCATTATTTTCCCTTACTAAAGTTACAAATATTTTTTCTAAATTACTTTGCTCTGTTTTTAGATCTCTCAATTTTAATCCTGAGTCTTTTATATCTTGTAAAAGATTTGTAATTCCTGTCTGTTTTTCTTCAAGGTTATAAGTGTAAACTAGCGACATTTTATTATTTCCGATAATTAAATTATATTTTTTTAATGAACTTGGTACATTTTGAATTTCCTTTTGTAATTCAACAGATAAAACTTTTCGACCCATTTTTTTTATAAGTTCTTTCTTTTGTTCTACAATGATAATTTCTCCTTGATTAATAACTCCTACTCGGTCAGCAATTGCTTCAGCCTCTTCAATATAATGAGTTGTTAAAATAATTGTAACACCTATTTCTCTTAATGATTTTACGACCTTCCACATCTCTTGTCTCAATTCAACATCTACACCAGCAGTAGGCTCATCTAAAAATAAAATTTTTGGTTCATGAGACAATGCTTTAGCAATTAAAACTCTTCTTTTCATCCCGCCTGATAATTTTCGCAAGATTAAATCTTTTTTATCCCAAAGACTGAGTTGTTTTAATACTTTTTCAATATGTTTTGGATCTGGTTTTTTTCCATACAAACCTCTTGAATACGAAACGTTATTAAAAACAGTTTCAAATTGTTCTAAAGTTAATTCCTGAGGAACAAGGCCTATACGTGATCTGGTTTCTCTATAATCCTCAATGATATCAAAGTCTTCAACTGTAACTTTTCCTGATGACGGTTTTACAATTCCACAAATAATGCTAATCAAAGTAGTTTTACCTGCACCATTGGGTCCAAGCATCGCAAAAATTTCTCCTTTTTTGATATTGAGGTTTATATTTTTTAAAGCATTAAAGCCGTTATCATAAACCTTAGAGAGATCATTAATTACTATTTGATTTTCTGACATTCGGTCAGTTATATAACTATTAATTCACTTAATACAATCAACTAAAATTTGATCTTTTTAGCTTTAAGAACCAATAAAGGTAAAAAAGTTGCGATGATAAAAGACAAAAATAATAATGATTGGGATATAAACGGACTAAATATTTCTTTTGATAACAATATTCCAACCAACAAACTCTTTGAGAAATCTGGTGAAGGAAATAACAAAAATCCAGATATAAACCCAATAATGATTGATATATATGCAGTTTTTTCATCAATCTTATTATAAAAGCTATAAAAAACGGTTATCACGAACGCACAACAAAATAAGTCAGCCAGTAAAAACAAATATAAAATATCAAAGCCATTAGATGCAATTACAAAAGATATTATGGATAAAAAAACAATTATATATTTAGAAAAATTTAAATAATTAGTCTTTTTTTTAAATTTAAATGTAGCTTTACCATCAACTATAATTAAACTTGATATTGCATTAATTAAGGTATCTACGGTTGATATAGTTAATGCTAGACCTAAAATAATAATTACTATTGATAAAAACATTGCTTGTTCATTTAGTAACAAATAAAAAAAACTTAGATCGGGCCTTATTGATGAATTGAGTGAAAAACCAACAAGTCCTGTAAAACCCATAAAAAAAACGATCGGTACAATTATCAAAAAAGATAAAATCAAACTTTTTTTTAAAGTTTTATAATCTTTTGCTGCGTAAATACGTTGCCAATTACCTTGGTGAAATAAATTTGTTGCTGCGACAGCAATAAAAAAAGTTAAACCAGAAGTATAACCAGGCAAATAAGATCCACTTAAAAGATGCGGGTTTTTTTCTTTTACAAAATCAAATGAAAATTTTGATCCTGTGAAAGACAAAATATACATTAAAGAAATTAATAATAATGAACCAATGACAAACATTTGAATGTTATCAGTCAATATTGAAGCTTTTAATCCACCATATAAAGTATAAGTTAAAGTACACAATAACACAATTAAAGCAGTGAACCAAAGTTCAGTGCCTGAAATATAGTTAATCAAAATTGCAACCGCTGTAACTTCAGCACATAAGAAAATAAACATATAAAAAATTGTCATCAGCAAAACAAGTTTAAATAAACTTTTACCAAATTTTTTTCTTAAAAATTCAATGAGAGTAGAACCTTGGGGAAACTCTTTTCTAATTTTTTTTCCAAGATATATAAAAAAAATCATTGGAAAAGCTGTCCCAAGGGAATATCCAATTACCGCACCTAAACCTCCCCAAGTTGCAGCTGAAGCAGGACCAAAAAGAATCCATGCTCCAAGTGCAGATGCTGTCAAACTTGTTGTTAATGAGAGAAATCCAATATTTCTATTTGCAGTTAAATAATTTTTTAATCCTTGATAGTTTTTAGAATAATAAATTCCAAATGATAAAAAAATTAAACATATAACAATTACTAAAAATAATGCGGTTGATTGTGTTAAAAAATATGTTTTATCCATCGTTCCCTTTCTGAATTACCGGACAGGTTCGTAGGGTTTAATCTCAGTCTGTTAAGACACCCCTTTGAACATATTAATTTATTTTATTGAATTAGAAAAGAGCAAATTAAAATTTCAAAATTAATTTAAGTTGATTATAGTTTTATTTTATCAATTTGTGCGTGAGCTTCTTTAATTGATTTTTCATAATCTAGAGCCATTTGATCTGCACTGATTGTCTCAACTTTTTCTATACCAAAGAAATTTAAAATAAATTTCAACCAAGGAGTTAAAAAGTCTTCATTGCTATTTAACTTAGTTCCTCCTGATGTAATTACTAAATAAGCTTTTTTATTTTTTAACAAACCTTCTCTTCTACCATTAGGTTTAAATTTAAATGTTTCTCCAATTCTTGCTGCCAAATCTGACCAAGCTTTTAAGGTTGCGGGAGGACCATAATTGTAAATTGGTGCTGAAATAATTATAATATCACTCTCTTTGAGTTCTTTTACGAGTTGATTGGAGAGCTCAAACATTTTTTTGTGATTTTCATTTTGATCTTTTTCCTCAATATTCATTCCAGATTCCGTTAAACCACTCACAAAAACCATTTCTTCATTTAGATCTCTATATATAACCTCATCTTCAGGTTTTTTAATTTTTTCTAGTAACTTTTTAGCTAAAGCTCTTGAGGTCGAACCCTCTTTTCTAGCACTTGAGTCAATTTGATATATCTTCATAAACAATCATCCAAAATTTTGCAAAAAAGGAAATATATTAAGTAAATAATAACCTAATGCTTGTAATTGATTTGTTAATATTAATATACCGGTAATTAATAATATTACACCACCAATTTTTGAAATTAAATTAATGTTCTTTTTAAAATTTTTTGAAAAAATTAAAAATTTTTGAATTAAATAACCCGATAAAATAAATGGTAAAGCAAGACCTAAAGAATAAAATGATAAAAGTATTATACCTCTATTGATACTCTCCTCTGTTGAGGCAAGTGCTAAGATTGATCCAAGAATAGGGCCTATACATGGTGTCCAACCAAAAGCAAAAGCCATGCCAATTAATATTGGACTAAAAAAATTAGTGTTACTATTTGTGTGAAGTCTTTTTTCATAATTCAAAAATTTTAAATTTATAATTCCAATTAAATGTAAAGATAAAATACAGATTACTAATCCAGCACCAATTCTTAATTCATTTGAATTTTGTAATAATACTTGGCCTAAAAAAGTTGAAGCGGCACCAAAAATAATAAAAACAATTGAAAAACCAATTGTAAAAAGAATGATAGGAATTAAGTTTATATTTTTTTTTTCTATTAACTCATTTAATGAAGTACCAGAAATATAAGAGATATAACCAGGTATTAATGGTAATACACATGGTGATAAAAAACTTATCAAACCCGCACCTAAAGCAATAAAAATTTCTAACATCTAATAAATAAAATTTATATTATTCCTTGTAAGGAACAACCTGGTGTTTTTGAGTGCCGAGTTTATCTACACCCAAAACTACTTCTTCACCTCCTTTTAAAAAGTGAGGTGGTTTCATATTTTCTCCAACACCTGGGGGTGTTCCGGTGCAACAAATGTCACCAGGGTGTAAACTCATACATGAGCTCATGTAAGAGACCAATGTCTTTACGTCAAATATCATATGCTTGGTATTTCCTGTTTGCATTCTTTTACCGTCAACATCTAAAAACATATTCAAGTTTTGAAAATCAGTAACCTCATCTTTTGTCACAATGTAAGGACCAATTGGGCCAAATGTATCAAAACCCTTTCCTTTATCCCAAGTTAAACCTCTATTCTTTTGAAAATCTCTTTCGCTCACATCGTTCACTAAAAAAAACCCAAGAACATGATCCATGGCATTTTCAACACTTACATTTATGGCTTTTTTTCCGATAACAAAACCTAACTCAACTTCCCAATCCGTATGATTAGACCCCTTAGGAACAATAATTGGATCGTTTGGTCCAGCTATACAACTAGTGAATTTTGAAAAAATTATAGGTTCTTTTGGTATTGGCAAATTTTGTTCTTCGGCATGATCTTTAAAATTTAAACCAATGCCAATAAATTTTGATGGGTTAGAAACGCATGCACCTATTCTAGAACTTGAGTCAAGCTTTGGTAAACTTGAAATATCAGTTTTTTTTATTTTCTCTAATGTATCAAAATTCAATGTCTCAGGGTTTAAATCATTAATTATTGATGACAAATCTCGGTAATTGTTTTCACTATCTATGATTACTGGTTTTTCTTTACCTACGCTACCTATTCTACATAATTTCATATTTCTCTTCCTAGACTTAAATAATTAGCTCCTTTTGTAGTAAATGAATTTTATTCACTAGTCAATAATTTGTGGTTCTTGCTAATCGAGCTGCACCCCGAACACCACTTGCATCACCGAATTTGGGTTTTAAAAAAGTCCCCTCAAATTCACCCCCTGCTACAAATTTTTTCATTTTTTGTTTAATTTCATCTAAAAAATTTATTTCGTTAGATACCCCACCCCCGAAAACAAACACATCTGGATCAATTATATTAACAACAGTGGCTAAAGACATAGCGAGTTGATCTTTATATTTATCAATTAATTTTTCTGCATCTAAATCAAGTTTTCTATGCATCTCAAATATCTTTTGGGCAGATAAGTCCTTTTTAAACTGGTTTTTGAACGCTTTAGAAATACCTATACCCGCAACAAAGTTTTCTATTTCCCCAGCTCTTAAATTAGTTTTTTTTATTTGAACACCTTCAATACAAGCACTTGGTATTTGATTATGTCCCCATTCTCCAGTAATCCCATTAGGTCCATTGACAATTCGTTTATCTATAACTAAACCGCCTCCAACACCAGATCCAAGAATTACCCCAAAAACTATTTTATAATGTTTTCCAGAACCATCTATTGCTTCTGATAAAGCAAAACAGTTTGCATCATTTTCACAATAAATTTCTTTGCCAATCTCACTCCGTAAATCTCTTTGTAAAGGTTTACCATTTATCCAAAAAGAATTAGGCGCATTTTTAACTAGTCCTGTTTGAATAGAATGAATCCCTGGATGACATACACCCACTGGTAATTCTTTACCAGCTTTACGCTCAAGTTCGATAACTATTTTTTTAATTATGGATAATGTATCTTTATAATTTTTTGGAACTTCGGTTCTTTCTCTATGATGCTCATTGCCAACATCATCTAATAACACATACTCTATTTTACTTGCCCCAAGATCAATTCCAATCTGCATATTTCATCTCATTAATTTATTTATTTCTTTATTAATAAAAAGTTTTGGAATTTTACATGTTGTACTAAGTCTAATTGGTTTATTTGTTTTAGCAGATTGCATAGTTGATTGTATCAAGTCAAGAACATGTAAAGATACTTCTCCATTGCATCTATGTATCTTTTTTTTATCAATGCAATAAGCCATTTCTGCAAGACCAACTCCTCTGTAATTAGCGTTAGTAGGTGACTCATTTGCTCTAGAACTTTGCGTTCTAATATTAATTTTTCCTAGCGGCATTTGATTTGTTTTAAATTCTTTCCATGGGCTTCCTAATTTTTTACAGACGTAAACTGAACCGCCGAACATATTAGGATCTGGTACAATCATTGAACCTTTGGTTCCATAAAGTTCAATATGATTTCTTTGATGAGCTATAACATCAAAAGATAAAGTGAGTCTGATTATGCTTCCATTTTCAAATATGATTGTTGTAAAATATGTAGTTGGACATTCTACCTTAATCCTTTTTCCCTTTTTAGGACCAATACCAATTGTTCTAAATCGTGAACCTTTCATTAAACTTGCTGCTTTTACCTCTTTGGCTGGACCCAATAAATTTACTAATGCAGTGAGATAATAAGGTCCCATATCAATTACTGGACCACCTTCTTTTTTTGCAAACCATGGTTCTGGGTCTGGATGGTAAGATTGAACCCCTGGAAAAGCAAAAATTGCATTACCTAAATTTACTTTGCCTATACTTTTACTTTCTAATAATTCTTTCGATTTTTGATTGCCTCCTCCTAAAAAAGTATCTGGAGCATTTCCTAAATATAATTTCTTTTTTTTTGAGAGCTTTAGTAATTCTTTTCCCTCTTTTAAATTAATTGCTAATGGTTTTTCTGAGTATACATGTTTACCATTTAACAAAGACTTTTTTGCAATTTGGTAATGAACTTTTGGAGGGGTTAGATTTAATATTATTTCAACCTGTTTATCTTTTAGTAAATTACTTACCGAAACTGCTTTAATTTTATAAATTTTAGCACATTTCTTAGCTGCTTTTTCTTTAACATCTGCACATTTAATGATTTTAAAATTTTTGAAATATTTGTGAGCTCTGAAATATGTTTCTGCGATATGACCACAACCAATTAAGCCAACTTTAAATACTTTGCTCATTAGGGTTATACTCCCTGTCTTTGTTTTGCTTTACCTTCTTTGTGTAATTTTAGAGCTTTTTCATTTTCTTTGGTTTTGGGAATTTCTAAAGTTGGACTTTCCCAATAAGCTGATCCTTCAAGCCATTGATACGAATGAGTTTTGATTGAAATAACGTAAGTCACTTTTGATTTCTTCGCTCTTTTGAAAGCTTCCTCTAATTCACTGATAGAACTTACCTCTTCAGACTTTGCCCCCATACTTTCTGCATGTTTTGCAAAATTTACTTTTACTAAATTTGAAACATTTGAACTCTCAAACAAACAATTAAATTCTTTTCCACCTTTAAATAATTGAAGTCTATTAATGACAGCATGACCACCATTATCACAGACAATTACAATTAGTTTATTATTAGTTATTACAGATGAATATATATCTGAATTATAAAGTAAATATGATCCATCACCTACAAATGTGATAACTTCTTTGTTTGGATTGGCCATTTTAATTCCTAAAGCTCCAGAAATTTCATAACTCATACAACTAAAGCCCCACTCTGTTTCATGAGTATTAAGTTCTCTTGGTCTCCAAATTTGAACAACTTCTCCTACCAAACCTCCAGCTGCAGTGACAGCGATATCACTTGGATCAGAGTTTCTATAAATTGCACCAACTGCGTGAGCATAACTTGGGAGTTTTTGATTAGTTGGTCCACTTTCTTTATCAACATATTCATTCCAAGATTTAAGTTCATCTCTAGATTTTTTATGCCATTCCTCCGATGCTTTCCAATCACCTAAAACTTGTGATAGTTCATTTAAAGAAACTTTTGCATCTCCAATAATTGATTGTGCCATATGCTTACTAGCATCAAATCTTGCAACATTGATTGATACTAGTGAAAAATTTGGATTTTCAAAATTGGACCATGACCCAGTTGTGAAATCTCCTAACTTAGTTCCGATAGCAATTGCTAAATCAGTTTTTTTTGCAAAGTTGTTTGCTGCTTTTCCTCCTAAACCCCCAATAGGTCCTAAAAAATGAGAATGATCTCTTTTCATAGAAGAATAACCCATTACAGTTTGTGTTACAGGTATATTGTGTTTAACTGCAAAAGTAGAAAGTTCCTCCATTGCATCTGAGTAAAAAACACCTCCACCAGAAATTATGATTGGATTTTTGGATTTTTTAATTTTTTCAGCTGCCTCTTTAATTTGAAAATCATCAGGTCTTGGTCTTCGTATATTATGGATTTTTTCTTTAAAAAAATCCTCAGGATAATCAAAAATTTCTCCTTGTATATCCTGACATAAAGATATGCATACTGGACCACAATCAGCTGGGTCTAATAAAACTTGTACAGCTTGGGGAAATGTTTGTAAAATTTGTTCTGGTCTGGTTATTCTATCAAAATATTTTGTAACTGGTTTAAAAGCATCATTTTGAGTAATTCCTGGATTATTAAAATGTTCTACTTGTTGTAAAACTGGATCAGGCATCCTGTTTGCGTAAGTATCACCCGGAAGAAATAAAATTGGCAGTCTATTACTCATCGCAACTGCTGCAGCTGTTACCATATTTGTAGAACCAGGACCTACAGAACTTGTTGCTACAAATACTTGTTTTCTTCTTTTTGCTCTAGCATAAGCAATTCCTGTTAAAGCCATGTTTTGCTCATGATGACCTCTATAAGTTGGAAGTTTATCTTTATTTTCCTCTAAAGCTTGTCCTAAACAAGCTACATTACCATGACCAAATATTCCAAAAGCACCAGCGAATAAAGGTTCTTTTTTACCATCGATAAGAATTTTTTGAGAAGTCAGGAACTTTACAATTGCATGAGCACATGTAAGCTTTATTTTTTTCATAATTGTAGATATATTCTCTTAAAATTTCGCTTAATTAACCATAAAATAAAAATTATGTATAGTAAATTTGGGCAGTTCATTGATGGTAAGTGGCAACAAGCGGAAAAAAAAGAAACTTACGATGTTATAAATCCTGCTACGGAAGAAATTATTGGCCAAGCGTCTAAGGCATCTTCAGCAGATGTTCAAAAAGCTCTTAAATCTGCAGAGAAAGGTTTGGAAGTTTGGAAAAACACTTTACCTTGGCAGAGATCATATATTATTAGAAAAATTGCTGATCTTTTAAGAAAAAAACAAGATGTTTTAGCAAAATGGTTAACGATTGAAGTTGGAAAACCTTTAGCAGAGGGAATTGGTGAAACTGGCGGGGCTGCTGATATTTTTGAGTGGAATGCTGAGGAAACAAAAAGAATTTATGGACAAACAGTCGAAAGTCGATTTCCAGATACGAGAGTTCATGTTTATTATCAGCCAGTTGGAGTTGTAGCAGCTTTAGTGCCATGGAATTTTCCTTTAATTCTAGCAGCAAGAAAAATTTCAACAGCATTAGCTGCCGGATGTTCAGTAATTTGTAAGCCTGATGTAATTACTCCAGGAACAGTAATGGAGTTAGTAGATATTTGTAAAGAAGCGGGAGTCCCTCCTGGAGTTGTAAACTTATTATCAGGAGATCCTGAAAGTATTTCAAATGAGTTGTTAGAGTCTGATATTATTAAAAAAGTTTCAATTACTGGATCAACAAGAGTAGGTAAATTAATTTTAAAAAAAGCCGCAGACAAAGTTCAAAGAGTCACAATGGAGCTTAGTGGACACTCACCTTTTATAGTTTTTGATGATGTTGATATAAATAAAGTTGCAGATATGGCAATTACTGCAAAATTTAGAAATAATGGTCAAGTTTGTATTTCACCTAACAGATTCTATATACAAGAAAATAAAAAAGACGAATTCATAAATGCATTTATTGAAAGAACCAAAAAATTAAAAATTGGAAATGGTTTAGATGAAGGAGTTCAATTAGGTCCTTTAACAACTGCAAAAAGATTAGGAGAAATCGAAGAATTAGTTGAAACAACAAAAAAAGAGGGAGCAAAAGTTTTATTGGGCGGAAAAAGACCTCAAGGTTTTAACAAAGGATATTTTTATGAGCCAACTGTTTTTGACAATGTAAAGGACAATTTTACAATAATGAAACAAGAACCATTTGGTCCATTAGTTCCAATGTTGTCATTTAAAACTTTTGATGAAGTAGTTGAGAGAGCTAATGATAATGACTTAGGATTATGTAGCTATATTTATACAAATTCTATGGATAAAGCTCACAGAGCTTCAGAATTAATGGAAACTGGTACTGTTGCGGTTAATACTCCCGCAGTTGCGATAGCTGAGGCACCTTTTGGAGGAATTAAACAAACTGGATATGGACGTGAAGGTGGTTCAATGGCAATTAAAGATTATCTTAATATAAAGTACACTCACCTTGGTTTGAAATCTTAAAATGAGGCCAAATAAAATAAAAAAGATGATGAGAGATGGTGAGCAAATAATTAATGGCTGGTTACAAATTCCTAGCTCTTTTTCAGCGGAAGTAATGTCTCATCAAGGTTGGGACTCGCTTACAATTGATATGCAACATGGTGTTATAGATTATCCAAATGCATTACATATGCTGCAATCAATTTCATCTACGGATGTTACTCCTTTAGCAAGAGTAAACTGGAATGAACCAGGACAAATAATGAAAATTTTAGATGCAGGGTGCTACGGTGTAATTTGTCCAATGGTGAGTAACAAATTTGAAGCAGAAAAATTTGTTCAAGCATGCATGTATCCCCCTAAAGGATATAGAAGTTTTGGACCAATTAGAGGATTAATTTATGGAGGTTCAGATTATGGAGATTTTGCAAATGATGAGATTTTAAAAATGGCAATGATAGAGACAAAAGAGGCCTTGGATAAATTAGATGAAATTATGAGTACGCCTGGAATCGATGGAATTTATATTGGACCTGCCGATTTAAGTCTGGCCATAGGTCAAAAACCAGCTTTTGATAATCCTGAAGGAAGTCCAACTTATGAAAAGATTTTGAATATCTTGGAACATGCAAAAAAAAATAAAATTTTTGCAGGTATTCATAATGCTAGTCCAGAGTACGCAAAAAAAATGCTTAATTTAGGATTTAATTTGGTAACCATTGGATCCGATCAAAGGTATATGAGTGCAGGTGCAAAAGATGCTGTTTCTAAATTAAAATCAATCAAATCAAAAGAAGACTCTAAAGCTTACTAAATTTAAGTGTCAGATAAAAAAAAAATTTTAATAATTCAACCTATTCATAAAGCGGGAATAGATCTTATTAAGAATGACCCAAATTATGATTATGAGATTGTTGAAAAAATAGATGACAAAGATATTAAACAAAAAATTTTGGAGTGTGATGGTCTATCAATTAGAACAGCGAATTTATCTAGTGAATTAATTAATATATCAAAAAAACTTAAGATTATATCTAGACATGGTGTTGGGTACGATAATATTGACCTCAAATCTTCTAAAGAAAAAAATATCACCTTGGCAATTACGGCTACAGCAAATGCTGTTGCAGTTGCAGAACATGTTATGTTTATGTTGCTCAATATATCGAAGGGAAAAAACATGTATGATGAAGCTGTTAAAACAGGAAATTTTTCTAATAGAAACAAACTTCCAAAAACAATTGAGCTTTGGAAAAAAAATATCTTAATTGCTGGATTTGGAAGAATTGGTCAATCTTTAATTAGAAGATGCAAAGGATTTGAAATGAATGTTTTTGTTTATGATCCATTTGTTTCAAAAGATATTATTGAGGAATTGGGTGGAAAAAAAGTTGAAGATCTTACAGAAGCAGTAAAATCTATGGATGCCATTTCTTTACATATGCCTCTTAATGAAAAAACAAAAAATATTATTAATTATGACTTACTTAAAACAATGAGAAAAAATTGTATAATTATTAATGCTGCAAGAGGTGGAATGATTAATGAGAATGACTTAGATAAAGCATTAAATGAAAGTCTTATATTTGGTGCAGGTTTAGATGTTTTTGAGACAGAACCACCTAAAAAGGATAATCCTTTGCTAAAAAACAATAAAGTTTTTTTAAGTCCTCATACCGCTGCATTTACTGAGGAATGCATGATAAGAATGGGAAAAGAAACAATACAAAATATAATTGATTTTTTTGAAAAAAAATTAGACAAATCAAAAATTATTAAATTTTAATTATGCGAATAAATTTCAAAAATTTTGGACTATTAGAAGCATTAGTGTTGTTATCTTTGGTATATGTGGTTGGTATGTTGATCTGGACTGCAAGTACAAGACCCGCAGTTGAAGCAAAAGCTAACTTAGTTAAAGAAAATCATAAGAAAGTAGTTGATTTTATTAATGGAGAAATAAATAATTGTGGGAACAATGATGAAGGTAAATTGACTGTTTGGGGTGATCCATGCAATGGCGAATGGTCTTCATCTAAAGTTGTGAATTATATAAACAAAAATCTTAATATAGAGAATCCTTTTTCAGAGGATACTAAAGTAAAAACTGATCCTGATCCTAGAATTAAAGCAGAAGGTAAAGCGGGGCAGTCAGTTGAGATGGGTGTTATATTTGTGATGTCATCAAATTTTTTACCTGATCCTGGATCTGAATGGGTTGTGGGTACTTGTTTTAAATCTCCATGTGTTGCTGCTGGAAATAATGAACTAACTTCACTCTATAGATAATCAATTTTTATGAATTTCAATTTCAGATTTTTTTAGTGTATCTGTAAGATATTTATAACCAATTTTTGCATATTCTAACGGATTTGCTTTTGCCGGATCTTGCTCTGCCTCAACCACTAACCATCCAGAATAATTATTATTTTTTAATACATTAAATAAAGGTTGATAATCAATACATCCATCTCCTGGCACTGTAAACGCACCCTTTAAAAAAGCACCTCTAAAACTTAAATCCTCTTTTAAAGATTTTTCAAGAACTTGTTTTCTTATATCTTTACAATGGACGTGCAAAATTCTCTCATAATAATTTTGTAATATGGATTTGGAGTCCCCTTTTGCAAATAACATATGTCCTGTATCTAATGTTAATTTTACACTTTCATGAGTATTTTCTATAAGTCTTTCAGTATCTTTTTGAG